>DUSC01000072.1 GCA_012842935.1 Hyphomicrobiales bacterium | reverse complement strand
GCCGAGCCGGTCCCGGCACGGCGCGCCGCCGTCGGAGGAAAGTTCCCTGGCGGAAAGTGCGGTGCGACGGCGGTGCGCGCCTGCAAGCGCGTCGAGGACGGCGGCGAGCAGGCGCAGGCGCAGGGCGAGCATCCCGGCGTCAGCGGGACTGCCGTGCAGGACGGGCGGTTCGGCGTGGCCGGGCCAGTCGGGGCCCGGCCCGCCGCCCCCGATTTCCCGGGCGACGAACGCCCGCGCCACGGCCTCGGCCCGGCCGAGAATGGCAAGCACGAGGAAGCGGACGGGATAGGAGCGGCCGGCAGCGCGCTCGGCGAGCAACGCCAGGGCGAGAAGTGCCGCCGCGATGCGCGAGAATGTCCGCCGGTCCTGCAACGTGCCCTCCAATTCGGGGCCTCCATTGGCCGCACATATCCTATGGCGGTCTTTCAGGCAGGGGGATAAAAATGCGGACGGAATTGCGCAAGGCATTGATTCCGTTGGAGGGAGTGGGTGGTTCGGCCGACTTATTCCCGACATTCGACCCGGTCCGGGACCTGAAGGCGGTATATGTCCGCGGCGTTGCCGCCGAGGATCGCCCCGCGTTCGTCGCCGGAACAGCTTTCGAGCAACCGTTCGGTCGCCGCGACCCAGTCGTCGTAGCTTGCGGCGAGCGTGCACACGGGCCAGTCGCTTCCCCAAAGGATCCGTCCCGGACCGAACACCGACAGCACGTGGTCGACATAGGGACGCAACCGCTCCACGGACCACTCGGCGCCGGCTTCCGTGACCAGTCCCGACAGCTTGCAGACGGCGGCGGTCTCGGCGGCCATACGGGCCATGCCCTCGGCCCATCCGGCGAAATCGCCGGATGAGACGGCCGGCTTGGCGCAGTGATCGACGACGATGCGCAGGTCGGGGTGGCGCTG
Organism: Hyphomicrobiales bacterium; assembly: GCA_012842935.1. GTDB lineage: Bacteria > Pseudomonadota > Alphaproteobacteria > Rhizobiales > Rhizobiaceae > DUSC01. The sequence continues at coordinate 55,407 of DUSC01000072.1, read as the reverse complement.
CGCGAGCCGGAACAGGTTGTCGAGATGACGCGGCAGCACCAGCGCGTCGAAAACGAGATCGGCCGCGGCGAGCGCGCGGAAGGCCGGTTCGAGCGCAGGCTGCAGCATCCAGTCGACGTCGGCGATGTCCTGGATCATCGGGCGCAGGCCCTTGAGCTTCGGATGGCGGGCGAGGCGGGCGATGGCCGCCGGCGCGTCCTCCGCGGCGAAATCGGTCCAGCCGACCACGCCCTCGACGAAGGGGTGCCGGTCGGCGAGCGAGAGCATGTAGAGCGTCTCGGCCTCCGTCGGCGCGGCCTGCACGAGGACGGTCGACGCGATGCCGTGGCGCGCGAGCAGCGGCTCGATGTCGGACGGAAGGAAGTCGCGATGGATCGCTCCGAGGTCCGGCGTCAGCCAGCCGTAGTCTCCGCGCGACAGGAGCCAGAAGTGCTGGTGGGCATCGACGCGCTTCATTCTTGCTCGGCCGACGGAAAGATCACGCCCTTCTTCAGGATCAGGTTGCCGTACAGCCGGGTCTCGCCGGTCTGGACGATGGCGTAGGCGGCGCGCGAGCGGTCGTAGAAGGCAAAGCGCTCGACCGGAACGATGCGGGCAGGGTGGTCGGCAACCTCGTCAACGGCCTTCTGGAACAGCTTCACCACCGGCGGCACCTGCGCCGGATTGCCGACCACGGCCATGCTGACGGCGCGGTCTTCGGCGAAGGAGTCGAGCGGCATGATGGCGAGCACGGCGCGGGCGACCCGCACCGCATCGATGCCGTCCAGCCGCACGAGACGGCGGGCGCTGGACTCGCCCGGAAAATTGGCGTCGGCGATGACGATCTCGTCGCCGTGGCCCATCGCGGCGAGGATCCGCAGGAGATCGGGCGAAAGGATCGGGTCTATTCCACGCAGCATCAGGTTCCTCCCGGTGTGGGCGCGTCCTGCCTGAGCAGGCCGGCGGCCTTGAGGTCGGACCATAGCGCATCCGGCAGACGTTGCGAGAAGATCGCGACGTTCGCCGCGACCTCCGACGCATTGGCAGCACCCGGGATCACGGTGCGCACCGCAGGATGACCAACGACGAACTGCAGTGCCGCCTCGACAAGGCGGACGCCATGGTCGGCACAGACCGCCTCGATGCGGCGGACGCGGTCCAGGATCACGGGCGGGGCAGGCGCGTAGTTGTAGCGTGCGCCTTCGACCGCACCCGTGGCGAGGATGCCCGAATTGTAGGGGCCGCCGAGGATGATCGCGACGTCGCGCGCCACGCAAAGCGGCAGGAAGCTGTCCAGCGCCTCCTGTTCGAGCAGAGTGTAGCGGCCGGCAAGCAGGAAGCAGTCGAAGTCGCCGAGGCCCATGAGCCTCTCGCAGACCTCCCACTCGTTCACCCCGGCGCCGATCGCCTTGACGATGCCGGCGTCGCGGAGTTCGACGAGCGCGCGATAGCCGCCGCGATCGAACAATTCGCGCACGCGGGCGTCGGACGCCTCCCGGCTGCCCTGCGAGACGACGTCGACGTCATGGACGAGCAGCACGTCGACGGCGTCGAGGCCGAGCCGTCCGAGGCTCTCTTCGTGGCTGCGCATGACGCCGTCGTAGGAATAGTCGAAGACGATGCGCTTCTGCGGCACGTCGACGAACGCCTCCGGCGTGACCTCGTGCGGCGCGCAGTCGACGAGGAGCCGGCCGATCTTGGTCGACAGGGTGAACGCCGATCGGCCGAAGCCGGCGAGCACTGCGCCGATGCGCTCCTCGGAGCGGCCGAGCCCGTATTGCGGGGCGGTGTCGAAATAGCGGATCCCCGCCTCCCAGGCGGCGCGGACCGCGGCCTGTGCGTCCGCCTCCGGCACCTTGCGGTAGAGGTTGCCGAGCGGCGCGCCGCCGAAGCCCATGCGTGTCAGCGGAACGGGCCGCGCGGCGCGCAGGGGGACGATGTCCGAGGCCTTCATGCCGTCCCCGCCCGGCGGACGGGGTGGAAACGGTAGTCGCGCAACGTCTCCGCCCGCATCTCGATCGAGAATCCCGGGCGCTGCGGCGGCATATAGGCGGCGTCCTTCACGACGCAGGGGTCGAGGAAGTGCTCATGCAGGTGGTCGACGTACTCCACGACGCGTCCCTCCTTGGTTCCGGCGATCGACACATAGTCGATCATGGCGAGATGCTGGACATATTCGCACAATCCGACGCCGCCCGCATGGGGGCACACGGGAAGGCCGTACTTCGCAGCCATGAGAAGGACGGCCATCACCTCGTTGACGCCGCCCAGCCGGCAGGCGTCGATCTGGACGATGTCGACGGCGCCGCGCATGATCAACTGCTTGAAGACAATGCGGTTCTGGCACATCTCGCCGGTCGCGACCTTTACCGGCGCCACGCCCTCGCGGATCCTGCGGTGGCCCTCTATGTCGTCCGGGCTGGTCGGCTCCTCGATGAACCAGGGTCTCGCGAAGGCGAGCTCGCGCACCCAGCCGATCGCCTGGTCGACTTCCCAGACCTGGTTGGCGTCGATCATGAGGTTGATGTCGGGGCCGACCTCGTCGCGGGCGATCGTGAGGCGGCGGATGTCGTCGGCCCGATCGCGCCCGACCTTCATCTTGATGTAGCCGAATCCGGCGTCGACCGCCTCGCGGCACAGCCGTCTCAGCTTGTCGTCGTCATAGCCGAGCCAGCCTGCCGAGGTGGTGTAGCACTGGTAGCCGCCGCGCTCGAGGGCAGCGATCCGATCGGCCTTGCCCGGTTCGCGCGCCCGGAGCAGAGCCAGCGCCTCGGCGGGGCCGATGCAGTCGGTGATGTAGCGGAAATCGATGCAGCGCACGACCTCTTCCGGGGTCATGTCCGCGACCAGCCGCCAGACGGGCTTGCCGGCGATCCTGGCCCACAGGTCCCACACCGCATTGACGACGGCGCCCGTGGCGAGATGGATCGCGCCCTTGTCGGGACCGATCCAGCGCAGCTGGCTGTCCGAGGTGACGTGCCGCCAGAACCGGCCCATGTCGGCGGCGACCCAGTCCATGTCCAGGCCGACGACGAGATGGCGCATCGCGCGGATGGCGGCACAGCAGACATCGTTGCCGCGGCCGATGGTGAAGGTCAGCCCGTGGCCCCGGTGCGGCCCGTCGGTCTCGAGGATGACGTAGGCGGCCGAATAGTCGGGGTCCGGATTCATGGCGTCCGACCCGTCGCGGTGAAGCGAAGTCGGAAAGCGCAGGTCGAGGACCTGCATGTCGACAATGCGTGTCACGAAACGGTCTCCTCAACTGGTTCAGGCGGCGTCGACGACGCGCTGGCGCTGGCTGCCGAGCCCTTCGATGCCGAGCGACATCACCTGTCCGGGGCGCAGGAAGACAGGCGGCTTCTGCCCCAGGCCGACGCCGGGTGGCGTGCCGGTGGAGATGACGTCGCCCGGCTGAAGGCTCATGAAGCGGCTGAGATAGGCGACGATCCCGCGCACCGTGAAGATCATGGTGCGCGTCGAGCCGTCCTGGAAGCGGCGTCCGTCGACCTCCAGCCAGAGGCGGAGGTTCTGCGGGTCCGCCACCTCGTCGGCGGTGACCAGCCACGGTCCGAGCGGGCCGAACGTGTCGTTGCCCTTGCCCTTGTCCCACTGGCCGCCGCGCTCGAGCTGGAACTCGCGTTCGGAGATGTCGTTGACGACGCAGTACCCGACGACATGGTCCATCGCGTCGGCTTCGTCGATGTAGCGGCCGGGCTTGCCGATGACGACGCCGAGTTCGACCTCCCAGTCGGTCTTCACCGAACCCCGCGGGATCTCGACGTCGTCGTCGGGGCCGACGATGGCGCTGGTCCACTTGGCGAAGACGATCGGTTCCGCCGGAATCGGCGCGCCGGTCTCGGCCGCATGGTCGGCGTAGTTCATTCCGATGCAGACGAACTTGCCGACCGCGCCGACGCAGGGGCCGAGGCGCAGCCCGTCCTGCGGCCGGCCTTCGACCAGGGGCAGCGACGACGGATCGAGCGCCCGCAGCCGGTCGAGGCCCTCGGGGGTGAGCGTTTCGCCGCCGATGTCCCTGACATGGGCGGAGAGATCGCGGACCCTGCCGGCCGCGTCGAGCAGTCCGGGGCGCTCCGCGCCGCGCGGTCCGTAGCGTAGAAGTCTCATGGGGCCCGACCTTCTGCGGTTCCTCGAAAATGGCGCCCGGCGCGGTCGATCGGCCGCGCCGGGCGGGGGGCGATCAATCGTAGAGCACGGCCTTGATCGTCGGATCGTCGATGTTGGACTTGTCGTACCAGTAGAAGCCCGTGTCGATGTGCGGGGGAACCTTCTCGCCCCTGAGCGCCATGACGCCGGCCTTGACCGCTTCGTAGCCGATGCCGACCGGATTCTGCGTGATGGCGCCGGCGATCGTGCCGTCGCGGATCGCATCGGTCTGCGCCTTGCCGGAATCGTAGCCGACGACGACGACGTTGCTGCCGACTTCCTTCTTGCCGATCGCCACGCCGATGGCGGAACCCTCGTTGGTGCCGAAGATGCCCTTGAGGTCGGGGTAGGCCTGGAGCAGCGTCTTGGTGATCTCCGCCGACTTGAGGTGGTCGCCGCCGCCGTATTCGATGGCGACGATCTCGATCTTCGGATGGGCGTTCTTCATCTGGGTGACGAAGCCGTCGCGCCGCTCGATGCCCGTCTGGCTGGTCTGGTCGAAGGAGACGACGGCGACCTTGCCCTCGTCGCCGATCATCTCGGCGAGCTTTTCGGCGGCGAGCGCCGCCGAGGCGAGGTTGTCGGTGGAGGCATTGGTGATCGGGATGTCGCTGGCGACACCCGAATCGAAGGCGATCACGGTGATACCTGCGGCCTGCGCCTGCTTCAGCAGGGGCACGGTCGCCTGGCTGTCGATCGCCGCGATGGCGATGGCTGCCGGCTTCTTGGCGATCGCCGCCGAGATCATGTCGAGCTGGCGGTCGACGGCGCCTTCGCCGTCGGGACCCTCGTAGGTGACGTCGACGTTGAATTCCTCTCCCGCCTTTTCGGCGCCGAGCTTCACAGCCTGCCAGAACTGGTGCTGGAAGCCCTTCGAGATCAGGGCGATGTAGGGCTTCTCCTCGGCGGCCGCGATCGTCGCCGTTCCGGCGAGCATCGTCGCGGCCATGAGGCCTAGCAGACTGCGTCTGTTGAACATGTAATCCTCCAGTTGATTTGCACGGGTTCTCGGGGCTGGCTGCCCTTCTTGATCTTGGCGCGGTGACGAGCCGCCGCGCGTCTTGTCCTCATGCGCCGCGGCGCCTGAGATTGTCGGTGTAGACGGCAAGGATGATGATCGAGCCGGTCACCACGATCTGCCATTCCTGGGGGACCGACAGGATGCGCAGGCCGTTGGCGACCACGCTGATGATCAGCGCGCCGATCATCGTGCCGAGCATCGTTCCGCGGCCTCCCGAGAGCGAGGTGCCGCCGATGACGACCGCGGCGATGGCGTCGAGTTCGTAGCCCTGTCCGATCGCCGGCTGGGCCGAATTGATGCGCGAGGCGAGCAGAATGCCGGCGATCGCGCAGATGCCGCCGGCGACCGCGTAGACCGCGATCTTCCAGCTGTCGATGCCGACACCGGACAGGCGCAGCGCTTCCTCGTTGGAGCCGAGCGCGAAGGTGTAGCGGCCGAGCGCGGTCCGCTGCAGGACGAACGCGGCGCCGAAGGCGACGAGGAACAGGATGAGGACGCCGTTGGGGATCGGCAGGGCCGGGACGATCGCGCCGATCAGCGAGCCGGTCGAGATGTCGGTGAAGCCGGGGGTGTCGTTGAAATAGATCGGCTTGGCCCCGCAGATCGCCAGCGAAAGGCCCTTGTAGATCAGCATCATGCCGAGCGTGGCGATGAAGGGCGGGATGCGCAGCCTGGTGATCAGGACGCCCGTCAAGGCGCCCGATGCGAAGCCGGCGAGAAGCGCGCCGGGGATGCCGACGACCATCGGCAGGCCGAGGAAGGTCAGGAGCACGCCCGCGATCACGGCGCAGAAGGTCATCAGCGTGCCGACGGAGAGATCGATGCCGCCGGAAATGATGACGAGCGTCGCGGCGATCGCCAGCACGCCGTTGACCGACGTCGCCTGCAGGATGGCGATGACGTTGTTGGTCTGGAGGAAGTTCGGCGAGGCGACCGAGAAGACGGCGACCAGAACGATCAGGCTGCCGAAAGCGAGCAGCTTGTGGTGCGCACCCGACTTGCGGATTCCGGACAGCGTGCCGGCGGTGTTTTCGGCGATGGTCAACTGGCCCTCCTTATTTCGTCCGCATCGGTGTTGCGGCGGGTCGCCAGTCGCATGATGTCCTCCTGCGAGGTGCCGGCCGGCAGAAAGCCCGTGATCCGCCCCTCGCACATCACCGCGATGCGGTGCGACAGGCGCAGGATTTCGGGCAGTTCCGACGAGATGACGACGATCGCCTTGCCCTGGGCCGCGAGCCCGGTGAGCAGCTTGTAGATCTCGCTCTTCGCGCCGACGTCGATGCCGCGTGTCGGCTCGTCGAAGATGAGGATGTCGCAGTCGCGCAGCAGCCACTTCGCGATCACGACCTTCTGCTGGTTGCCGCCCGACAGCAGCCGCGTCTCCTGACGGTCGGAAGGCGTCTTGATCGCCAGCGTCTCGATGTAGCGGCCGGCGACCTCCCGCATGGCGCTTTCGTCGAGCACGCCGCCGAGCCCGGTGAAGCGCGAGAGGCTGGCCAGCGCGATGTTGTTGCGCACGTCCATGCCTGTCGCCAGGCCGAACTGCTTGCGGTCCTCGGAGAGATAGCCGATGCCGGCGCGCACGGCGTCGCGCGGCTGGCGAATGTCGACCTTCCGGCCGTGGACGAGGATCTCGCCGGCATCGCGCGGATCCGCGCCGAAGACGGCGCGTGCGACTTCGGTGCGGCCAGCGCCCATCAGCCCGGCAAAACCGAGGATCTCCCCCCTTCTCAGATCGAAGCTGACATCGCGAATCCAGCGCCCGCGGGTGAGCCCGCGCACTTCGAGCGCCACCGGCGCGGCCGACAGGTCGGGCGCCTCCGCGGCCTCGTCGGTGAGCTTGCGCCCGACCATCATGGCGATGACGGTCTCGACCGGGGTCTCGGCCGCCGGCAGGGTGCCTACGGTCTCGCCGTCGCGCATGACCGTAACCCGATCGGCGATGCGTTTCAGCTCGTCCATCTTGTGGGAGATGTAGACGATGCCGACGCCCTCGGCCTTCAGCTTGCCGATGATGGCGAAGAGTTCGGCGATCTCGGCGTCGTTCAGCGCCGCCGTAGGCTCGTCCATGATCAGGACGCGCGAGCGGTAGGAGAGCGCCTTGGCGAACTCGACCATCTGCTGCCTGGCGATCGTCAGGCCGCGGACGACGGTTCGCGGATCGAGCGCGAGATGGATGGTGCGAAAGATGTCGGCGGCGGTCGCGTTCAGCGCAGCCTCGTCGAGCAGCAGGCCGCCCGCCCGGCGCGGTTCGCGGCCGATCAGGATGTTCTGCGCGGCGGTGAGGTCGCGCATCAGGGACAGTTCCTGATGGATGATGGCGATGCCGAGTTCCTGCGCCGCGCGCGGCGAACCGAGGGCGGCCGGCCGGCCGTCGATCAGCACCGCGCCGCGGTCCCGCTGGTAGATGCCGGCGAGAATCTTCATCAGAGTCGACTTGCCGGCGCCGTTCTCCCCCATCAGGGCATGGACCTCGCCGGAACGCAGCTCGAACCGCGCGCCCCGCAGTGCGTTGACGCCGGGAAACGACTTGTCGACGCCGGCCATCGACACCAGAGGAGGCCTTTCCCGGGCTTCCATCAGATGGTCACCCCGCCGTCCACGAGCACCGCCTGGCCAGTGACGAAGCGGCTCTCGTCGCCGAGGAGGTAGACGACCATCGGCGTGATGTCGTCGACGGTCGCCAGCCGACCGATCGGCTGCCGGGCGATGAAATCCTTCTCCGCCTGGACGGGATCGGCGGCGGCGGCGATCCGCGCGCGCAGCGACGGCGTGTCGACGGTGCCCGGGCAGAGCGCGTTGCAGCGGATGCCGCGGCGCACGAAATCGGCCGCGACACCCTTGGTCAGACCGATCACCGCCGCCTTGCTGGCGCCGTAGAGCGCCCGGTTGGGGAAGCCTTTGATCGAAGAGGCCATCGAGGCCATGTTGAGGATGGAGGCGCTGCCGGTCTCCGCCGCGCGCTCGAGCATGCCGGGCAGGAACGCCCGGATCATCCGGTACATCGACGTGACGTTGAGGTCGAAACTGAAGGCCCAGTCCTGCTTGGTCACCTCCAGGATCGTGCCGTGATGGACGAAGCCGGCGCAATTGAAGAGTCCGTCGAGCCGGCCAGCCTTCAAAGCGAATGCGTCGACGGCGGCGCTATCCATGACGTCGAGGACGTGCGTCGAGATCGCCCCGTTTTCGGAGGCGAGCGACAGAAGACCGCTTTCGCTGATGTCGACGGCCAGCACCTCGGCCCCGGCTGCCGCGCAGGCGAGCGCGCTGCCTCGGCCGATGCCGTTCGCGGCCGCGGATATGAGGATCCGCTTCCCCCCAGACGCATGTTTACAGCTCCTCCCGAGCCGGACCGAAATCCGAATGCGTTTACATGTGAACATGTTTTTCATATATGAATGCAAATTGCAAGGGGCGTTTTGCCGGCGACGGCGCTATTGTCCGGCGTTCGCAACGAAGGGGGATCGGTTGACTGCGAGGAGAGACGACGTCGACAGGTACCGGGCGCCGGCGCTCGACAAGGGGCTGGACATCCTGGAGTTCCTGTCGGGACAACCGGGCGCGTTGACCCGCGCCGAAATCGTGAAGGCGATCGGCCGCAGCCAGAGCGAGATCTACAGGATGCTCGAGCGGCTGGTGGCGCGCGACTATGTCAGCCGGTCGGCGGAAGGCGACCGCTATGCGCTGACGATGAAACTCTTCGTGCTCGGCAGCCAGCATCCTCCGGTGCGCCGGCTGGTGGCGCGGGCCCAGCCGTTGATGGACGCCTTCACCGAGCGGACGCAGCAGTCGGTCCACCTGGTCATGCCCGACAGGGGGGCCGCGGTGGTGGTCGCCCAGGCCAGCGGTCCGGCCAACTGGGAGTTCCGGCTGCGCGTCGGTGCTCGCCTCGATCTCGCGACGACGAGTTCCGGCCAGACCCTGCTCGCCTTCCAGAGTCCGGAAAGGATCCGCGAAACGCTCGCCATCTGGGGCGGCAAGGAGAACGAGGAGCGCGTGGCGGCGATCGAGCGTACGCTGGAGTTGATCCGCGCCCAGGGTCACCGCACGGGCGCCAGTCTCCAGCTCGTCGGCGTCCGCGACCTATCGGTGCCGATCTTCGGCCCGTCCGGAGACGCCATCGCGGTGGTGACGTGTCCCTATCTGCAGCGGGTCGATGCGACGACGGTCGACGAGGAAACGACTCTGGCCGAGCTCAGACGTCTGGCGCAAAGCAGCTCGATCGGCTGAAGACCGGACCGGAAACCCGGCGGCAGGATCCCCGGCGACGACGCGCCCGGCCGCGGCACGGCCCGCGGTGAGGGCCGTCGCAGCGTTCGACCGCCCGTCTATCCGGCAAGGAGCCGACGGGCGGCGGCCAGGCCGGCGAGCGTGCAGCGTTCCGCGTCGATCAGGGCCGGCGGACGGGCGCCGAGCAGCGTGAGCGCGCGGGCATAGAGGCCGCAGAGCGCCGGCGCGCCGATCAACACGAGCGGCCGCTCGATCCAGGCGGCGCGCATGGCACAGACTTCCATGCCGACCAGCAGGCCGGAGATTCTGGCGAGCGCTTCGGCGGGCCGCAGCGTGCCGAGGAGGCCCTGCGCCCGCGTCGAGAACAGCCAGGCAGCCAGCGCTCCCGGCGCCGAGGCGGATTCGGTGACGGCTTCCGCGAACGCGCCTTCGTCGGGCTCGCTCGCGTCGCCGACCGAGTGGCGGAGGATCGACTGCTCGCTGAGCAGCGCGAAGATCTCTCCGGTCATGAAAGTGCGAAAACCGGCGACACGGTCGCGGCCCAGCGTTGCCCATTTGCTGTGGGTGCCGGGCAGGCAGGCGGTTCCGGAAAAGCCGGGTTCCAGCGCCAGCAGTCCGGCGAGCTGGGTCTCTTCGCCGCGCATGACGTCCGCCGGATCGATCTGGCACATGCCGTGGATGATGGTTACGGCGATGCGCCGGTCGGCGGTCGCGACGCGGACGAACCGGGCGGCGTCGAGCGGTCGCGACGGCGTGTCGACGTAGGGCGCCTCCGCCCACCCCTGGCGCGCGCCGACCATGCCGCAGGCCACCACCGGCACGGTACGGCCGTCGGAAAGCCAGCCGCCGACCGTTTCGAGCAGCGCCGGTTCGAACTCCTCGCGCTTCAGCGCGCCCATGCCGAGCGGCCTTGCCGAAGCGTCGAGGACCCGGTCGCCGGCCATCGCCCAGGCGCGCAGGTTGGTGGTGCCCCAGTCGACGGCGATCCACGCGACGGCGGCGGGAGATGCGTTCATCGCCGCCGCCCGGCGACGGCGGTCGCGGCCCGTCCTTGTTGTCGCGTCGCGCCCATCGTCAGTCTTCGAACGCCTCGACCACCTTGCGGCGGCCGAGCATGAAGGCGTCGGCCACCTGGACGAGGGGGGCCAGGTCGACGTCGCTGGCGCCGCGGCCGATCAGTCCGGCGAAGCGGCTGTAGATGCCGGCATATTCGCGGTCGTCGCCCGCGACCACAGGCCTTCCGTCGACGGCCATCCGGGCGCCGCCCATGGCGAGCGTGAGCACGCCCGCATCGGTTTCGACCTCGATGTCCCAGGTCTGCGGACCGGTCTGCCGCCAGTCGAAGTCGGCCGTCGCAACGAGGCCGCCGGCGCCGGCGAAATCGAGATGTGCGGCGATCGGCGCCTCGCGGCCGGCCGGGAACTCCAGCACGGCACCGACCAGGCGGAGCGGCTGCGGCAGGATCGCCGTGACGATGGACAGCGCGTTGATGCCGGGATCGAAGACACCGAGCCCGCCCGGCTGCCAGATCCAGGCCTGGCCGGGATGCCAAAGGCGGACATCCTCCTTCCAGGTGACGGTGACGCGCCGGAGCACACGGTCGGCGAGCCATTGACGGGCCGGCTGGACGGCCGCGGCGAAGCGCGAATGCCAGGTTGCGAAGAGAGTGACGCCGTTGCGGGCGGCGAGCGCCTGGAGCGCCTGGACCTCGCCGACCGTGGCGCCCGGCGGCTTTTCCAGCATCAGATGGCGGCGGGCGGAAAGCGCCTTCGCGGCCGCGTCGTAGCGGAACTGCGGCGGCTGGCAGAGCGACAGGGCGCCGATGTCGGGCCGGGCCTCAAGCAGCGCCTCGACGGTGGCGAAGTTGGGCACGCCGTCGATGCCGCCGCTGCGGGAGACCGTCGCGGCGAGCTCGAAGGCGGGGTTGCCGGCGATGGAAGGCAGGTGCTGGTCGCGCGCGATCTTGCCGACGCCGACGATCGCCACGCGAATGGGGTCAGTGGCTGTCACGCGGCACCGCCTTTCCACGCGATCCCCTGAGGAAGTCGAAATCGGCGCCGGTGTCGGCGCCCTGCACGTGCTCGGCGAACATGCGGGCATAGCCGCCCGCGGGCGGCGCGACCGTCGGCGTCCAGGCGGCCAGACGCGCGGCGATCTCGGCTTCCGGGACATCGAGATGCAGACGGCGGGACTCGACGTCGATCTCGATCATGTCGCCGTCGCGCACGATGGCCAGAGGGCCGCCCGCGGCCGCCTCCGGCGCGGCGTGGAGCACCACCGTGCCGTAGGCGGTGCCCGACATGCGCGCGTCGGAGATGCGCACCATATCGGTGATGCCCTTGCGCAGGACCTTCGGCGGAAGCCCCATGTTGCCGACTTCGGCCATGCCGGGATAGCCCTTCGGCCCGCAGTTCTTCAGCACCATGACGCAGGTCTCGTCGATGTCGAGCGTCTCGTCGGCGATCTTCGCCTTGTAGTCGTCAATGTCCTCGAAGACGACGGCGCGGCCGCGATGCCTCATCAGGTGCGGGCTCGCGGCCGACGGCTTGAGCACGGCTCCCCCGGGTGCGAGATTGCCGCGCAGGACGGCAATTCCGCCCTGGGCGGTCAGGGCCCTTTCGGCGGGCAGGATGACATCCTCGTTCCAGTTGCGCACGTCCTTCACCTCGTCCCAGATCGGTCCGCCGGAGACCGTGAGTGCGTCCTTGTGCAACAGCCCGGCTTCGCCGAGACGCCTGACGACCACCGGCAGGCCGCCGGCGTAGAAGAACTCCTCCATCAGGTATCTTCCCGACGGCATCAGGTTGACGATGGTCGGTACGTCGCGACCGAGCCGGTCCCAGTCGTCGAGGGTGAGGTCGACGCCGACGCGGCCGGCGATGGCGAGCAGGTGGATCACCGCATTCGTCGAGCCGCCGATGGCGCCGTTGACGCGGATCGCGTTCTCGAACGCCCGGCGGGTGAGGATGTCGGAGGGCTTGAGATCGTCCTTGACCATCTCGACGATCCGCCGGCCGGTGAGGTGCGCCATGACGCGCCGGCGGGAGTCCACCGCCGGGATCGCGGCGTTGCCGGACAGCGCCATGCCCAGCGCCTCGGCCATCGAGGCCATGGTCGAGGCCGTGCCCATCGTGTTGCACGAACCGGGCGAGCGCGACATGGCCTGCTCGGCCTCGAGGAAATCCTCGCGCGACATGGTGCCCGCCTTGATCGCCTCCGACATCTGCCAGAGCGCCGTGCCGGAACCGACGCGCTCGCCGCGGAACCAGCCGTTCAGCATCGGGCCGCCGGAGACGAGGATGGCGGGAATGTCGACGCTCGCCGCCCCCATCAGCAGGGCCGGCGTGGTCTTGTCGCAGCCGGCGAGCAGCACGACGCCGTCGAGCGGATTGCCGCGGAGCGCCTCCTCGACGTCCATCGCGGCGAGGTTGCGGAACATCATCGCCGTCGGACGCAGCGTGCTCTCGCCCGTCGAGAAGACCGGGAACTCGACGGGCAGGCCGCCTGCCTCGTAGATGCCATGCTTCACCCGCTCCGCGAGGTCGCGCAGATGCGCGTTGCACGGCGTCAGCTCGGACCAGGTGTTGCAGATGCCGATCACCGGCCGCCCGTCGAAGAGGTCGGCGGGCAGACCCTGATTCTTCATCCAGGAGCGATGATAGATGTGATCGCGGGAAGATCCGCCGAACCATTCGGTGGAGCGGAGCCTGCGCGGCCAGTCGGCCTTTCGGAATGCCATGCGGAAAGTTCCTATAGCGCGCGAACCTCGACGCGGCCGGCGGGTGCCGCCGCTGCCTCGACGGCGAGGCGGTTGCGAAGCGGCAGGCCGAACAACGTGGCCTCGATCTCGAACTCGTCGCCGGGCTCGGCGAGGATTCCATGGGTGAAGGAAAGCGTCGCCGTGCCGAACATATGGACGTGGACGTCGCCGGGACGACGGAACAGTCCGTACTTGAAGTGGTGATGCTCGAGATTGGCGATCGAATGCGACATGTTCGCCTCGCCCGACAGGAACGGCTGCTCGAAGATCAGCCTGCCGGCGCGCCGGATCCGCGAGGTGCCGCGCACGTCATAGGGGAGGGCGCCGACGCGGATTTCCGGCCCGAACGACGCCGGCCGCAGCTTGGAATGCGCCAGGTAGAGATAGTTGACGCGTTCCATCACATGGTCGGAGAACTCGTTGGACAGGGCAAAGCCAATGCGGAACGGCGTGCCGTCGTCGCCGATGACATAGACGCCGGCGATCTCGGGCTCCTCGCCGGCATCCTCGGCGAAGGCGGGCGAAACCAGCGGGGCGCCGGGCGCCGCCACGGTGTGGCCGTTGCCCTTGTAGAACCATTCCGGCTGGACCCCGGGCTCGGCACCAGCCGGCTTGCCGGCCTCCAGGCCCATGCGGAACATCCGCATCGAATCGGTGAGCTTCGCCTCGGCGTCGGCACCCTGCTTCTGGTGCATCGCGTCGCGGGCGGACGCCGAGCCGAGATGGGTGAGGCCCGTGCCCGTGAGATAGAGGTGCGCCGGGTCGGGATGCGTGATCGGCGGCAGGAGACGTCCGTCCTCGTAGGCGCGCTCCAGATCCATCGCCGCGCCGAGACCGAGCGCCGAGACGTGGGCGGCCAGGTCCGCGTTTCCGGAGCGGATGCAGTCGAGGACCATGTCGTAGACGCTGCCGACGCCGCGCACGGCATAGGCCTCCTTGCCTTCACGTGCCACGACCGTGATCGATCCGTCCGGATTCGCGATCTGGGAGAGCAGCATGGAGGTCACCCGCGGTTCTTGTTGTAAACGTCGAAGATGACGGCGGCGAGAAGGACCAGGCCCTTGATGACCTGCTGGTAGTCGATGCCGACACCGAGGATCGACATGCCGTTGTTCATCACGCCCATGATGAAGGCGCCGATAACCGCGCCGATCACGGTGCCGACTCCGCCCGCCATCGACGCGCCGCCGATGAAGACGGCCGCGATCACGTCGAGCTCGAAGCCCAGTCCCGCCTTCGGGGTTGCCGTGTTCAGCCGTGCGGCGAAGATCAGCCCGGCGAGGCCGGCCAGCATGCCCATGTTGACGAAGGCGAGGAACACCAGCCGTTCGGTGCGGATGCCGGAGAGCTTGGCGGCCTTCTCGTTGCCGCCGATGGCGTAGATGCGCCGGCCGATCGTCATGCGGTTGGTGACGAACGAATAGAGCGCGATGAGAAGCGCCATGACGATGAAGACGTTGGGCAGGCCGCGGAAGGAGGCCATCAGCCAGCTCATGTAGACCAGCGCGACGAAGATGATGGCGTATTTGGCCACGAAGAGGCCGAACGGCTCCTCCAGCGTGCCGTTGGCCTGCTGGCGCCGCCGGTTGCGCACGGCGAGCGCGACCATGAGCACGGCAAGGCCGACGCCGACGACGAGCGACAGCACGTTCGGCTTGCCGACGCCGAAGAGGTCGGGGACGAACCCGGAGGCGATGAGCTGGAAGGTCGGCGGGAAGGGACCGACCGACTGGCCGGCGAGCAGCCACAGCGCCAGCCCCTTGAACACGAGCATGCCGGCCAGCGTGACGATGAAGGACGGGATCCTGTGATAGGCGATCCAATAGCCCTGCGCGGCGCCGATCGCCGCCCCGAATGCGAGACACAGGATCGACGCCAGCACGAAGTTCACGTTCCACTGCACGATCATCACCGCCGCGAGCGCGCCGATGAAGCCGCACACCGAACCGACCGAGAGGTCGATGTGACCGGCCACGATGACAAGAAGCATGCCCACCGCCATGATGACGATGTAGCTGTTCTGCAGGATCAGGTTGGTCAGATTCACCGGCTTCAGAAGGATGCCGCCGGTGGCGAACTGGAAGAACGCCATGATGGCGATCAGCGCGATCAGGATGCCGTATTCGCGCAGGTTGTCGCGAAGGAAGCGCATCCCGCTCTGTCGAGCCGCTCCGGTCGTCGTGCCAGCGGTCGTGTCAGACATCGCGCGCACCTTCCGATCTGATGATTGCGGACATGATCTTCTCCTGGGTGGCTTCCGCGGTCGGCATCTCGCCGACCATGCGGCCACGGTTCATGACGTAGAGCCGGTCGGTGATGCCGAGCAGTTCCGGCAGTTCCGACGAGATGACGATCAGCGACTTTCCGGCCGCGGCGAGGTCGCGGATGATGGTGTAGATCTCGAACTTCGCCCCAACGTCGATGCCGCGCGTCGGCTCGTCGAGAATGAGGATCTCGGGATCGGCGAAGAGCCATTTCGCCAGAACCACCTTCTGCTGGTTGCCGCCGGAGAGGTTCACCGCCGCCTGCTCGATCGATGACGAGCGGATGCGGATGCGGCGGCGATACTCCTCGGCGACGGCACCCTCCTTCTCGCGGTCGACAACGCCGGCTTTCGCGATCGCCTCGAGATTGGCGAGCGGCACGTTGTTGCGGATGGTCTGATCGAGCACCAGACCCAGCGACTTGCGGTCCTCCGTGACGTAGGCGAGCCCGGCAGCGATCGCCCTCGGCACCGACGACAGGTCGACCTTGCGGCCGCGGACGAACGCTTCTCCCTCGATGCCGACGCCGTAGGAGCGTCCGAAGAGACTCATGGCGAGTTCGGTGCGGCCGGCGCCCATCAGGCCGGCGAAACCGAGGACCTCGCCCTCGCGCAGGCTGAAGGAGACATTGTCCACGGCCTTGCGATGACGGTCGATCGGATGCCACGCCGTCCAGTTGCGCACCTCGAACACGGTTGCGCCGATCTTCGGCGAACGGGGCGGATAGCGGTCGGCAAGCGGGCGGCCGACCATGTCGCGGATCACCTGGTCCTCGTCCATGCCCATTGCGCAATCGATCGTCGATACGGCGGTGCCGTCGCGCAGCACCGTCACCGTGTCGGCCACCTTGGCGATCTCGTTCAGCTTGTGGGAGATCAGGATCGAGGTGATGCCGTGGTCGCGCAGCTCCTTGAGCAGCTCGAGGAGGGCGTCACTGTCGCTTTCGTTGAGCGACGAGGTCGGCTCGTCGAGGATCAGCAGGCGGACTTCCTTGGACAGCGCCTTGGCGATCTCGACGAGTTGCTGCTTGCCCACGCCGAGATGGGTGACCTTGGTTTCGGGGCGCTCCTTCAGCCCGACGCGGGCCAGCAGCGCGGCCGTGCGCCGGTTGGTCTCGTCCCAGTCGATGATACCGCCGCGAGCGCATTCGTTGCCGAGGAAGATGTTCTCGGCGATCGAGAGCAGCGGAACCAGCGCCAGTTCCTGGTGGATGATGATGATGCCTTCACGTTCGGAATCGGCGATGCCCGAGAAAGCCTTGACCTTGCCGTCGAAGACGATCTCGCCCTCGTACTGTCCGGCCGGGTAGACGCCGGAGAGGACCTTCATGAGGGTCGACTTGCCGGCGCCGTTCTCGCCGACCAGGGCATGGATTTCGCCGCGTTTCACCGAAAGGCTGACATTGTCCAGGGCCCTCACGCCCGGGAAGGCCTTGGTGATGCCGCGCATTTCCAGAATGGTTTCCACGACGCCGTCTCGCTGCGGACCCACGGATGGCCGGGCTTCCGGGCCGGCGCGGGGCGACCGGCCCGGTGCTCCCGGGAGGAGCTTACTCGATCTCCTCGGCCTTGTAGTAGCCGCTGCCGACCAGCACTTCCTTCCAGTTCGATGCCGTCACCTTAAGCGGCTCGAGCAGGTAGGACGGCACGACCTTGACGCCGTTGTCGTAGGTCTTGGTGTCGTTGATCTCGGGCTGGCCACCCTTCAGCAGCGCGTCAACCATGCCGACCGTGACGCGTGCGAGCTCGCGGGTGTCCTTGAAGATCGTCGAGTACTGGTCGCCGCGCAGGATGGCCTTGACCGACGGGATCTCGGCGTCCTGGCCGGTGACGATCGGCATGGTGAGGTCGCCCGACCCGTAGCCGACGCCCTTCAGCGACGAGATGATGCCGATCGACAGGCCGTCATAGGGGGACAGAACGCCGTGGACGCGCGCATCGGTATAGTTGGCCGACAGGAGGTTGTCCATGCGCGCCTGGGCGACCGCGCCGTCCCAACGCAGCGTGCCGACCTTGTCCATGCCCATCTGGCCGGACCTGATGACGATCGAGCCGTCGTCGATCAGCGGCTGGATGACCGACATGGCGCCGTTGTAGAAGAAGAAGGCATTGTTGTCGTCGGGCGAGCCGCCGAACAGCTCGACGTTCCACGGCTTGACGTCGCCGAAGCGCTCCTTCAGCCCGTCGACCAGCGTTTCGGCCTGCTGCACGCCGACCTTGAAGTTGTCGAAGGTCGCGTAATAGTCGACATCACCGCTGTCACGGATCAGGCGGTCGTAGGCAATCACCTTGATGTTGGCCGCGGCTGCGTTGGCCAGCGCGTTGGAGAGGGTCGTGCCGTCGATCGCGGCGATCACCAGCACGTTGACGCCCTTGGTGATCATGTTCTCGACCTGGGCGAGCTGGTTGGGGATGTCATCCTCGGCGTACTGCAGGTCGGTCTCGTAACCGGCGGCCTTGAACTGCTCGACCATCGAATTGCCGTCCGAAATCCAGCGGGCGGACGACTTTGTGGGCATGGCGATGCCGATCAGCCCCTTGGACTGGGACCACGCCGGGGCTGCAAACATCACGGCGCCAAGCGCCAAAGCGCTGAGCGCGATACGAAGAGTACGCATGAATTCCTCCCTTGGTGCCGACCACCTCCGTCGGCTGCGCAACGGCTACCGTCAGCTCATATTACCGTCAAATCGATTTGTGATTTAAAGCTATATCGGAAATGATATATCGGTGCCGAAATCCAGGGATTCGCCTTGCCGCCGCGTTCAAACGGTCCTGAAGAATTCCGCGACAGGCTGCTGAGACGCGGTCTCAAGCTCGCTCATCTGCGCGTGATGGCCGCAGTCGGGCGGACCGGCCAGGTGAGCGGTGCGGCCGCCCAGCTGGTCATGACCCAGCCGGCGGCGTCGCGTCTGCTCGCCGAAGCCGAGCGCATTGCCGGCGCGGAGCTCTACCGCCGCCTGGCGCGCGGCATCGAACTCACGGAAGCGGGCCGCCGCTTCGCCGCGGTCGCCCAGCGGCTGCTGAACGAACTCGACGCGGCCTCGCGCGAGATCGACGAGTTCGATGCCGGGCGCCGCGGAACGGTTTCGATCGGCGCGGTGACCGGCGCGGCGATGGAACATGTCCTGCCGGTGCTCCGGCAAGTTCGCGTCACCCATCCGGGGATCAATGCCAATGTGGTGGTCGACACGTCGGACCGGCTCGCGCCCCTGCTTCTCTCCGACGAACTCGACTTCTACATCGGCCGAATTCCCGCCGACATCGACCGGGTGGCGTTCGTCGCCGACCCGATCGGACCGGAGCCGGTCGTGCTCGTGGTCAGGGACGAGCACCCGCTGACCCGGCGCGTGCGGCTCACGCTCGAGGAATGCGTGGAGTTCGACTGGGTGCTTCAGCCGCTCGGCGGCCTCATGCGGCAGGCGGTGGAAGATTTCCTGATCGAGCGGCGCGTCGCCTTGCCGGCCCGCGTCATCAGCACGTCGTCGACGTTGATGATGCTTGCCTTGATCGCGAGTTCCAATGCGATCGCACCGTTCGCGCGGGCCGCCGCGCAGTTCTTCGCCAGTCGCGAGGGGCTCGGCGGCCGCCTCGTCTCGCTGCCGGTCGCCGAGGGGCTTGCCGTCGCGCCCTATTCGCTGCTGCGACCGTCCAGCCGCCCGCTGTCGCCCGCCGCCGGGCTTGTCTTCTCGCAGCTGAGGGCCCGCATTGCCGGCATGTCCGCCGGCGACGCCGATTGCTGAAGTCGCCGGCGGTAGCGGTCGCGCCGGGACGGGAAGGCCTGGCGACCCCTTCCACGATCCCGAAGCCCGCCGGGTCGGCGATCTGAAACGGGCAGAGAATCCGGATCGTCCGGCCGGTTCCCGCCGGTCGCGCACGCATTCATGCCGCCTCGGCGTGCGACCCGACCGGTGTTGCACCGGGGGCTGCGCCGGCCGCCTGGCCCGGCCGGGCACCGGGAACCGTCTATCCCGGCCCGGTCGAATCGACCTATGTGACGGGCGCGGGCCTTCGCGTCGCCGACGGCGCACCGGTCCGGCGCAGGAGAACGTCGCATGATCACGGAAGTCGCGACCGTCAGGGTGAAGCAAGGGTCGGAAGAGGATTTCGTCGCCGCCGTGCGGAAGGCGGCGGATATCTTCCGCCGCGCCGAGGGCTGCCTCGGCTTCGGGCTCGAGCGCTGCATCGAGGATCCGGCGGAGTTCGACGTGGTCATCCGCTGGCGCGCGCTGGAGGACCATACGGTCGGCTTCCGCGGCTCGCCGCTCTTCGCCGAATGGCGGGCGCTGGTCGGCCCGCACTTCGCCGAGCCGCCGTCGGTCAAGCACTATGCCGGCGCGTTCGGACCGATCGACTTCTGATTGCGTCGCCGTGCCGGCGGCGTCGCGCGTCCTTGCCCCGCGACCGGTGGTCGGGCGGCCGCGGCCGGACGCCGTGCGCCAGACTACCGGGGGTTCCGTTTCGAGAACTGTCCGTCGGCGATGACGCCGAGCAGGATCACCGACCCCATGACGGCGAAATTGAGGGAACTCGGGATGCCGAGGAGGTTGACCAGGTTCTGCAGCACCTGAAGCAGGACGGTACCGAGGACGACGCCGAGGATCGAACCTTCGCCGCCGCGCAGCGAACATCCGCCGAGGACCGCCGCCGCGATCGCGTAGAGCTCGTAGAAGTTGCCGTGCGAGGACGGGGAGATCGAGCGTGTGTACATGGCGATGAAGATCGCCGCGACCGCGGTGAGGCCGCAGCAGATGACATAGGCGGCGACAACGACGCGGCCGGTGTTGATGCCGCTGTAGCGCGCCGCCTCCTCGTTCTTGCCGACCGCGAACAGATAGCGGCCGAAAACCGAGCGGTGCAGCACGAGTCCCATGACGAGCGTGATCGCGAGGAAGGCGATCAGGCTGTGCGGCACGCCGTAGAAGCGGCCGGCCGTCAGCCATTCGAGCACGGGGAAGGAGGCGCCGAAGGGAAAGCCGGCGGTGGCGTCCTCCGTGTAGTAACGCGCGATGCCACGATAGATCAGCAGGCCGCACAGGGTCACGACGAAGGGCTGGAGCCCCACCTTCGCGACGAGGAGTCCGTGCGCCAGGCCGATCATGCAGCCGAGAAGGAGGACGATGACCACGGCCACGCCCGGCGCGAACGTGCCGCCGGAGACGAGGTCGACGAAGACGACGCCGAGCAGCGCGATGATCGAGCCGACCGACAGTTCGATGCCGCCCGAGATGATGACGAAGGCCTGGGCGACGGCGAAGATGCCGAACAGGCCGATCAGGTTGGCGGTGTTGGAAAGATTGATCGGCGACAGGAACCTCGGGTTGATGATCGCGACGACGGTGCCCACCACGAGGATGAGGATGAGAAGCCCGAGGTCCTTGCGGCCGATCATGGTTCGCGACGTCCTTTCGTTTTCCTCACGCCGCCAGCCTGCCGACGGCGAGCGACATGATCGCCCGTTCGCTGAGCGCGCCGCGCTCGAGGAGCCCCGCGATGCGACCCTCGTGCATGACCGCGACCCGGTCGCTGACGCCGATGATCTCTTCCATGTCGGATGAGATCATCAGGATGCCGACCCCCTGGTCGGAGAGTTCGCGCATCAGCCGGTAGATCTCGTTCTTGGCGCCGATGTCGATGCCGCGCGTCGGCTCGTCGAAGATGAGCACGCGCGGACGCATCGACAGCCACTTCGCCAGCACGACCTTCTGCTGGTTGCCGCCGGAGAGCGATCCGGCGCTGACGGTCATGCCGGGTGCGCGGATATCGAGCCTTTCGCGCTGGATGCGCGCCTGGCGGTCCTCCGCTGCCGTGTCGATCATCCCACGGCGCGCGCAGGCGCCGAGATCGGCCAGGGTGATGTTCGAGCGGATGGGGAAGTCGAGGATGAGGCCGCAACGCTTCCTGTCCTCGGGGACGAGGTAGAGGCCTTAGGCGATCGTAGCGGCCGGAGAGGCGGGCGGCAGCGGCCGGCCGCCGACGCGGATTTCTCCCGAAAGCGGGGCGTCCAGGCCGAAGACCGTGCGCGCCAGTTCCGTCCGGCCCGAGCCGACGAGCCCGGCCAGTCCGACGATCTCGCCGCGGCGCACTTCGAGGCTCACCGTCTGGTCGGGCCGGTAGGCGGTGCGGACGGCGACCAGTTCGAGGACCGCATCGCCCGGCGGCCCGGCCGGTGCGCGATACAGGGTGTTGAGATCGCGGCCGATCATGTGACGGATCATCGCGTCGGCATGGATTGCGCCCCTGTCGAGGCCGGCGACGCATCGGCCGTCGCGCAACACGACGACGCGGTCGGCGGCTTGCTCGATTTCCGCGAGGCGATGGGTGACGAGGATGACGGAAACACCATCGGCCTTCAGGCGCGCGATGGTCGTCAGCAGGCGCTCGGTCTCGGAGGATGTCAGTGCCGACGTGGGCTCGTCCATGATGACGAGCCGCGCCTTCAGCGACAGCGCTTTCGCGATCTCGACCAGCTGCCGCTGGGCGAGAGACAGCGTGGACAGCGGCGTCGCGGCGTCGAAATCGGCGCCGAGCTGCGCGAGCAGCGGCTGGGCCCTGCGGTTGAGCGCGCGCTCGTCGACGAAGCGCAAGGGGCCGCCTTTCAGCGGTTCGCGCCCGATGAAGATGTTCGCGCCGACCGTGAGGTTCTCGAACAGGTTGAGTTCCTGGTGCACGAAGGCGATGCCACCCGCGATCGACCGGGCGACCGTCAGGCCGGTGATGGGCTCCCCGTCGAGCACGATGGTGCCGGCACTCGGCTCGATCACTCCGCCGAGAATCTTCATCAATGTGGACTTGCCTGCGCCGTTTTCGCCGACCAGGCCGATGACTTCGCCCGGCGCGACCGAAAGGCTGACATCTTCGAGGGCCCGCACCCCGGGAAAGGATTTCGAAATGCCGGTCATTTCGAGAAAGGGTATCGGCATGATCGGTGCGGTCGGCGCCCAGCGCGTTGCAGACATTGCCCGTGCAGGCCGGCGGGAGGTGTTCAGCCGGCCTGCGGGCCCGAGGCTTCAGCCGCTGATCCTGTCCTTCAGCTCGGCCTCGAACGCGTCGACATTGCTCTTGTCGATCATCTTCGTGGGAACGATGATCAACTTGTTATCGGGGATGACCGACTTGTCTCCCTCGAGGTATCTCGCCATCAGCTTCATGCCCTGGTAGCCCCATTCATAAGGATCCTGGACGACCGTGCCGGCGATGGTGCCTTCCCGCACTCCGCCCAGCGTGATCGGATCCTCGTCGAAGGCGACGACCGTGACCTGGCCGAGCTTGCCGGACTCCTTGAGCACCTCATAGATGCGCGGCGGATTGTAGGAATAGAAGCCGACCATACAGTCGATGTCCGGATTCGCGGCGAGCGCGTCCTCGACATTGCGCTTGGCGCGCGTCATGTCGATGTCGTCGCCGCGCACGTCGATCAGTTCCACCTTGGAGCCGGCGATGACGGATTTCATGCCCTCGATGCGCTCACGCGCATTGTCGGCGCCGGGCAGCCCGACGAAACCGATGCACTTGCCGCCGTTCGGAAGCGCCTTGAGCGCGATCTCGCCGGCCTGCTTGCCGGCGTCGGTGTTCGACGATCCGATATAGGCGACGCGGTTCGTGTCGGGCGCGTCGGAGTCGGTCGTGAACAGCGGCACCTGGCTGCCGATGCGATTGAGCGCGTCGGTCGAGGACTTGGGGTCGACCGCGCTGACCATGATGGCGGAGACGCCAGCGGCGACCAGATCGTCCATCAGGCGCTGTTGGACAGCGGCGGCCGCCTGCTCGGGATACTTGAACTGCAGGTCGTAATTGGGCAGTTCGGCCTGCGCCTTCTTCACCCCGGCCTCGGCGAGCTTCCAGAAGTCGGACGCGCCGTTGACGACGAAGGCGAGCGCCTTCTTCTCCTGAGCGAGGCTGGTGGATGCCGTCAGCGCGGCGACGAGCGTCAGGGCGACCGTCGAAATTCGCAATCTCATGTCACTCTCCTTCGATTCCTAGGGACAAGGAAAACCGTCCGCGTCGCGCATGCGGCGCGGCAGCCGGTCGAGGAATGCCGCCGGGCAGGTTGTCCGGCGGCGCAGCGGGGTCAGCCGCCGATGCAGGTGGCGGCGGTCTCCTGCGTGCACTCGTCGAGGCCGGTGAACATCGGGTCTTCGACGGTCTCGCCCTTGATGAGCTGGATCAGCACGTCCGGCGCGCGCAGGCCCATCTCGAAGGGCCGCTGGCCGACCTGGACATGGCTATGGCCGGCCTTGAGCGCGTCCATCTGCGGCGGCAGCGTATCGCCGGCGATGATGACGAGATCCTTGCTCTTCAGTCGCGGTTCCAGCGCCGTCGTGGTCGCGGCATAGGCCTCGGGGCCGAACTGCGCCCAGCCACCGACGAGGATGAAGGCGTCGAGATCGGCGTTGGCGCCGGTCACGTCCGCCAGCTGCTGGTTGGCGGTCGGGATGTCGTCATTGGTGTAGAGCGGGCAACCGTCGATTTCGGTCCATCCGCCTTCGCCCTTGAGGCGCTCGATACCCTTGCTGCCGCTGATCGTGTCGCGGAATCCCGCGGCCCGCTCGTTGATGTTGGCGGCTGCGACGTTGCCGAGCTGGAGGCACACCGAGCCGCCCTCGGGTTTCAGCATCTTCAGGTGCGCGGCCATCTTGACGCCCATGTCGTAGTTGTAGGTGCCGAGATAGGTCTTGCGCAGCGCCTTGTCCTCGGGAAGCAGGTCCGCGTCGACCGTCATGATCGGGATCGACGGGGCCTTCTCCCTCAGCATGGCGGCCATGGCCGGGGCGTTCGACGGCGAGATCGCGATGCCGGCCACGTCCGGCCGCGCGATCAGGTCGGCGACGAGTTGAACCTCGCCGGCTTCGTCAGAGGACAGCGCCGGACCGGTATAGAGGCAGGTGTATTCCGACGTCGGATTGTTCTCGTTCCACTTGGCGCAGCCATTGCCGAGCACGGTGAAGAACGGATTGTCGAGACCCTTGACCACGACGGCCAGCGTCTTCTTCTCCTGCGCCACGGCCTGGCCGGCGGTCATGGCAAGGACCGCGACTGCGGCCAAAAGCATTGTCTTCCTCATCTCATTCCTCCCTTGGCTTGATGACATCTCGCGGGAACGGCCCGCCTCGCTTGCTCATCCCGGATACCAGACCCGCCTCGGCTCTTCGGCCGGCCGGACATAATCCCAGGCTGAATCGATCAACCGTCGAAGGTCATACGCCGGACGCCAGCCGAGCTCGGCCTTGGCACGGCTGTTGTCCAACCAGTTGCTGACATAGGACGCCCGGATGGGCGTCGCCGGCAGGCCTCGCGTCTCGGCGAGGTAGGCGGCGACCGCTCCGTAGTCCACCGGCTCGTCCATCGCGATGTTGTAGAGGCGCCGGCGGGCCGCCGGGGCGTCGAGCGCCAGCACGATCGCCTCGACCAGATCGTCGACATGGACGAAGTTGCGCTTCAGCGGCGTTCCGTCCGCTTCCTGCAGCAGCGGCACCGCGCTGTCGCGGCGGGAGCGTTCCGCGACATCCTCCGGCACCATCGTCTTCCAATCGGGTCCGCCGAAGACGTCGTCGCCGAAGGACAGGCTGTAGCGGAAGTCGTCCTTCTCCATGATCCAGGGCGCACGCAGGCAGCACCAGTCGATGCCGTACTGGATGCCGTACTGCTCGACCATCACTTCCTCGAGCACCTTGGAAAGCGCGTAGCAGCCGGGATAGGCCTTGTGCGGCGCGTCTTCGGTGATCGGCGCGGGATGGCGATGGAAGAAATGACCGACCGCGGCGTCGCCGCCGACAAGGACGAAACGTTTCGCGTCCGGGTTCTGCCGGAACTCCTCGAGCAACCAGAAAAGGCCCTTGACGGTAACGTCCATGACCTCGTCGGGCGTCTCCTTGCAGGTGGCCAGATGAACGACATGCGTCACCCCGCGCATCGCCTCGCGGCACACCGCGCGATCGGCGATCGAGCCGACGACGACGGAAAGGCCGTCCTCTTCCGGCAGCCTGCGGTTGTGGCAAAGCGCCCGGATGGCAGGCACCGGCACCTGGCTCTTCAGCCGCGAGACGAGGGCGCGCCCGACCTTTCCCGTTGCTCCCGTGACCAGGATCAGCATGCGTGTCCTCCCGCCACCATAAAAGCGTGGTCACTCGGCACGCGTCAATATATTGTCTGATAAATCTGATAAATAATTTTTGCCGCTATTGACCGAGGCACGATTTGGCTTGCTAATAATCGGGCGACGACGGCGGGTGTGGGCATGACGGCGCTGAGGCTGACGAACATTTCCAAGCACTTCGGTGCGATCCATGCGCTCACCGACGTGTCCCTGTCGCTCGCGCCCGCCGAGGTGCTCGGCCTCATGGGCGACAACGGCGCGGGCAAGTCGACGCTCGTGAAGATCATCGCCGGGAACTTCCCGCCGACCGCGGGGACGATCCACATCGGGGATCGCGAGGTGCATTTCTCGGAGCCCGTCGACGCGCGGCGAAACGGCATCGAGATCGTCTACCAGGACCTTGCGCTGTGCAACAACCTGACGGCCGGCGCCAACGTCTTCCTCGGCCGGGAGTTGCGCAAGGGCTGGGGCCCGTTCAAGATCCTCGACTACAAGGGGATGTATGCGCGGGCGGGTGAACTCTTCGCGGAACTGAAGTCGGAGACGCGGCCGCGCGACCTCGTCCGCCAGATGTCCGGCGGCCAGCGCCAGGCGGTCGCCATCGCCCGCACGCGCCTGTCCGAGCCGAAGATCGTGCTGATGGACGAGCCGACAGCGGCGATCAGCGTGCGCCAGGTGGCGGAGGTGCTGAACCTGATCCGGCGGCTGCGCGATCACGGCATCGCGGTCATCCTGATCAGCCACCGCATGCCTGACGTCTTTGCGGTCGCGGACAGGGTCGCCGTGCTGAGGCGCGGCCGCAAGGTCGCCGACAAGCCCATATCGGCGTCGTCGCCGGAGGAGGTCACGGGCCTCATCACCGGCGCGATCGAGACCGCTTGACCATCGAGGAGTTGCCGGGAACCATGGCCGTCAGCCTTCAGGACACCATCGACAAGCAACAATACGGCGCCTTCGGGCAGATACTGGCGAGCCAGACCTTCTGGGTCTTCCTCGCCGCAGTGCTGGCCTTCGCCTATCTGTCCTTCGCGACGACGTCCTTCGACACGTCGCAGAACCTGTTCAACGTGGCGCGCAACTGCGCCTTCGTCGGCATCATCGGACTCGGCATGACGGCGGTCATCATCACCGGCGGCATCGACCTGTCGGTCGGCGCCGTTCTCTGCCTTGCCGGCATGGTCGCCGGCATGATGATGAGCTGGAACTACCCGATCTGGATCGCCGTGCCCTGCGCGCTCGCCGCCGCGCTTGCCTGCGGCTTGGTCAACGGCGTCCTCATCGCCTATGTCGGCATGCCGCCCTTCGTCGTGACGCTGGCCATGATGTCGTTCGCGCGAAGCGTCGCAATGGTGCTTTCGGGCAACCAGATGGTCTACCAGTTCGGCATCGACCACGCAAAGATGGTGGCGATCGGCGGCGGGTCGACACGGGGCTGGTTCAATACGATGGCGGGTTGGGCAGGGCCTGACAGTGCGCTCGGCGGCCTGTTCAACTGGCTCGGACAAAACATCTTCGTGCCCAATCCGGCGATCTTCCTCGTCGTCTTCGCGCTCGCCTTCGGCTTCACCTTCCGGTGGTCTCGTTGGG
Source organism: Hyphomicrobiales bacterium (assembly GCA_012842935.1). GTDB lineage: Bacteria > Pseudomonadota > Alphaproteobacteria > Rhizobiales > Rhizobiaceae > DUSC01. Next base: position 28,307 of record DUSC01000072.1, on the reverse strand, counting down.
GCCGTCACATCTTCGCCATCGGCGGCAACGAGCAGGCCGCCACGCTGACCGGCGTCCCGGTCAAGCGCATCAAGGTCAGCGTCTACATGCTCTCCGCGCTGATGGCCGGCATAGCGGGCATCCTGCAGGTCGGCTGGCTCGGCACGATCACCACGGGCATGGGAACGGGCATGGAACTCGTCGTCATCGCCGCCGTGGTCATCGGCGGCGCCAACCTGGCCGGCGGCGGCGGTACCGCCTTCGGCGCCGTGGTCGGCGCGGTCCTGATCGAGATGATCCGCAACTCGTTGACCCTTCTCGGAATCAATCCCTTCTGGCAAGGAGTGTTCGTGGGCACCTTCATCATCACGGCCGTCGCGTTCGACCGCATTCGCGCAAGCCGAAATCCGGGAAGCTGACGCCGACATGTCGAAAGCGGTTCGTTGAATGGCGACCAAGTCGCGCAGCATCGGTCGGGAGACGCCGCGTATCGGCGGAACCTTCGTCCATTTCTCGGTGGCCAACGAGATCGGGCAGCGCATCGTGCGCGGCGACTACCCGCCGGGCACGATCCTGCCCAACGAAGCCGAGTGGTCGGAGATGTTCGGCGTCGGCCGATCGGTCGTTCGCGAAGCGATCAAGATGCTGATGGCGAAGAACCTTCTCGCCTCGCGCCCGAAGATCGGCAGCTGGGTGGAACCGCGCGAGCGCTGGAACCTGCTCGACCGCGAAGTGCTGACCTGGTATGCGGCCTCGCCGGAGCGCCACACCTTCCTCAAGACCGTCCAGGAGTTCCGCTACATCATCGAGCCAGAGGCGGCGGCGCTCGCATCGCAGCGTCGCAGCGAAAGCCAGATGGAAGCGATCAGCAAGGCCTGCCACGAGATGGGCACGGCACGGACGCTCAGCGAGCGCACGGCAGCCGACACGCGCTTCCACCTCGCCATTCTGCGCGCCGCCGGCAACGAGCTGCTCCTGCCGCTCGGCGCCCTCATCGATTCCGCCCTCGAGGGTCTGTTCGTCTTCGTCACGCGCGAGGTGAACGACATCCGCCATGCCCAGGACCTCCACGAGGACATCGAGAAGAGCATCCGCCTGCAACGGCCCGATGCGGCGCGCAAGGCCGTGAGGCGGCTTCTCGCCAACACGGACGCGGTCATCGCGCGTCAAGGCGGCGGCGGCCGGCCCGCGCCCGGTCCGGGTTGACGCGGGCGCGGCGTCGCAGGAATTGCTTCGGCTTTGCGATCGAAGCCAAACGCTCGATTAACCTCGGAAGCGTATGCTGAAGCCTGAACTCGGGCTTCGGATCGGCGATGCGCGGCAAGCTTTTCGACTTCTCACCCCGAGGATGGGGCCGCGTCTGGGCGGGTACCCTGATCGGGACGCTCGCATGCATCGCCGTCGCCTTCGCCATCGACAGCTATTCCTTCGAAACCGGAACCTGGGGTTGGGGCGAAAAGCCGATCAACAACGTCCTCATCCCGGTCGTGCTCGGCATTCCTTTCTTCGGCTACCTTCTCGGCAAGCAGCGGCAGCTTGCGCTCGCCCACGAGGAGCTGATGGTCGTGGCGTCGACCGACGCGCTGACGTCCTGCCTCAACCGTCGCGCCTTCGTTTCCCTCGTGGAGGGCTATCTCGACCGGATGGATCGACAGCGGACAGACGACACTGCCGCCCTCCTGGTCATCGACATCGATCACTTCAAGCAGATCAACGATACGTTCGGACACGACTGTGGCGACGTGGCGCTGGCGACCGTCGCGCATGCGATCAAGAATTCCGTTCGCGAGTTCGACGTGGTCGGCCGCATCGGCGGCGAGGAGTTCAGCGTCCTCTTGCCGGGTGCATCGCAGGAACGTGCGGCCGCCATCGCCGAACGCATCCGCAGGAACGTCTCCGAGACCGATCTGGTACTTGCCGGTCAGATGCGGCGGGTTTCGGTGAGCGTCGGCGGCGTCACGTTCGACCATGACAAGGACGTCAGCACGCTGCTGCGCACGGCGGACCAGAGGCTCTACGCTGCCAAGAGAGCCGGGAAAAACCGCGTCGTCCTGCACCACAGCCCGCACGAACAGGCGATGAGCATCCACTGAGCCCTGCAAGCGGCCACGCGGCGCTGTAGAGGAATGCCCGCAGGCCGGGCGAGATCGGCTCAGCTCAATCGTCCGCCCAGGGTCTCGGCGAACCAGTCGGCGATATAGGAGCGGCCGAAGCTCATGTTGTCCGCGCCGACGTGCTCGACGCCGCCCTCGCGCTCGGTGAAAATCTTGAGCTCGCGGCGCGGCGAGTTGACGAGCTGGTCGTAACTCCGCTGCGCGTAGCCGACGGCGATCTGCCGGTCCTTCGCCCCGTGGGTGACGAGGAACGGCACCCTGATCTTCTCCATGACGCCGTCGAGGTGCATGCCGGCCGACTTTTCCAGGAAATCGTCCATGTCGGTGGCGCCGAACACCCACTGGACGTGCTTCCAGTAGTGCGGCACCGGATTCTCCCCCTCGCGCTTCAGGCGCTTCTGCTGGACTTCGGCCCAGTTGTGGTTGGCGCCCCAGACCGCTCCGGAGGCGAACCGTGGCTCGAAGGCGCAGACCCGCGGCGCGTAGAAGCCGCCGAGCGAAATTCCGGTCACGCCGATGCGCGTCGCGTCGACATCGTCTCGCGCCGCAAGCCATTCATAGACCGGCGTGCCCCATTCCTCGGCCTTCCACGTCGCCGGAAGGCCATGCAGGCGCAAGGTCTCGCCGGTTCCCGGCTGGTCGACGCAGAGCGTGGAAATGCCGCGCTTCGCCAGTTCGTGCGGCAGACGCGACCAGAACAGCAGTTCCTTGTTGCTGTCGAGCCCATTGAGGTAGACGACCGCCGGCGCGGGACCGGAGACGCCTTCGGCCCGGGTATAGAGAACCGGCATCGCCTTGTCGCGATAGGGAATTTCGAAGCGCTCCACATTCTCGCGGCTGTAGCGGACGCCCTCGGCGAAGGCCGCGAGCGCCCGTGCGTAGGTCTCGGCGCGGCCGGGATGGCCGTGTCCCTGCATGCGTTCGGCCGTCAGGAGATAGAGCGCTGCGCGCTGCAGCTTCGGCCCGGCCGACAGGAGCCGGCCCTTCGCCTCGTCTTCCCGGGCCAGCCCGATCAGCCTGTCGGCGACGCTGACCCACTCGCGCAGGAAGTCGGCAGTGCCGGCGTCCTCGCCGGCTTCCGCCTTCTTCAGCAGCGGCTGGCACATGTCCATGATCTCGCCCAACTCGGCCCCGCTCGCCATGGCGATCGAGATAGACAGGTTCCATACGTAGTTGGGGAAATACTCGAACAGGGCCATGCCCCTCTCCTTGCCATCAGCGTGCGCGGGATCAGATCGGCTGCGCCATCAGCGCGATCGTGCGGCGATTCAGGTCCGCCATGTCGAGATTCCCGATCTTGCCCATCTGGCTGTCGCCGATACGGACGGAATTGACGACGATGAACTTCGCCCTGTCGAACCTGCGCTCCTGGAACGCCGCGAAGGCGGATTGCGGATCGTCGGCCTTCTCCAGTTCGTCGGCGAGCACCACGCCGTCCTCGATGGCGAGACCGGCGCCCTGTGCCAGATGCGGGGTGCAGGCATGCACGGCGTCGCCGATGAGCACGACGCGGCCCTTGTGCCAGGCGCCATCGACGAACACCGTCTGGAGCGGCCTTCCCACAACGCCGTCGTCGTCGGTGATCTGCTCGGCGAGCGCGGCGATCTGTGGTGCGGTACCCCTTGTCCGGGAGCGCATCACCGCGGCGGCGCCCTCCTTCGCCAGCCGGAATTCCGGCTCCTCCTGGCTCAGCAGGAACATGTACATCAGCCCCTTGCCGAGCGGAACGAGCCCGGCGCTGTGCGGGCCGGTGAAGATGCGGATGCCTTGGAGATCCGGCGGCTGCGGGAAATTGTAGCGCCAGACCCACTGGCCGGTGTAGCGGGGCGTCTGCGCGTCGGGGAGTATCTGCGCGCGCGTGCGCGAAAAGACGCCGTCGGCCCCGACGACGATGTCGTAGCGACCGCGGCTGCCGTCGGAAAAGCCGACGTCGACGCCCTCGCCGTCGTCGGCCAGGGTTTCGGCGGTGACGCCGAGCCGGACCCCGACGCCCAGTTCCTTCGCGCGCGTCGCCAGCACGCGCTGAAGGTCGGTGCGGCGGATGCCGGCGTTCGACGGATACTGCTCGCCCGCCAGGCGCGGCGTGGGGAACTCCGCGATCTTCTGGCCGGTCGGCGCGAACATCTCGGTCAGATCAAAACCGAAGGCCTCGGCCAGGTATTCCTCCAGCAGGCCGAGCGTGCCCATCGCGCGCACGACGTTGAACTGCTGGATGATGCCGACGCCGTAAACGGTCCAGGACGCGTCCTTCTCGATGATCTCGACCGGATAGCCCTTGCGCCTGAGCGCGATGGCGGCCGTCAGGCCGCCGATCCCGCCGCCGATGACCAATACAGAATTCAGCCTCATGTTCTCCTCCCTTTCCCCGGCTCGTAACCACTGTCGGGCAATTTGGGAAATCAAGAGAATGGATGAGATGCATTCACGGAATCATTGGATCGGGGCGGCCAGCATCTCCTCCACGGCTTTCCGGAAGATGCCGCGGAGCCAGAGCAGGCCCGAATCGCGGCTGCGATGGCCGTGCCACTGCAGCACCTCGTCGAGCGCGATCCAGGGAAACGGCAGCGGCTGACGCACCAGCGGCAGGTGAGAAACGGCGTGTCGTGCGATCAGCCCGTGCACGGTGGCGATGCGGTCCGTGCCCAGCATGAGGTATGGCAGGGCCGTGAAACTGTAGCAGTTGACTTCGACGCGCCGCGAAATCCCGCGCTTCTCGAGGAATTGGTCCTCGAATGAGTTCGCACCGGTGCTGGGCACCATGCGCACATGGCCGGCCGAGAGGAAATCCTCCTCGGTGAGGGGCCGATCCGCAAGCCGGCTGCCCTTCCACACCAGACAGCAGTACTCGTCCTCGAACAACGCCATGCTCGGGTGATCGGGCGACGAAAACACCTTCGGCGCGATCAGCAGGTCCGCTTCGCCGCGGTCGAGCTCGAGATAGGGAAAGGTCTGCTGAGGCAGCAGTCGGAAGCGGATCGACGGCGATGCGGCGTAGGCCAAGCGGAGCACATGCGGCATCAGCACCTGCATGGTGAAGTCGGACAGCAGGATGGAGAATTCGCGGTTCGACCGGGCCGGGTCGAACTCGGTTTCGGAGGAAATCGCCGCGTCGACCCGGACCAGTATGTCGCGCACGAGGTCCTGCATGTCTTGCGCGCGCGGCGTCAGATCGAGCCTTCGCCCCACCTGGACCAAGAGGGGGTCGTCGAAATACTCCCGCAGCCGGGTCAGCGCATTGCTCATCGCCGACTGGCTCATGTTCATCTGCTCGGCGGCCCGCGAGATGGAGCGCAGGCGCAGCATGTGGTCCAGCGCGACGAGGAGATTGAGGTCAAGACGTTTGAAGCGCATAGCCGCCTTCTCCTCCCGTTGCCCCGGCTCGCCGTCGCAGTGAGCCACAGGTCGGCCATGCATTCAAGGTTTCAATAGATGGCATTCCATCATTGGATTTCCTGAAAGGACGGGCGGCGTATAGCCTCGCGCGGGAAATGGGTACCGGAAGGCAGGCCCGTTCCAAGAGGGAGGATCGCATGAGGACGTTCATGACAGCGCTGCTCGCCGGTGTGGCGATGGCGTTTGCCGGCCAGGCCGGCGCACAGGAGACGCTGGTCTTTGCCACGACGAATCCGGAGCAACACCCGCTCAATCAGGGGTTCCTCATCCCGTGGGCGGAAAAGGTAAACGCCGATTCCGGCGGCGCGGTCACCATAGAGCTTCGTCACGGCCCGACGATCGCCAACCACACCAACTTCTACGACCGCGTCATCGACGACGTCGTGCAGATCGGTTGGGGCCTGACGGTCCAGAATCCGGGTAAGTTCGGGCCGACGCTGGTCGCCACGTTGCCGTTCGTGGTCGACACGGCCGAGCAGGGCTCTGTCGCGGTGTGCCGGATGAGCGAGAAGGGGGCTTTCCAGCCGGCGCTGGGCGATATCGTCCCACTTCTGTGGGTCGAGTTTCCTCAGGCCTCCCTCCACATGAACGGCTCGCCCGCGACGAAGCTCGAAGACATTGCGGGCAAGAAGATCATCACGACGACGCCGGCGTCGGCCGCGATCGTCGCCGCTTACGGCGGCGCGCCGCTCTCGCTCGGCATCGCGGAGATGTACGAGGGTCTCCAGCGCGGGACCGCCGACGGCACGATCATCAACTTCACCGCCTTTCCGGGTTTCCGCCTGAACGAGGTCACGACCAACCATTACGTGACGCCGCTCGGCGGCGCCGCCGGGGTCGTCTTCATGGCCAAGGAAAAATGGGATTCGCTGTCGCCGGAGGCGCAAGCCGTGCTCATGAAGCACTCCGGTTGTGAGGCAAGCCGTGCCTTCGGCAAGTTCGTCGACGAGTGGGAGGCCGGTGCGATGAAGGCGGTCGAGTCCGGCGGCAACCATACGGTCACCCAGGCGACCGCTGAGGATGTTGCGGCCGTTCGCGAGAAGATGCTGCCCGCCATCGAGGCCGGTTTCGCCGAGCGTGCGCCGGGCGGCGCCGAGCTGATCAAGATGTTCAAGGAAGAGCTCGCGGCCGCCAAGTCAAACTGACGGCCATTGCGGGCACCGGGACGGCTGCACCAGTCCACACCAGATCGAGGTAGCGACATGGCTGACGGAGCGCGGCGCGTACCGGCGCAGGGGAACAGGTTCACCGTGCTGGGTACGCTCGGCGGGCCGACGCCGCATCCTTCGCGGGGGCAGCCGGCCTACCTGTTGACGGTCGACGGCGTGCACTCCCTGGTCGACATGGGCGACGGGGCAGCGCACCGTCTGGCCGCCGTCGGCGTGCTCTGCCGGCAGATCGAGCGTGCCTTCGTCAGCCACCTGCACGGCGACCATTTCGGCGGCCTGTTCGCGATCATGGCGCTCAGGCTGCAGACCAACTCGCCGAAACCATTGATGATCTACGGCGCACCGGGAACCGCGCGCATGGTCGAAGGTTTGCTCGACGCGCTGGAGCCCGCGATGGAGGCGGGCTACGGCATGCCCGGCGCGCCACGTTTCAAGCGTGACCAGATTGCGACAGTCGAGGAATTGCGCGACGGCGATGTTCGCGACTTCCCCGGCTTCCGGCTGACCGTCTGCCGAAACAATCACTATTCGTTCGAGCCAGGCGCCCCCGAATACGAACGCTACCAGTCGCTGTCGATGCGCTTCGACCTGGTCGACCGCGCGATCGTCTACACCGGTGACACCGGCCGCTCGGAGGCGGTGGAGAGACTGGCGGCCGGTTGCGACCTCCTCGTTGGCGAGGTGATCGACATCGATGACACGCTTGCCGGCGTCCTTCGCCAAGCGCCCGACCTGCCCGAGAAGGCGGTTGCCTTCATTCGAAGGCACCTGACCGACCACCATCTCGCGCCTGACGATCTCGGTCGGCTGGCGACGGCGGCACGGGCGAAACATCTACTTGTCGCCCACATTGCCACCGGCTCGCCCGATAGGATCGATCCCGCCGCGCTTACCGCCGAGATCGGGCGCAGCTTCGCCGGCAGGATAACCGTGGCAAACGATTACGACGTCTTCTAACGCGGAGAAACCCAATGCGTATCATCGGGCCAGACGAACTCATCTTCGGCGTCGACGACCTCGACGCTTGCCGCGCCTTCCTCGTCGACTACGGCCTCGACGAGGTGGACAGGACCGAGGGCGGCGCCAGCTACCATGCGCTCGACGGCACGGGCATCACGATCCGCAAGCGGAGCGATCCCTCCCTGCCAAGGCCGCTTCCGACGGCATCCATGCTGCGCAAGACGATCTACGGCGTCGAGGACCAGGAGACGCTGGAGGAGATCGCGGCCGAACTCGGCAAGGACCGGGATATCATACGCGAGGCCGACGGTTCGCTGTCGTGCCGCGACGATCTCGACTTCGCGCTCGGATTCCGCGTGACGACGCGGCGCAAGCTCGACCTGCCGGCCGAGATGATCAACAGCCCCGGTGCGAAACCGGGCCGCCCGGCCAACGTGCTCGGCGCCAACCAGGATGCCGAGGCCAAACCGCGCACCTTGTCGCACATCGTCTACTTCGTGCCGGACATGGAGCGGCTGACGAAATTCTACATCGAGCGGCTGAAATTCGTCATCACCGACAAGTTCACCAACACCGGACCGTTCCTGCGCCCGCAGTCGAACTTCGACCACCACGTCCTGTTCATGATCCAGACGCCGGCCTACATGCAAGGGCTGGAGCATCTGGCTTTCCACATGCAGGGCCCGACCGAACTGATGCTGGCTGGATCGCGCATGGTCAAGAAGGGCTACGAGAGCTTCTGGGGACCGGGCCGGCACAAGTTCGGATCGAACTGGTTCTGGTACTTCAACTCGCCGCTCGGCACGCATGTCGAGTACGACGCCGACATGGACCTCCACGACGGCGCGTGGACCGAGCGCGAGACGCCGATGTCGGCCGAGGCTGCGCAGCTCTTCCTGTTCGAGAACGTCGAGAAATGGGCGCCGGGCGGGCCGCCTCCCGGCAAGCAGGGCTGAGCATGAGCGTTGCGCAGCGCCACAAGGCCGAAACTCGCGAGATCGCCGAGCCGCTCTGCCGCCTCGAAGACCTCGTCGACGGCAGATCCCGCGGTTTCGATCCGCTGGGCGAGGGACGCGACACGATGTTCGTCGTGCGGCGCGGCGCGGCTGTCCATGCGTGGCGCAATCACTGCCCCCACTACGACCGTGCGCGCATGGCCTGGAAGAAGGACGAGTTCCTCGACCCGTCGGGCGAAAGGATCATGTGCTTCGCGCACGGCGCGCTGTTCGACATCGCCAGTGGCGAGTGCGTGCTCGGCCCGTGCCTCGGGCAGAGCCTGACGCCGGTCGAGATCGAACTGCGCGACGGCCTCGTCAGGGTGAGGGGCAAATATGCGCCCGGCTTCAGGAGGTGATTCGTGAACTTTCCGCCGATCCGCCGCATCGTCACCGGCCATGACGCCACCGGGAAGGCCGTCGTCGCCAGCGCCGGGCCATTGCCGACCTCGGTCGAACTGCCGACTGTGCCCGGAACCTTCTTCCATGAGGTATGGGCGACATCCGGCGCGCCGCCCGTCATCGACAATGGCGAAGACCCGACCATCGGCGCGCTGACGCTGCCGCCACCGCGCCACGGTACACGCATCCGCATCGTCGACATTCCGCCCGATTCCGACGAATTCCTGGCAACCGCCGCGGCACGGATGGGTGAGCATTTCGCGTCGATGGGCGATGCCTCCGCCTCGACGGTGAAGGAGGATTCGCCTCACCCGCTGATGCACCGGACCGAAACGATCGATTACGGCGTGGTTCTCGAGGGCCGCCTGACACTGGTGCTCGACGACAGCGAAGTCGAGCTGGAGAAGGGCACCGTCGTCGTCCAGCGCGGCACGAACCACGCCTGGGCGAACCGTTCCGGCGCGCCGGCGCGGATGCTCTTCGTGCTGGTCGACGCCCGCTATTCGCCCGACATCGCGGAAGCGCTGAAGGGGCATAACGCGGCCGGCCGATGAGAGTTGTCGTCACCGGCGCGTCGGGTTTCGTCGGCGACGGCCTCGCGCGCCGGCTGGCCGGCGATCGCGGCGCCCTGGGCGTTCCCGTCGACGAACTGATCCTGGCGGACCGCGCCGCCTCGGATCTGGCGCTGCCCGGCTTCGCCCGCTGGCATTGCGGCGATCTCACCGAGCCGGCCTATCTCGATGCGCTTCTGCGGGAGCCCACGGATGTCCTGTTCCATCTCGCCAGCATGCCGGGCGCCGCCGCCGAGAAACGCGCCGACGGCGGGGAAGACATCAACCTGGCGGCGCCGGCCGGTATCGCCCGCCGTCTGGCGGCGCAAGACGCTCATTCCCGGCGTCCGCTCGTCGTCTTCGCCAGCACCATCGCCGTCTACGGCGCCCTGCCGCCGCACTCCTTCGACGAGAACATCCTGCCGCAGCCTCGGCTGAGCTACGGGGCCCACAAGCTCATGACGGAGTTCTACCTGGCCGACCTGTCGCGGCGCGGCGCGATCGACGCGCGCAGCGTGCGGCTGCCGGGCATCGTTCCCCGTCCCCCTGCCGAGACCGGGCACGGCTCGGCGTTCATGAGCCAGCTCTTCCACAAGGCGAGGGCGGGCGAGCCCTATGTCTGCCCCGTGCGGCCCGCAGCCGCCTCCTGGTGGATGTCGCGGCGCGTCTGCGTGGAGAACCTGCTTCACGCAGCGCGGCTCGGGGGCGACGCCTTGCGGCCGTCGCGTGTCTGGCAGCTTCCCGCGCTGCATGCGCCGATCGGCGACGTCGTCGCCGCGCTCGGGCGGCGTTTCGGGCCCGATGCGGTTAGGGGCATCGCCTACGCACCGGACCCGGAGATCGAGAGGCTCTTCGCGGGCATGCCGCCGCTGAAACCGACCGCAGCCCTCGCCGCCGGCTTCCTGGCGGACAGGGACGTCGATCAGCTCGTCGCCAACGCAACGGACTGACCGGCCGGCTATCGCATGGTCGACGGCAGCCACAGCGCGATCGCGGGGAAGGCGATCAGCAGCGCGATCTTGACGAGGTCCGCGACGATGAACGGCGCGACGCCGCTCATGACCGTCCTCAGCGGCACGTCCGGGTACAGGCTCTTGATGACGAAGAGATTGATGCCGAAGGGCGGCGTGACGAGGCCCAGTTCGACGATCACGAGCATCAGAACGCCCCAGAAATGGATGTCGTAGCCGAGGCCGAGGACGATCGGGGTCACGACCGGCACGGTGATGACCATCACGGCGAAACTGTCCATCACGGCGCCGAGCAGGAGATAGAAGAGGACGAAGGCCAGCAGGATCAGGATGGGGGCGGCCCGGAGATCGCCGATCCAGCGTGCCACCAGGTCCGGCGCCTGGCCGAGATTGACGAAGAAGGAGAAGATCAATGCACCGAAGATCAGGGCGTAGATCATCGCCGTCGTGGCGCTCGTCTCCGACATCACGGACAGGAAACGCCGGCGGTTGAGCTTGCCGCGCACGAGCGCGAGCACGAAGGCGCCGGCCGCGCCGAACGCCGCGCTCTCGGTGACGGTGAAGACGCCGCCGTAGAGACCGCCGATGATGGCGGCGAAGAGAACAATCACGGGAAAGGCTGCGATAAGTGCCGGCAGCACGGGTTCCGGCGCGGCCTCCATTAGCGGAGCCGCCTGCGGCCTCATCCTCACAACGACAGCGATCGCCGCGAAGTAGAGCAGGATGGCAAGCAGCGCCGGGAGCATCGCCGCGACGAAGAGCGTTGCAATGGACTGCTCCGTCAGCAGCGCGAAAAGGATGAGCGAGCCCGAAGGCGGTACCAGCGCGCCCAGCGTGCCGCCCGCGGCGACGGTCCCCGTCGCGAAACCCGGGGCATATCCGCGACCGATCATCTGCGGTAGCGCGATGCGGCCGAACGTCGCCGCCGTCGCGACCGAGGAGCCGCTCACAGAGCCGAAGCCGGCGCAGCCGGCCACGGTGGCATAGGCGAGGCCGCCGCGGACGCGGCCAAGGACCGAGTAGGCCAGCCGGTAGATGTCGTCCGAGACGCCAGCGGCGGCGGCGAAGCTGCCCATCATCAGGAACAGCGGCAGCGTCGCCACCTGCGGATTGGTCAGGAATTCCATCGCGTCGGTGGCGAAGACGTTGCCGGCCGAGCGGCTGCCGACGAGCAGTGTCGTCCCCAGGAGCCCGATGAAGCCGGTGACGGGCGCGAGCGGCAGCTGCGCCATAACGCAGAGCCAGAGCAGCAGGAGGGCGAGTGTCACGAACGTTCCGGGGTATCCGGCCGCGAAGCCGGACATCGAGCCGACATCGACCAGCGCCCAGCCGATCGCGACCGCCAGGAGAAGCAGCGTCGCGGCGACGACGGCGGCTCCGGCGAGCCCGGTTCCCCGATCCGCGGCCGTCCGGCGAAGTGCCGCCCCATCGCGGACGGCGTTGGCGAAGTGGACGATCGCCGCACCGGCCATGGCGATCGCGACCAGGAAATAGGTCGGCGCGACCGGCCACAGCAGGATGAGGGTCTCGCGCCCCTGCGCGTGAAAGCGCAGGCCGAGGCCCCAGATGCGCCAGGCGAGTACGCCGAACAGCAGTGCCAGCAGCATCGACCCCGCGAGTGTCAGCCAGCCGTTCAGGCGAGGCCCGATCGAAAAGCCGAGCAGATCGACCCTGAGATCGACGCGGCGGGCGGCGCCGGCCGGCAATGTCGCCGCGATGGCGACCGCGAAGACCTGGCTCATCACCTCGTTCAGGGCGACGACGGCCGATCCAGCCAGCCAGCGCAGCAGCACGTCGACGACGACGACCATGGCGCCGGTGAGCATCCCCGCAACCGCGAGCACCGAGACGAGATCGGCGCCGAGCGTTGTCCAGCGGTCGAAGCCCGCGGGCGCGACGCCCTCGACTCGCGCGACGCCGCTCATCGCACCGGCCCGGGCGGGGGCGCCTGAATCACGACCTGGTCGATGGCCCCGAACAGCGGGGATCCGTCGTCCAGCACGGCTTCCATGCGCACCCGGTCGCCGAAGGCCATGAAGGGCGTTTTCGCCGCCCCTTCGTCGATCATCTCGATGGCCCGACGTTCGGCGATGCAGGAGGAGCCGACCTCGCGATAGTCCTCGTTGGACACCGTGCCCGACCCGATGACCGTGCCGGCGACCAGGTCGCGCGAATAGGCCGCATGCTCGACCAGCCGGTCGAAGCCTTCGGCCATGCCGTAGCCGTGCGCGTTGCCGAAGCGCCTGCCGTTCCAGTCCACCGCCAGCCGCAGTGCCACCTGGCAGTCGCGCCAGGCGTCGCCCAGTTCGTCGGGGGTCACCGCCACCGGCGCCATCGAGCAGCGCGGCTTGCACTGCAGCCAGCCGAAGCCGGTCCTCATCTCGACCGGGGCGATCCGGCGAAGGCTCCAGTCGTTGATCTGCACCACGAGGCGGATATGCGCCGCCGCGTCCTCCGCCCTGGTTCCCATCGGCACCGCGTCCGTGATGACGCCGAACTCGCCTTCGAAGTCGATGCCGTCGTCCTGCGACGGGAGTGGAACGTCCTCCATCGGTGCGATGAACCGGTCGGAAATGCCCTGATACATCAGCGGCCGGTCGCTGCCGCCCTTGGCGTCGATGCCGAAAACTTTCGCCATCAGCGCGCCGTGGCTGTCGTAGGCGGAGCCGTCAAGCCACTGCCAGGCGCGTGGCAGCGGCGCCAGGGCAAGCGCGGGTTCGAACGGGCGGGCGGCGGAAACGCGGCCGCCGTTGAGGTCGGCGTACTCGGCTTGCAGGGCCGGTGCGACCGCTTCCCATCGCTCCAGCGCCTCCTGCAGCGTGGTCGCCGCCGCGGCCGGTGCCGCGCGGCTGTTGTCCCGCGAGACCAAATGCAGGCGCCCGTCGGGGGTCCCGTTTCGCAACGTGGCAAATCTCATCGGTCCTTCCTCACTGGCTTCGGCCGGCGCGTGTTCATTCGCCGACGATGGCGACCGCCCGGCACCAGCCGGCGGAGGCGCGCTCGACCTTCACCGGAAAGCAGATCACCTCGAACCCGTCGGGCGGCAGTTTCTCGAGATTGGCGAGCTTTTCCATGTGGCAATAGCCGGCGGTGGCGCCGGCCTTGTGGCCCTCCCAGAACAGCGACCAGTCGCCGGTCTCGCGAATCCTCCGGACCTGCGACATCAGCGGCGCGTCCCAGCTCCAGGCATCCGTGCCGCACACGCGGATGCCGCGCTCGACCAGCCACAACGTCGCCTCCCGGCCCATGCCGCAGCCGGCGGAAACGTAGTCGTCATGCCCGTAGCGCGAGCCCGCGCGCGTGTTGACCAGGACGATCTCGCCCGGGCTCAGCGCGTGTCCGATCCGCTGCAACTCCGTTTCGACATCGGCGGGCGTGCAGACGTAGCCGTCCGGCCTGTCGCGGAAGTCCAGCTTGACGCCCGGCCCCATGCACCATTCGAGCGGGATCTGGTCGATCGTCATCGCCGGCTTTCCGCCATCCTGGGTCGGGTGGTAGTGCCATGGTGCGTCCATATGCGTGCCGTTGTGCGTGGTGATCACGCATCGCTCGGCGGCGGCGCCCTTTCCCTCGAGCTGCCTGTCGACCGGCACGCCGAACATGCGCTCGAACTCGCGCGCGCCCTCGTCGTGGTCGAGATACTCGATCGCCGGCCCGAGACCCGGCGGGTCCGAGCGGATTCCTGCGGTCAGCGTCACCGACAGGTCTATGATGCTGCGCGACATGAAGCCCCGTGTCCTCCCCGATCCTGCCGCCTCGTCGCCGAGTTGCGGCGGCGCAAACTCCTCCGTGCGCCGCCTTGCGGAGGCGTCATCGGCGACGACGCTATCGAGGGGTATTCCATCTGTCGAATGGATAGAAGGAATGCGAGGCATTGACGCGATGAACGATGGGAATTGCCACGAACCGAAGGGCGTTCCGTCGGAGGACGATCTTCCGACGGCCCCGACCCGATTGCCCTGCCCTTGCAAAAGCGCGGTCAGGGCCGGGTCCGTCCCGTAGTGCCCTGCCGCGGGACCGTCGTCCTGCGGCGCCGTCGCCCTGAGGCGGACACTCCTTACTCAGAGTAGACGGTCGGTCCGCCCAGGCGCCTCGACCGCTTCAAAGGACTACCGGATCGATTCCACCGACGCGGAAATCAGCATGCCCGGAGCCGACCATCGCCTCTGTCGACGCCCTTTGCCCCGGTTCGGCGACAAGCATCGCGGATGCGGTCGCACGGCACGTTCTCATACAGAAGATCCCGATCACGTGCCGCCCGCGCCGCGGCAACGCCCCGATCCCTCAAAAGCCGCGCGGCCTCAGGCTTGAACTCGCGGCTGAACTTCCTCTTTCACATTCCCACTCTCCAGTCCCGTCAGACACCTTGTCTCGGTGTCCACGAAACCGGCAGCAGGCCAGATCGTCCAGGCCACGGCGCGCTGCGAGCGCGAGGAGCTGGTCGAGAAGATCGCCGACCGCTTGAACAAAGGTCGGGTCAAAGATGGTGGTGAACCGCTGACCTATCGCGATGTCGCGCTGACGCTCCACAGCCGGCAGAGGCATGAAGCCGCCGTCCTGCTGAATGAGTGCGAGAGGACGAACCATTGGCAAATATGTCTGGCGGGCCGTGAGGAAAAGGGGAGGACGCAACGACCCTTGCCCCATGAACGCCTGCCGATGCCGTAACTGGCGACCATGGCCAGCCCAAGCCAAATTCGCTACCATCTAAGCCATTGAAAAGTCTGGTAGCGGAGGAGGGATTCGAACCCCCGACACAAGGATTATGATTCCTCTGCTCTAACCTGCTGAGCTACTCCGCCCCGGCGACACGTGCGCCGGCCATGGGCACGGGCGGCGGTCGAGGACGCGCGGATATAAGGTTGCCATGCGGGCACTGTCAAGCACGCGCCGGGGGCGAAGCGCACCGCCGGCGCCGCGCGATTCTAGTGCGAAATCGCGGCCCTTCGCTCCCGGCCCGGCCCACGGGGCCGAGCCTCGGGGTTGTGCCACGGGGTTGAGTTCGTCGGCCGCCGCCGTTATGTGTCCGCCACCATCCACGAGTACGGTATCGATGAAGCCGCGCATAGCAGTCCTCGGTTGCGGATATTGGGGAAGCAATCATATCCGCACCCTCAAGGCTCTCGGTGCGCTCCACGCCGTGTCCGACGCCAACGCGGCCCGCGCCGAAGGATTCGCCAGCGAGCAGGACTGCCTGGCGATCGCGCCCGACGAACTGATGGGCCGTCACGACGTCGATGCGGTGGTGATGGCGCTGCCGCCGCAGTTCCACGCCGACTTCGCCATCCGCGCCGTCGAGGCAGGCAAGGACGTGCTGGTGGAAAAGCCGATCGCCCTCAACGTCGCCGACGCCGAGCGCGCGGTGGCCGCGGCGAAGTCCAACCGGCGCGTCTTCATGGTCGGCCACGTGCTGCGTTTCCATCCGGCCTTCGAGGCGCTGAAGGACCTGATCGACCGCGGCGAGCTCGGCCAGGTGCGCTACATCCACTCGCACCGGCTGGGGCTCGGAAAGTTCCACACCGAGAACGACGCGCTGTGGGATCTCGCGCCCCACGACCTGTCGATGATCCTCGCCATCACCGGCGCCGCACCGGTCGAGGTGCGCGGCGAAGGGGCGGCCCTGCTCGATCATCTCAGCGATTTCGCCCACCTGCACATGCGCTTTCCCAACGGACTCCGGAGCCATCTCTTCGCCTCGCGGCTCAATCCCTATCGCGAGCGCCGGCTGACCGTGGTCGGCACCAGGGCGATGGCGGTCTTCGACGATGTGGAACCCTGGGAGCGCAAGCTCGCCGTCTACCGCCACGCGGTGTGGCAGGACAGCGGGCAATGGGCCTTCACCCAGAACGAGCCGTCCTACGTTCCGGTCGAACAGGGGATGCCGCTGACCCGCGAGCTGCAGCATTTCATCGCCTGCGTCGGCTCGCGCGCGGAGCCGCGCACGGACGGGGAGGAGGCCATCCGCGTGCTGCGCATCCTCACCGCAGGCACGGTCGCCCACGACTGACGGGACCTATTCGGCCGGAAGCCTCTCGGGGTGGGCGGCGAGACGCGCCAGCATCGCCTCGGCCTTCGCGCTGCGCTCGGAGCGCTCGATGAAGCCGCCGCCGAGCACGCGCGCCTCGGCGCTGTCGTCGGAGTAGAAGACGCAGGCCTGGCCCGGCGCAATGCCGGCCTCGCCTTCGGACAGTTCGACCCAGATCGCGCCCTTGCCGGCATGGAGCGTCGCCGGACGCGGCGGCCTGGTCGAGCGGACCTTGGCGTAGAGATCGATGCCGCCCGCGGCGCGGTCGAGCCCCTCGTCGCCGAGCCAGTTGACGTCGCGCAGGTAGACGCGGCGGGTGTCCAGCGCCTCGCGCGGTCCGACGACGACGCGGGCGCGCTCAGCATCCAGATGGACGACGTAGAGCGGCTCGCCCGAGGCGACGCCGATGCCGCGCCGCTGGCCGATCGTGTAGCGCAGGATGCCTTCGTGGCGGCCGAGGACACGGCCGTCGAGGTGCACGATCTCGCCGCTCGCGGCGGCCGCGGGCTTCAGCCTTGCGATGATGTCGGAGTAGCGGCCCTGGGGAACGAAGCAGATGTCCTGGCTGTCCGCCTTGGCCGCCACGGCCAGCCCCATCTCGGCGGCGATACGCCGGACCTCGGCCTTCGGCAGGGCGCCGAGGGGAAAGCGCAGATAGTCGATCTGCTCCTGCGTCGTCGCGAACAGGAAGTAGCTCTGGTCGCGGTCGGTGTCGACCGGCCGGTAGAGGGCGCGATGCGTGCCTCCGGGGCCGGCGCCCGGTCGGCTGCGGATATAGTGGCCGGTGGCCAGCGCGTCGGCACCGAGTTCGCGGGCGGTGCGCAGCAGGTCGGCGAACTTGACGGTCTGGTTGCAGGCCACGCATGGGATCGGCGTCTCACCCGAAACGTAGCTCTGGGCGAAGGGATCGATGACGGCCTCGCGAAACCGCTCCTCGTAGTCGAGGACGTAGTGCGGGATGCCGAGCGTCTCGGCGACACGCCGCGCGTCGGCGATGTCCTGTCCCGCACAGCAGGAGCCGGGACGATGCGTCGCGGCGCCGTGGTCGTAGAGCTGCAGCGTCACGCCGACGACCTCGTAGCCTTCGCGCTTCAGCATGCCTGCGACGACCGAGGAATCGACGCCGCCGGACATGGCGACGACAATCCTCGTCTCTTCTGGGCGGGCCGGGAGATCCAGGCTGTTCATCGACGGTCTTTCACGGGACGCAGCGGGCGCTTCATGCCCGCCCGCTACATATAGGTCAAGATTTCGCACCGCGCCACGGCCGGGCAGGTCGTTAACGAACGGTTGACGCAGGCCGCGCAACACGATCCCGGCGCTTAGGTCTTTTTTAAAGCTGTGACGCTATTGTGGCACCGATTGGTATGTTGAGTTGCGTAGAGAGTACGATGACCGATCTGGTTAGACCGCGCGTCAAGTATGTCATCGGGCCGGACGGCAGCCCGCTCACCATTGCCGATCTTCCCCCGACGAATACGCGCCGCTGGGTCATCCGGCGGAAGGCCGAGGTCGTGGCCGCCGTGCGCGGCGGCCTGCTCAGCCTCGACGAGGCTTGCCAGCGCTACAAGCTCACCACCGAGGAATTCCTTTCGTGGCAGGCTTCGATCGATGAGTACGGCCTCGCCGGCCTGCGCACGACGCGCATCCAGCAGTACCGCCACTAGGGCGCCGGGCGCCCGCCCTCCATCTTTCCCGGACCGGCCTTTCGGCCGGTTTCGCTTTTTCGGGACTACCTCTGCCATTCCCGACGCTTGACCAGCGCCGAGGCGCCGGCAGTCAGCGCCACCGAGGCGGCGAAGAACCAGAGGCCGGGCCGCGCGAAGGCATCGGCGAACCCCGTCGTCTTCGCCGCGAAGACGACCAGCGCCACCAGAACGACGTCGAGCATCGACCAGTTCGACAGGATCCTGAACCAGGACGGCACCATGCGGTGGCCGTCGGGTCCGCCGTAGGCGGCGACATGGAGCAGCCCGAGCTTCGCCAGCGGAAACACCACCGAGAACAGGGCGACGAGGATCGCCAGCGCGATGTCGCCGCCGTCCCACAGGCCGGCGATCATCGCGACGAGGGAGGGTTCATCGGTGAACAGGAAAAGCTTCTGGACCCGGATCAGGGGCAGGACCAGACCGAGGCCGTAGAAGAAGGTGGCGGCGAACAGGGCGAGGGGCAGGAGGAGGCGCATCGGCCCATGATGGCGAAGGGCTGCGTGCTGCGGAAGAGCGTCCTGCGCCGCGAACGGTCGGCAGCCGGATTCCGGCCGTCGGGAGGAAGTCAGCCGATCAGCGCGCTGCGCGTCGAGACGTCGGGCTCGCGCATGCGCGTATCGCGCGATTCCAGCATTTCCGCCTTGGCAAGTTCCGCTTCAGCTTCGGCGAGTAGGGTCTCGGCCGTCTTCTTCTGCTGAATGAGGTCGGACTGGGAGTTCTTCAGATTGTCGCGGCGAAGGCGGGCCGCCTTGGCGAAAGTGGGGTAGGCGAAATGATTGACGTCGGTGATGCCGGCCTTGCGTTCCTCGGCGGCGATCTGGACGTCCAGCTCGCCGGCCATGCGCTCGAATTCGGCGATCATCATGTCGAGCTGATTCAGCTGGCGCCTCTTCTCATTCACCTGGAACTGCTTGAGCCGGACGAGGTTCTCACGTGGCTTCATGACTCGCTACTCCCGAATACGCACATCTGAACACCGAAGCGGCCTCGCCGAAAACCGCCGGCCCGCGCCCTTCGATCGGTTCCGGCGGCGATAGGAAACGAAATCCTAAAGATTTTCGCCGCCGGTAACCATTCGTTTACGCGCGTTGTTAATCATACGGGTCAGGACTTAAGGGGCGGTAAAAAAACCTGGGTCGACGGACGATGCGGGCGAGGCGAATCGAGAGAGTCGCTTGCGTAAGTTTCTTAACGTTTCGCTTTAGGTTTTGATTGCCTTGATTCACTAGCAGATTCAATATGGTGGATGCACGAGCTAGAAAGTCTGATATCGCTTGCAAGGCGGAATTAGATTTTGTTAACCATTCAGTGGCAGCCTCCGATTCAGGCAATCGCTGCCCCGCGCCGCCAGCCCTGCGACGGCACGAGGGCAGAGAAGGGGAATGAAATGCGCGTTCTGCTGATTGAAGACGACAGTGCAACCGCACAAAGCATCGAACTGATGCTTAAATCGGAGAGCTTCAACGTCTATACGACCGACCTCGGAGAGGAAGGCGTCGATCTCGGCAAGCTCTACGACTACGACATCATTCTTCTCGACCTGAACCTTCCCGACATGTCCGGCTACGAGGTGCTGCGCACGCTCCGGCTGTCCAAGGTGAAGACGCCTATCCTGATCCTTTCCGGCATGGCCGGCATCGAGGACAAGGTCCGCGGACTCGGCTTCGGCGCCGACGACTACATGACCAAACCGTTCCACAAGGACGAGCTCGTGGCGCGCATCCACGCCATCGTGCGGCGGTCGAAGGGTCATGCCCAATCTGTCATCGCGACGGGCGACCTGGTCGTGAACCTCGACGCAAAGACGGTCGAGGTCGCCGGCCAGCGCGTGCATCTGACCGGCAAGGAATACCAGATGCTGGAACTGCTCTCGCTGCGCAAGGGCACGACGCTCACCAAGGAAATGTTCCTCAACCATCTCTACGGCGGCATGGACGAGCCGGAGCTGAAGATCATCGACGTGTTCATCTGCAAGCTCAGGAAGAAACTCGACGCTTCCTCCGGCGGGCAGAACTACATCGAGACGGTATGGGGCCGCGGCTACGTGCTGCGCGAGCCCGAGGACGTCCGCGCCAGCGCCTGATCGCGGCGCGGACGGATCGCGACGGCGGATTGGCGGATGCCGTGCCGGCCGCGTCCGACGCGATCGGCCGCCGGACCCTGCGCCGCCCGCTCACGCCGCCATGTCGAGCTGGCGGAATCGCTCAAGAAGCTGCTGGCGGTTGAACGGCTTGAGGATATACCCCTGGGCGCCCGCCCGTTTGGCCCGCATGATCGCGCCGATATCCACCTCGATCAGGCTGATGGCAATCTGCGGCCGGATCGGGTTCGGGATGGCGCGGACGCGCCGGATGAACTCCTCCGCCGTCATGTCCGGCAACCCGCCGTCAACGACGATGATGTCGGGCATGTCGTTCTCGCACATGTACAGCGCATCGCTGCCGCTCTCGGCTTCGATGACCAGCAGGTCGGGCCCGTTGAGAATGCGCTTCGCGACCTTACGGATGACGCTCGAATCGTCGATGAACATACAGCGCTTCATGTCTCTGTCCTTCCCCGCACGCATGCGGCAGCGCAGGTTTATCACGGGCAAAGACTAGTAAATCGGCGTAAAGAAGCGGACAACGCGATCGCTAAACTTGGATGCGCCTTCGATTATTGGTTTCCGCGAAGTTAAGTCACAAGCTGGCGCCGGCAGGTCGCCACCTCAGGCGGCCGCCAGCACGATCTCCTCGGCGGACGCTCGGATCGAGACCTGCATGCCCGACTCACGCGCCAGGAGAAGCGTATAGTAGGGCTGGACGCTGTGCGCGTCGATCGGTTCCTCGGGTTTCTTTCCCGCATGCAGTTCGAGGAACTTCGGCGGGACGCGGACCATCGGCCCCGACGAAGTCAGGGTGAACTTCGGCGCCGTCTCGACGTCGTCGAGCGTCACGGTAATCTTGCCGCCGCGCGGGATCGTGGCAATTGACACGAGGATGAGGTTGAGCAGCAGCTTCACCTTGTTCTTCGGCAGCAGGGCCCTGCGGCCGATCCAGACCAGTTCGGGCTTCTCGTTCCTGATGTAGGCGGCGGCGACCGATTCGGCGTCCCCGGTGTCGATCATCATCCCGGCCGATCCGGCTGCGCCGAAAGCGATGCGGGCGAACTGGAGGCGCGCCGACGCATTTCTCGCGCTCGTCCGGATAAGGTTCATGGCGTCTTCGTCGGCGCCACCCTCGTCGAGGAGTTCAAGGCCATTGTTGATCGCGCCCACAGGCGAAATGATGTCGTGACAGATGCGGCTGCACAGCAGGGCCGCGAGGTCCGGCGCGGACAGCGTGAACACATCTGGCATATGCGGTCTCCGGACAGCTCGCGCCCGCGAGGCCGGCGCGAATCGAATACGTTCAGGCAAGGTCTAGTTACATGCGGGGAGGGTCGCCAGCAAGAATTGGCCGACCGGATACCGCGCCGCACAGCTTGCGATCGCAACCCGCGGCGGGCACCGCTTCGGCCTGGCCGACGGTCCCCGGCAAGCGGATCGAAAGCCATCGATCCGCCATCATCATCAGAGAGTTTAATGGTTGAAAAAGGATTACGGCATAGCGTGCCGGAATCGGTCGTCCAGCCGACGAGAGAAGCGGTCGAGGCGAACGAGGGGCGTCGACGGGCAGTGCTCCCGGACGGAGACAGGATGCATGCTTTCCAAGATTGTTGAACGGGACCTCGCCCGGCTGGTCGCCGCCGTCGTCCTATCGCTTTCCGTCGTGTTCATGGGAACCGCCGGCTCGCGGGCCGAAGGATACACGGCACAGGAAATCATCGATTCCGGGCACCGGTTCTTCGGCGCCACCTCGGGGGGCCTCGCGACGCTGATCGAAAAGGTCTTCTCCTCCTACGGCCTGCCGAACGGCTATATCCTCGGCGAGGAGGGATCCGGCGCTTTCGTCGGCGGTCTGACCTATGGCGAGGGCACCCTCTACACGAAGAACGCCGGCGACCACCCGGTCTTCTGGCAAGGGCCTTCGCTGGGTTGGGACTTCGGCGGCCAGGGGTCGCGGACCATGATGCTGGTCTACAATCTCGACGACGTCTCGGCCGTCTACGACCGGTTCGTCGGTGTCGCCGGATCGGCCTACGTGATGGCGGGCCTCGGCTTCACGGTGCTCAAGCGCGGCAACGTCCTGCTGGTCCCGGTCCGGACCGGCGTCGGGGCACGCCTCGGAGTCAATGTGGGCTACCTGAAGCTGACGCAGAAGCCGACCTGGAATCCGTTCTGAAGTCCGGCCCGCTCCGGGCTTAACCTTAAGACACGGCGGGACCCGGCGGGACGAACTCGGCTCTGGATCAATGGCGTGCCGCTATGGCACATAGGATGCTTCCGTTGGAGCGGTGAGCGTCGGTGATCCAGTCCATTCTCTTCTTCGCGCTCGGATTCCTGTGCGCCGGATTCCTGGCGTTGATGCTGGCACCGGCGGTCTGGCGCCGCGCGGTCCGCCTGACCCGCAAGCGTATCGAGGCGTCGGTTCCCCTCTCGCTCGGCGAAATCCAGGCCGACAAGGATCGCATCCG
Organism: Hyphomicrobiales bacterium; assembly: GCA_012842935.1. Classification (GTDB taxonomy): domain Bacteria; phylum Pseudomonadota; class Alphaproteobacteria; order Rhizobiales; family Rhizobiaceae; genus DUSC01. The sequence continues at coordinate 5,485 of DUSC01000072.1, read as the reverse complement.
CGCCGAATTCGCGATGTCGACCCGGCGCCTCGAGATGAGCATCAAGGCGTTTCGCGAAAAGGCTGCCGCCCAGGTCATCGAGATCAATCGCAACCGCGAGGAACTGAAGCAGCTCGCTTCCGAACGGGCCGAAAAGGATCGGGCATTGTCGCAGCTCGAGGCCAAGAGCGGGGAACTGCGCGCCGAACTACGCATCCGCGAGGAGCAGATGCAGCGGCTGGCGGAGAGGCTGGCGGAGGCCGAGCAGCGGCTGGAAGAGAAGGCGCAGGAACTGGAGAAGCTCGGGCGCATGTACGACGAGGCGTCGTTCTCTGCCAGCAACCGGCAGATCGAACTGGTCGCGCGCGAATCGGAGCTCGACAAGCTGTCCAGCGACCTGAGCTCGCTGCGCGGACAGCGCAAGGAAGGCGAAAAGCGTCTCAACGAGATCGGCGCGGAGAACAGGACGCTCCGCGACGCGCTGAAGAACGAGAAGAAACGGTCCGGCGATCTGGAGAAGAAGGTCGAGCGCCTGATGGCCACGGTCGCCGATCGCGACGAGAAGCTCGATCGCCGCGAACGCGAGCTGGCGAGGCTGCGGGAACACATGGGCGGGGCGACGCTGCGCGGCAGCGACCTGGAAGCCGAACTCGCCGAGATGCAGATCGAGAAGGCGAAGCTCGAAGCCCATGTGGCGGATCTGACCCTGCAGATGTCGCGCCTGCTCTCCGGCGCCACCGGCGGGGATGTCGAGAAGGCGATCGCCAGGCTCGACGAGGATCGCGCCCGGCTCGAGGAACGCCTCGGCGTCCTCACGCGCGAGAACAAGAAGCTGCGTTCCGACCTCGCGCAGTACGAACGCGCGAAATCGGAGGACTGGAGCGAGGAGCGGCGCGAGAACGCGTTGCTGCGCGAGCAGATCAACGATCTCGCCGCGGAGGTCATCTCCATGACCGCCGCGCTCGAGGGCCCCGATTCGCCGATCCGCAAGGCGCTCGCGGCCGAGCCCGACAGGCCGCTCGATCCGCGGGACAAGATCAGCAGTCTCGCCGACCGCGTCAGGGCGCTGCAGAAGGCCGCTTCGGTTTCCTGACCGGATCAGTCCGTGCGTCGCATCTCGTGCAGCGCGATGGCCGAAGCGGCGGCGACATTGAGGCTGTCGAACCCGGCCGCCATGGCGATCCGGGCGGTACGCAGGCTGCCGAGCAGGGCCGCAGGCAGGCCAGATCCTTCCGTCCCGAACACCAGGGCCACGCGCTCCGGCCGAACGACCGAGCGGATGTCCTCGACACCGGCCGGCGACAGCGCCACCGGTTCGAAGCCGTACCGCCGGGCGGTCTCGACCATCCGCAGGGCATCGCCGCCGCGGACGAACGGCACCCTCAGCGCCGCGCCGACGGATACGCGGATCGCCTTGCGGTAGAGCGGATCGCAACTCGTCGCGTCGAGGGCGACGGCGTCGGCGCCGAAGGCTGCGGCATTGCGGAAGATCGCGCCGACATTGTCGTGGTTGGCGAGGCCGACGAGCACGACCAGCGTTGCCCGCGCCGGCAGCGATCCGAGCAGGCCCTCCAGCGTTTCCGGCGCGCGGCGCCGGCCGACGGCGAGGACGCCTCGATGGATCGGGAAACCGGCGATCGCGTCCATCACCGCCGACTTCGCCACATAGACCGGCAGGTCGGCCGGTGCGGCAGCGAGCGTGTCGGCCAAACCGTGCAGCCGGTTCTCGAGCACCAGCACCGATTCGGCTTCGAACCTGCCCGCGGCGAAGAGCGTCGCGAGCACGACCTTGCCCTCCGCCACGAAACGGCCCTCGCGGCCGACGAGGTCGCGCTCGCGGATGTCGCGGTAGGCGGCGATTCGCGGATCGCCGGGATCGTCGATGGGAATGGTGTTCAATCGCGCCGCCGGTCGTCCTGGAAAAGAAGCCGTCGCCGTAGTCGCACGGCCGCTGCGATCGGGCAAGCGGCGGCCGACTTACCGGTCGATCCCGGTGCCGTCCCGCCGCGCGAGCCCGTTGACGAACGTGAAACTCGCGTCGAGCGCCTCGAACAGACCGCGCACCGCCTCGGAGTTGCAGGAATAGTAGATCGTCTGGCGATCGCGGCGGGTCGTCATCAGGCCCGTGCTGCGCAGCTTCGCCAGATGCTGCGACAGCGCCGACTGGCTCAAGCCGACCTTCTTGGCGATCGCGCCCACGGACAATTCGCCTTCCAGGAGATGTCCGATGATCGCAAGCCGTTTTCCGTTGCCCAGCAGCGTCAACAGTTCGGCCACGCCGTCGGCGTTCTCGATTATCTTCTTCGCGAACATATTACCCCGATATTCTGATACTTGCGCCGACGGTCATGGGGGCGATGACCGCGGCTTCCCCGGATAGTGCGGCCAGCCTGACGGCTGACGGCGGCGGCAATCTACTGCGCGGATGCTTGAAAATGCAAGGTCACAACCTCAACGTGCTGCGCGTTCGGACGCGCGTCATGCGCCCCCCGCGAGGACGCTTCGGCCGGCCTTGACCAGTTCGACCAGGGTCGTCCGCAGGTCCGCCGCCGACAACAGCGGCGCCGGGAAGAAGATCCGCCGTGCCTCGTCGCCACGGCCGATGTCCATTCCGTCGGCATCGAGGCCGATGACGTACCAGCCGTCCCCCCGCGCGCCGGCGAAGGCGCGCGCACAGATGCCCACGGCGTCGCGATGGTCCTCGTTCATGTGGACGATCGCGGCCTGCTCGGATTCGGCGAGACCGGCATTGGCCGGGCTGTCGGTGACGAGGTCGGCCCGGGTCAGTGCGTAGGCCTTGCCGAAACCGCCGTTGAGGCTCGCCTTCTGCGGGTCGAGGCGGAAGAAGGCGAAATCGGGAAATCCGACATAGAGCCTCGCCTTCGGGTGACGGTTGAGATAGCGGCGCTCGACGCGCGCCTGCTCCGGACTTCCGCGCTCGAGCCGGCTCGCTCTGCAGGAGACGCTGATGCGCGGATGGGCGAGAGGATCGCCCTTGCCGGGCTCGCCGAGGAGGAGCGAACAGCGCGGGTCGGCGAGAAGCCCGGCGGTATGGCCGGATAGAGCGGAGACCAGGATCAGCGGCGTGCCGTCGAGATCGGTAGCGACGGCGACACGGCTCGCCAGCGGCGAACCGTCCGCCGGATCGAGCACGGCGAGCGCGCCGTAGCGGGCGCTGCGCACGAGCGTTCGCGCCAGGCGTATCGCCTCGGCGTCGGTCTCGCGGATGACATCCTTCCTGCGAGCCCCGTCCAACGTCGTCTCCAAAACCTGAAAATCAGACTCCTCTTATGCCCCAACAACGGCGTTGCTGGCAAGGGCCCGGGCCTCGTCCGGGTCGATTCCGAAGCCGGCCAGCAGCGCGGCGAGATCGGCGGGAGCGGCGGGCGGGCCGGCGAGACTTGCAGGGGTCGCCGAAAACCGCGGAGCAGGGCGCGGCCGCGTCATCCGGCCGACTCTGGCATGGACGTCGCGGGCGCGGTTGTGCGGGTGTTCGGCGGCCTCGGCCAGCGACAGCACCGGTGCCACGCAGGCGTCGCTCGGCTCAAACAGCTCGGCCCATGCGTCGCGGGGCCGCTCGGCGATGCGGGCCGTGATCGCGGCGCGCAGCTCCGGCCACGCCCGCGGATCGTATTGGCGGGCGACGTAACCGGCGTCGAGCGGAAGCAGACGGACGAACTCGGCGAAGAACTGCGGTTCTAGGCAGGCGACGGCGACGTGGCGGCCGTCTGCCGCCTCGTAGACGTCGTAGAACGGCGCGCCGCCGTCGAGAAGGTTGACGCCGCGGCTGTCCTTCCAGAAGCCCGAGGCCATGTAGGAGAAGGTCGGCGCGAGAAGCATCGAGGCGCCGTCGACCATCGCCGCGTCGACGACCTGGCCGCGGCCCGTCGTCGCCCGCGAAACGAGCGCGGCGAGAATGCCCGCAACCAGGAACATCGTGCCGCCGCCATAGTCGGCGACGAGGTTGAGCGGGATCGCCGGGCGGCCGCCCTTCGGGCCGATGGCGTGCAGCGCCCCGGTCAGCGCCAGATAGGTCAGGTCGTGGCCGGCGCGGTCGGCGAGCGGGCCGTCCTGGCCGAAACCGGTCATGCGGCCGTAGACGAGCCGCGGGTTGCGCGCCAGGCACGGCTGCGGACCGAGTCCGAGGCGCTCCATGACGCCGGGCCGAAATCCCTCGACGAGAATGTCGGCCGCCGCGACCAGACGCAGCATGAGGTCGACGCCCTCCGGCCGCTTCAGGTCGACCTTCAGCGTCGTGCGGCCGTGCAGCGAGAGGTCGACGTCGGGGGCCAGCGGCAGGAAGCCAGCGCCGGCACGCAGGCGCTCGACGCGGATGACGCGGGCGCCGTACTCGGCCAGCATCAGGGCCGCCAGCGGGACCGGACCGATCCCGGCCATCTCGATGACGGTGAGGCCGGCGAGCGGCCCGGATCCGGTCGCGGCGGTCACGGCGTCAATGCCGGAACGATTCGCCTGCCGTCACTTCGGCGCCATGCGGATGGCGCCGTCGAGGCGGATCGTCTCGCCGTTGAGCATCTGGTTCTCGACGATGTGGCAGGCGAGCGCGCCGTATTCCGACGGTTCGCCGAGCCGCGGCGGGAAGGGCACCTGCTGGCCGAGCGACTTCTGCGCCTCCTCAGGCAGGCCGGCGAGCATCGGCGTCTTGAAGAGGCCCGGCGCGATCGTGCAGACGCGGATGCCGGCGCGGGAGAGGTCGCGGGCGACCGGCAGCGTCATCCCGACGACTCCGCCCTTGGAGGCGGAATAGGCGGCCTGGCCGATCTGGCCGTCGAAGGCGGCGACGGAGGCGGTGTTGACGATGACGCCGCGCTCGCCGCCTTCCATCAGGTCGAGCTTCTCGCAGCGGACGGCGAACAGGCGGATCATGTTGAAAGTGCCGACGAGGTTGACCTCGATGACCTTGCGGAAGAGGTCGAGCGGGTGGGCGCCTTCCTTGCCCGTCGTCTTCATGGCGATGGCGATGCCGGCGCAGTTGACCAGGATGCGCGCCGGTCCGAGCTTCTCGGCGGCTTCGGCGACCGCGGCCTCGCCATTGTCGGCGCTGGAGACGTCGCAGCGGATCGCCACGCCGCCGATCTCGGCGGCGACGCGCTCGGCGTTCTTCATGCCGACGTCGAAGATGGCGACCTTCGCGCCCTTCGCCGCCAGCGCCCGCGCGGTGGCCTCGCCGAGGCCCGAGCCGCCGCCCGTCACGATCGCCGTCACGCCCGATGGGTTCATGGAAAATTCCTCCGGATTGTTATGAACGAGAACTTTTGCGGCAATGGTAAGGGCCGCATGCCGGCCGCGCAAGCGGCGCAGCGTCACGCGGCGGCCCGGCGCGGTTTCCCCACCGTTGTCCGCACACGGCTTCTCGTCGCCACGCCCGCTTTCGCGTCTGGCCATTGGAGAAGAGGGGGAAGCGGGGCGCTGGGCCGTGCCTTCCGAAACTTTTGTTACGTGGCGCGATCCATGCGCCCCGCCGGCGATTTTTCGGGCCGACCTG
>DUSC01000071.1 GCA_012842935.1 Hyphomicrobiales bacterium | reverse complement strand
TGCTCAGAAAGGCCGCCGAGCGCACCGTCGACGGCCTCTGGAACGCCATCGGCCGCATCATCGACCTCTTCACCCCGGCAGAATGCCGAAACTACTTCGCTGCCGCAGGTTACGATGCAACGTGATGGGATTCGGCTCTATCCCAACGTCCGGGACTTCGTGGCCCGCCATGCCGACCGGCTCTGGATCATCTCGAACAATTCATCCGACACCGCCGAAATACTCGCGGACAGGATGACGGGGCTGGGGCTCGCGGTGGGCGCCGGACGTATCCTGCTCGCCGGCGAACAGGCCGTGCTGCGCATCGCCGCCGCCTGCCCCGGCGCGGCCGTCTCGATCTACGCCGAGGCGCCGATCCGCGAGCTGGCACGCTCGCTCGGGCTGCGGACCGGGAGCGCCGATCCCGACCTCGTGCTCCTCGCGAGGGACGAGGGTTTCTGCCTGCGCGACCTGGGCCGGCTGGTCGACGAGGTCCATGCGGGCGCCGATCTGGTCGTCACCAATGTCGACACCGTCCACCCCGATTCCGCAGGGCGCCCCGTGCCCGAAACCGGTGCGATCGTCTCGGCGATCCTGGCCTGCGACCCTGCCATCCGCTTCACCACCATCGGCAAGCCGGCGCCGGATCTGGTCGAACTCGCGCTGCGGCTGAGCGGTGCGGCGCCGGCGGACTGCATCTTCATCGGCGACAATGCCGATACCGACGGAATCGCGGCAGAGGCGGCGGGCGTGCCCTTCGTCCACCTGCAGCGGATGACGGCGAACGGCGCTCCGGCCGGCGGCGCGCTGGTCATGCCCGAGCTGGCGGCGGCGGGAGGAGCGGTCTGATGCTCCGCCACGTCCTGCGCACGCTGACCAAGATGGCCGTCACGCTGTTCGCCATCGTGACACTGGTTTTCTTCGCCACCCGCCTGTCGGGCGATCCCATCGATTTCGTCGTCGGGCAGGGGATCACCCAGGAGGACCGGGAACTGCTGACGCGGTACTACGGCCTCGACGCCTCGATATGGGAGCAATACTGGCGTTTCCTCGGTTCCTTCGTCGACGGACAGTTCGGCCTCTCCTTCGTCGAGCGCCGCCCGGTCGGCGAGATCGTGGCCGAACGCATCTGGCCGTCGCTGCAACTGCTGCTCGCCGGCATCTCGTTCACCGTCCTCGTCTCCGTGCCGCTCGGCATCCTCGCCGCCATCCATCGCAGGACCTGGATCGGCAGCGCGATCATGACCATCGCCTTCGTCGGATACGCGGTGCCGAATTTCGTGCTCGCCGTGTTCATGGTGCTGATCTTCGCCTTCACGCTCAACTGGCTGCCGGTCGTAGGCAATTCCACGCCCTGGCACTTCATCATGCCGACCATCGCGCTGTCGGGAACGCTGATCGCGGCGCTGACCCGCTTCACCCGCAACGCGATGCTGGACGTGCTCAGCCAGGATTTCATGCGGACGGCCCGGGCGAAGGGCCTGCCGGAGCATACCGTCATCCTGAAGCACGGCTTCTCCAACGCCTCGATCACCGTGCTGTCGGTGCTCGGATTGCAGATCGCCGGCCTCGCGGCGGCCGGCAACGTGGTGGTCGAGGCGATCTTCGCCTGGCCGGGCATCGGCGACCTGCTGGTCAACGCGGCGATCCTGCGCGATTTTCCGGTGCTGCAGTTCGCGGTGCTGGCGGTCGCCTTCGCGGTGATCGTGGTCAACGGCGCGATCGACATCGCCTACGGCTACGCCGATCCCCGCATCCGTCTGGGGAGCGCATGATGGCCGAGGCGACCTTCCACGGCCGAACGGCCCGTCCGGCCGGCATCGCGGCCCTGCGTCGCATCTGGCGCGAAGCCAACGGCCTGCAGCGCGCCGCCCTCTGCATCGGACTCGCGCTGCTGGCCGTCGCCGCCTTCGCGCCGCTGATCGCGCCGCACGAACCGACCGCGCAGAGCCTGATCGCCCGCCTGCGGCCGCCGATCGGGTTCGAACGGTTCAAGGAGGGCTATCTCCTCGGCACCGACGAGCTCGGCCGCGACGTGCTTTCGCGTTCGCTTCACGGGCTGCAGCTCACGCTGGTGCTCGCCATGCTCGGCGCCTCGATCGGCCTCGTGCTCGGCGGCGGGCTCGGGCTTCTCTCCGGCATCGCCGGCGGCACGGTCGACGACATCGTCATGGCGGCCGTCGATGCCCAGATCGCGATACCCTTCACGCTGATCGCCCTGCTGGTGCTGGCGATATTCGGCTCCTCGATCGAAGTGATGGTGCTGGTCCTCGGACTCTACGGCTGGGAGCAGTATGCCCGCATCGTCAGGGCCGAGGTCCGCAGGCTCATGCAGATGCCCTTCGTCGAGGCGGCGCGCGCCGCCGGCGCCACGGGCAGCCGCATCGCGTTCCGTCACGTGCTTCCGAACACGGTGTCGCCGCTGGTCGTCCAGTTCACCCTGGCGATCTCCAACATCGTGCTCCTGGAATCGACGCTGTCCTTCCTCGGCATCGGCGTCCAGCCTCCGACCGCAACGCTGGGCTCGATGGTGGGCATCGGCCGCGACTACATGCCGACCGCGCCATGGATCGTCGTTGTCCCCGCCGCGATGATCCTGCTCGTCACATTCACCGTCCAGATCCTCGGCGACTGGCTGCGCGACCGCACCGACGTGCGGCTCATCGACCGATGAGGATTTGCAACGAGAAGAGGCCGCCGCGGCCCCAGCGACCCGACCGAAACTTCGCTCAATCCGACAGGAGGTATGAAATGAGACTGTTCTTCGCCACGACCGCCATGGGCATCGTGCTCGCCGGCTCGGCCTTCGCCGCCGAACTGACCGTCGGCGCGGCCAACGTGACCGGCTATGTCGATCCGGGCCGCGACCATTCGAACGTAGGCTCGCAATTCTACTACAACACCTTCGACACGCTGATCGAAAAGAACTACGACAAGCTGCAGGGCGAATTCCGCCCCGGCCTCGCGACCGAATGGAAGCTGGTCGAACCCAAGGTGATGGAACTCAAGCTGCGCCAGGGCGTGACGTTCCACAACGGCGAGGCGATGACCGCCGACGACGTGGTCTTCTCGCTCAACCGCATGTATCAGGCGACTTTCCCGCCCTACCAGGTGCGCGCGCGCGACCGTCTCGAAAACTTCGAGAAGGCGGAGAAGGTCGACGACTACACGATCCGCATTCACGTCAAGCGCGAGGAGCCGCTCTGGGAGACGCTGCTCAACCTGCAGCAGGTCATGATCATCCCCGAGGACTACACCAAGGGCCTGACGGGGGATCCCAAGGTCGCCGAGAACGACGACTTCGAGGCGTTCTCGCTGAAGCCGGTGGGTACGGGTCCCTATGCCATCACCCAGCTGGTTCCCGGCGAGACGCTGGTCTGGGAGCGCTACGACGGCTTCTGGGGCGAGAAGGCGCCGCTGGACAAGATCACCGTCAAGCACATGCCCGAGACTGCCTCGCGCATCACGGCGCTGAAGACCGGCGAAGCCGACCTCATCACCAACATCGCGCCCGACCAGCTGGCCCTGATCGAGGCCGATCCGGCGCTCAAGGCCGTGGGTTCGGCAACCGCGCTGTTCCACGTCATGATCATGAACGTGAACCATCCCGTGCTGAAGGATCCGCGCATCCGCCAGGCCATGAGCCTCGCCATCGACCGCGACACGCTCAACGAGGCGCTGTGGCTCGGAAAGGCGATCGTGCCGGCGTCGCACACCATGGAGGAGTTCGGGCCTCTCTACATGCCGGAACTGAAGACCTTCGAGTACAACCCGGAGAAGGCCAAGCAGCTGCTCCAGGAGGCCGGCTACAAGGGCGAGGAGATCGTCTACACGACGTTCCCGACCTACTACACGAACGGCCTGCTCGCGGCCCAGGCGATCGTCGAGATGTGGAAGGAAGTCGGGATCAACGGCAAGGTCAACGTGGTCGACAAGTGGACCGGCGGCGATCCCGACATGATGGCGCGCAACTGGTCGAACCCGATGTACTTCGCCGATCCGTTCGGTTCGTTCGGGGTGATGTGGGCGCCCAAGGGTCCCTCGGAATCGGAAGGCCGCTTCAATACCGACGAAGCCTATGCCGAGATCTGGGAGCGCTTCCGCTTCTCGAAGGATATCGAGGTGCGCAAGGCCGCCTATGCCGAGCTGATGGAGCGCATCAGACAGGATCCGCCGATGCTGCCGCTCTATCGTCCCTACGAGTCCTGGGCGATGAACAAGAACATCAACTGGGCGCCGAAGCCCGGCCACATCCCCTACGTCCTCGACTTCCGCGCCGGTTCGATCTCCTTCGCCTCGAACTGACGCCCTTTTCCGACGTGCCGCCGGCCCCGAGGCCGGCGGCACATTCCTCCCCAATGAAGCCGAAGACGGGAATCAGGCCCATGTCCGTCCGCATCTGCGTCGTTGCCGACATCCACCACGGTAAGCCATCCGCGACCAAGCGGGGCGACACCGCGCTTGCCCTGATGGAGGAGTTCGCGCGCTTCACCCATGACGCCCGTCCCGATTTCGTGCTCGACCTCGGAGACCGCATCTCCGACGAGAACCGGGAAACCGACCTCGCCCTGCAGAAGGAAGTCGGCGAGGCGTTTCGCCAGGTTGCGACGCCGATCCATCACATCAACGGCAATCACGACCGGGACCACCTGGAGATTTCAGACAACGAGACCGTCCTCGGCCAGCCGATGAAGTCGATGACGCTCGACCTGGGCGGCTGGCGCATCGCGCTCTGGCGCGCGGATGCGAAAATCCGTCGCGACGGGGACCGCCACGGATTCGTCCTGCGCGAAGAGGACCTGCTGTGGCTGTCACGCACCGCGCAGCTCGCCGACCGGCCCCTCCTCGTCGTCAGCCACGTGCCGATTTCGGGGCATGCCCAGACCGGCAACTACTATTTCGAACGCAACCCCTCCCTGTCGACCTATCCGATGGCCGAGCGCGCCCGCGCCGCGCTGGCGCAGGCCCGCGTCCCGGTCGTCTGCCTGGCCGGCCATGTCCACTGGAACACCGTGACCACGGTCGACGGGATCTCGCACCTGACCCAGCAGTCGCTGACCGAGAGCTTCACCACGCAGGGCGAGCCGGCGGGGGCGATGGGACTGATCGAGCTCGGCGATTCGGTCGAGTGGCGGGTTCTCGGCCGCGATCCGATCGCCTTCGGCTTCACGCCCTCGGCGACGCGCTGGACCCCGCCACTGCCGGTCTTTTCCGAGCATCCCGAAATCGGAGAGCGGGTGCGGAGGACCGCTTCGTGACGCCGCTGCTGTCCGTCCGCGACCTCAGGGTCACCTTCGGGTCCACGCAAGCGGTGCGCGGACTCTCCTTCGACGTGCCGGCGGGGGGCACCCTGGCGCTGGTGGGCGAATCGGGCTCCGGCAAGTCGGCGACCGCCCTGTCGATCCTGCGGCTGATCGAGCGTGAGGGCGGGAGGATCGACGGCGGCACCATCACGTTGCACGAGGAAGACGGGCCGCTCGACATCACCGCGCTGGAGGAGGACCGGCTCCGGGCGTTGCGCGGCAACCGCATCTCGATGGTCTTCCAGGAGCCGATGACGTCGCTCAACCCGGTGCTGACCGTGGGAAACCAGGTGGCCGAGGTCTTCGTCCGCCATCAAGGAATGAATCGGAAGAAGGCGCTCGCGGCGGCGCGCAACGCGCTCGAGAGCGTCAGGATCCCGGAGCCGCAACGCCGGCTTCTCCAATATCCGCACGAACTCTCCGGCGGTCTGCGCCAGCGGGTGATGATCGCAATGGCGCTGGCCTGCCGTCCCCGGCTCCTGATCGCCGACGAACCGACAACGGCACTCGACGTCACGACACAGGCCGAGATCCTGAGCCTGATCCGCGAGCTGCAGGCCGAGATCGGGATGGCGGTGCTGTTCATCACGCACGACATGGGCGTCGTCGCCGAGATCGCCGATCGCATCGTGGTCCTGCGCGAAGGCCGCAAGGTCGAGGAGGGCGTCGTCGACCAGGTCTTCCGCGCGCCGAAGCATGCCTATTCGCAGCAGCTGATGGCGGCAACGCCGAAGCTCGGGTCCGGCTCGCCAAATCCGCCGAGCCCGGGTCCGCGCCTTCTGGAGGTGCGCGACCTCAGCACCCGGTTCACGCTCGGTCGCGGCCTGTTCGAGCCGCGCCGCACCTTCGAGGCCGTGCGCGGCGTCTCGCTCGCCATCGGACGGGCCGAGACGCTCGGCCTGGTCGGCGAGTCCGGCTGCGGCAAGTCCACGCTCGCGCGCTCCATCCTGCGGCTCGTCGAGCCGGCGAGCGGCAGCATTCTGCTCGACGGGCAGGACGTGATGCGAGCCAGGCGGGAGGACCTGCGCTCGTTGCGCCGGCACGCGCAAATGATCTTCCAGGATCCGTATGCCAGCCTCAATCCGCGCCTGCCGGTGCACGCGCTCGTCACCGAGCCGGCCCGGATCCACGGGACGGTGTCGACGCGCGACCAGCGTGCGTTCGCGGCCGGACTGGTCCGGTCCGTCGGGCTGGAGGAGGACGCCGTGGACCGCTATCCGCACCAGTTCTCCGGCGGGCAGCGCCAGAGGCTCTGCATCGCGCGCGCTCTGTCGGTGAAGCCCAAGCTGATCGTCGCCGACGAGCCCGTCTCGGCACTCGACGTCTCGATCGCCCGCCAGGTGACGGACCTGATGCTCGAATTGCAGGAACGGGAGGGCATATCGTTCCTGTTCATCAGCCACGACATCGCCGTCGTCGAGCGGGTCAGCCATCGTATCGCCGTCATGCATGACGGCCGGATCGTCGAAACCGGCCCGTCGCAATCGGTGCTGCGCGATCCGCGACATCCCTACACCCGCCGGCTGCTCGCGTCGGTCCCCCGCCCCGAGCCCGGTCATCGCCGGTCCGCCCCGGACGGGCTGCCTACTGATCCCCTGCCGTCGTCAACGCCGGAAGCGCGCCTGCGCGAGGCCGCGCCCGGCCATTTCGTCCGCGAGAACGCGGCCTGAGTGCGGGTTCCGGCGCGCGGACGCCGCGGTCGGCGCTTCACGATAGTGTCGGGACCGCGGCGGCGAGGATCTGCGGCGACGGCAAGCGCCGGCGGGCATAAAGCTCTCCGCCGGGCGCCATCCGTCGGGAGACGGGCCCCGCCGACGCGGCCAGGGGAAGGACGGGACAATGTCGAGGGACCGCCGGGGTGTGCCCGCACGAGCGTCATGACGCCGATTACGACGGCTGCCGGCTTCGACGATCTCGATGCGGTGACGGCCTACGGACGCGGCAGTCGGACCGTGCCGGCGATGAAATCGCCCGCCATCGGCGTCCGGACGGTTCGCCGATCCTGGTCTTCGCCCTGCTGCGTCGTTTGGCGCCGATCGAGGCCCGGCCGGTCGTCGATCGATGCCGCTCCGGCGCCATTCGTCTCGCTCCGCGGCGTTTCTCCGGGATCCGGCGAGATCGACACCGGCCGCGCTTACGGACTTGCCTACACCATACCCAGCGCGGCCTTGTAGAGATCGAGGATGGTCTCCTCCTCCTGGCGCTCGGCCTGGTCCTTCTTGCGCAGGCGCACGATCGTGCGGATCGCCTTGGTGTCGAAACCGGCGCCCTTGGCCTCGGCATAGACGTCCTTGATGTCGTCGGCGATCGTTTTCTTCTCTTCCTCGAGCCGTTCGATGCGTTCGATCAGGGCGCGCAGCTGGCCGGCGGCCACGGTCTGGCTGTTCTCGGTGATCTCGTCGGCCATCGGGTTTCTCCTGGAACGGGGCGCGGCGACTCGCGGGCCGCCGGATCGGCGCTTCGATGCCCGAACGAGCCGGGAGGGTCAAGACGTCAAGAGGCGACCGTGGCGACGGCACGGAAAGAGGACGCGGGGGGGGCGCCCTCAGCCGTCGGTGACGATCTTCACCTTGTCGCCGGCGGAAACGCTGGCGCCCGGCGGGAGCGCGTTGAGGACCCTGAACAGCTCCAGCTTGCGGTCGACGCCGACCATCGACGCGGCGAGCGAACCCACCGTGTCACCCGGCTTCACGGTGACGATGCGCAGGCGCAGCGGCTTCAAAGACGCCTTCTCCGAAGCGTCGAGCAAGCGGAAGCTTCCGGCGACGGAGCGGGCGACGGTATCGAGGTCGGCACTGGCCGCCGGAGCCGCGGTCAACAACCGGTAGACCTGGCCGCCGGCGCGCACGACCGTGATGTCGAACTGCCAGCCTTCGGCGCGCGCCCGCGCATTTGCCGCGTCGCTGCCGTTGATCCGGGTCGTCTGGACGCTGTTCGGATCGAGGCCGGCCACCCAGCCCGAACGGATGTAGGATTCCAGAGAAACGCTCGGGCTCAGCGCGACGCCGTCGAAGCGGATGGCGATCTCGCCGGGGCCGGTCGCGGTGACGGCGGCGGCCGAGTTGTCGATGACGAAGCCGGCCGGCACGGTGAACGAAACGCCGAGGCGCGGATGCAGGAAGGTATTGCCCCGGATGTAGCCTTCCTCCGGGGTGTCGCCGAACAGCAGCCCGTCGATGCCGGCAAGGAAGGCATCGCGGTCGCGCGCGCCGACTCCCGGTGCGCCGAGCATGCGCGCATGGCGCTGGGCAAGCTCGATGCGCTGCGGGGTGTTGGGATGGCTGGCGAGGAAGTCGAGGCTCGCGTCGGAAGCACCGGTGACGCTGCGCAGGTCGCTGTAGGAGGCCATCGACTGGAGGAAGCGCGCCGCGGCGAAGGCATCGTAGCCGGAACGGGCGCTGTGGCGGATGCCGATCGCGTCGGCCTCGAGTTCCTGGTTGCGCGAGAACTGGGCGAGCCTCAGCTTGCCGCGCACAAGCGCCGCCTTCGCCGCCTGGCTGTCGCCGAGCACGTCGGAGACGACCTTGGTGGCGAGCACCTCCTCGGCTTCCTTCTGCTGTCGCTGCAGGCCGTGATTGGCGGTGACGTGACCCATCTCGTGGGCGATGACGGCGGCGAGCTCGGCCGAATCGTTGGCCAGCGCGAGCAGGCCGCGGGTCACGTAGAGGTAGCCGCCGGGAAGCGCGAAGGCGTTGACGTTGGGCGAGTTGAGGATGGTGATCCGGTAGGTCTGCGCCGGATTGTCGGATTCGAGCGTCAGGTTGCCGACGACCTTCGCCACCATGCGCTCGAGCTTGGGGTCCGAATATTCGCCGCCATAGGTGGCGAGGATGCGCGGATGCTGGCCCCTGGCGAGCTCGGCGAGGCGGTCGTTGCGGCTGACCGTGTCGACGGTCACCGGATTGTCGGACGGCTGGAAGGCGTTCTCGCTGAGCGGGCCCGTGCCGATCATCGTGCAGCCCGACAGCGCCGCGGCCAACGCCAGCGAAGCGGCCATGCGAAGGGCTCGCATGCCGACGGGCGACACGATGGCACTGGTCAGACGGGAACGCAGAAGACAATCCTTTCGGTGTTCGTACCCGGACGCGAAATCCCTCAGGCCGGCGGCGCAGGGGCGATCATATGGACAATCCCCAGCATTTCGTGCCGCCTTCGGCAAGGACAATGATGCGCAATTATGTCGTCTTCCGGGCAATTCCCCGTGAGCGCGCGACATCAGCGCGCTGCCCCGCGCACCTTTCCCATATAGCGCAGGAACGCCTCGGGACCAGAGCCGCCGAAGAAATCCGCCGCAGCGCCATGGGCAACGACCCGGCCGTCCTCGAGGAAGACGACTTCGCCGGCGATTCGTCTCGCGTCCTCCGGCTGGTGCGTGACCATGAGGACGGTCAACCCGCGTTCGGCATTGAGGCCGGCAACGAGGTCGAGCATCTCGTCGCGCAGCGCGGGTCCGAGCGAGGCGAACGGTTCGTCGAGAAGGAGGACGGGCCGGTTCTTCACCAGCACACGGGCGAGCGCCACGCGCTG
>DUSC01000070.1 GCA_012842935.1 Hyphomicrobiales bacterium | reverse complement strand
CTAGGCGCTGGTGATGGGTAAGAAGACCGACAGCCGCATCCCGGACGACGTATATATCCAGTTCGTCCGTTCGTTGTTCGACAACGCGCCGATGCTTCTTGTTGGCGCGGCGTGCCATTCCATCATCGCTTACATGGTCTATTGGGAAGGCGGCAACCCGATATTCCTCGTCACGGCCGCTATCCTACTGGCAATCGGCATCTGGCGCTACTCCGATCTCCGCCGCTTTGCCCGTTCGGGCGGGCTGACCGACGCCGCTTCCGCGTGGGCGTGGGAGCGCAGCTATCTCGTCAAGGGAAGCATCCAGGGCTTCGCGCTCGGGTCCTTCTGCTTCATCGCGATCGGCGATCCCGATCCGTATGCCGCCATCGGCGCGATTTCCGTGACGCTGGGCTCGATCGTCACCGTCGTCGGGCGCAACTACGGTTCGCCGCGCATGGTGGCGATCTTCGCCACCACCTTCGTCGCGCCGATCGCGGCCGGACTCATCCTCCGGCTGGACCTGCCGCACGTGGTCCTCGGCCTCCTCATCATTCCGTTCTTCTTCATCATCAAGGCCAGCGCCGACAACGTGCGCAGCGTCCTGTTCTCGGCGGTGATCGGCCACAAGCAGGCACGCCAGATCGCCCACCGGTTCGACCGCGCGCTGAACACGATGCCGCACGGCCTCGTCATGCTCGATCCCGAGGGGCGCGTCGTGGTGGCGAACGCCGAAGCCGCCCACCTCCTGGCCATGGCATCGCCCGAGGCGATCATGGGCCGGTCGATCGAGGCCCTCTTCCGCCGCGCCGTGGCGGCGGGGCTGCTCGACCGCAACGAGTGCCGGTACGCGGTCAACCAGATCACCCGGTCGCTCCGCGACGGCCGTGACCGCAAGGTGCTCGTCAGCCTCGCCAACGGCCGCCATTTCGAGCTCTCCACGCGCGAAGGCCACGACGATCTCGGCGTGATCACCTTCGAAGACGTCACCCTGCGCGTCGAGGCGGAGGAGAAGATCCGCACGATGGCGCGCTACGACAGCCTGACCGGCCTGCCCAATCGCGCCTATCTCCACGAACTGGTCGGAGAGTGCATGCAGACGGGTGACGGCGATCGCCTCTGCGGCCTCGCGGTCCTCGACCTCGACGACTTCAAGAGCGTCAACGACACGCTCGGCCACCCCGTCGGCGACGGCCTGATCTACGCGGTAGCGCAGCGCCTGTCGCGCTTCGCCTCGGAGA
Source organism: Hyphomicrobiales bacterium (assembly GCA_012842935.1). GTDB lineage: Bacteria > Pseudomonadota > Alphaproteobacteria > Rhizobiales > Rhizobiaceae > DUSC01. The sequence continues at coordinate 26,490 of DUSC01000070.1, read as the reverse complement.
CGATCAAGGTCAGCCGGTTCGGCGGCGACGAATTCATGATCTACTTCGACCGCCTGGAGGACGAGGCGCATCTCGGCCGGATCCTCGAGGCTATGTTCGCCAGCCTGCTTGGAGAGGTCGACGTCGCCGGCCACTCGCTGCGCATTCAGGCGAGCGGCGGCGCCGTCGTGTCGAAGGTCCGCGATTCGGACGTCGACACGATGATCGTCAAGGCGGACCTTGCGCTCTACAAGGCCAAGGAACTCGGCAAGAACGGCTGGAAGCTCTTCGAGTCCGTCATGGATGCGGCCTTCCGCAACAAGCAGCGCATGAAGGCCGACCTGCGTCACGCGGTCGAGGCGAGGGAATTGCGGGTCGTCTACCAGCCGATCGTCGCCATGGAGACCATGCGCATCGCCAGCTGCGAGGCCCTGTGCCGATGGGACCACCCCGAACTCGGCCCGATCTCGCCGGCCGTCTTCATCCCGCTCGCCGAGGAAATGGGCATCGTCTCCGACATCAGCGTCTTCATGCTCGGCGCGGCGACGCTGGAATGCGCGAAGTGGCCCGATCCGATCCACGTCTCGATCAACCTCTCGGCCAGGGACTTCCGCGACCACGGCATCGTCGGCAAGGTCCGCGAGGCGCTCGAGGTGTCGGGCCTGGCGCCGCACCGGCTGGAGATCGAGGTCACCGAGACCGCGCTGCTCGACGACAAGTCGCTGACGCGCAAGCTGATCGAGGAGATCAAGGGCCTCGGCGTGCGCATCGCGCTGGACGATTTCGGCACCGGCTATTCGAGCCTGAGCTATCTGCACAAGCTGCCGCTCGACAAGGTCAAGATCGATCGCAGCTTCCTCATGGACGTGACGCAGAGCGAGCGCTCGCTCGAGCTGCTCAAGGGCGTCGTCGGCCTTTCGCGGCGGCTCGGCCTTCAGGTGACCGTCGAGGGCGTCGAGACCTTCGACCAGCTGAAGGCCCTGGCGCTCGCCGTGAAACCCGACCAGGTGCAGGGCTTCCTCTTCGGTTCCGCACTGTCGGCGTCGGGCATCGAGACGATGTCCAAGACCGTGTGGCCCTTCGCCGCGAAGATCCGTACCGCGCGCCGCGCCGCCCGCGCCTGAACCCTCCTTCCCGCGTCACTTCGTCCCATGTACAGGTGCGAATGGTTAACATCACCCCGGCGCTGTTAACTTCTCGGTAAGGTTAACGAAAAGTATCCAATTTTTCCTCAAGTTTTAACTTTCGCAAACCTCGGGTCTCGGTTAACGTTTTATTCACCAGAGACTAGAGGTTGCCGCATGAATACGAAGGGCCTGCACATTCCGGAAGTGATCGACCGGACGAGCGACCGGTCGGGTGCCTCGGCCCTGGCGCGAGCCGTCCTTTCGGTCATGGACCAGATCGAGTACCGGTTCTGCGACAGCGGGGAGGACCTCGAGGCGATCTACCGGCTCCGCTACGAGGCCTACCTGCAGGCGGGCATGCTGAAGCCCAACGCCTCGCGCATGGTGACCGACAAGTTCGACGACCTGCCGAACTCCTATCGTTACGGCGTGTTCTTCGAAGGCCATCTGGTCAGCACGCTGCGCCTCCACTACGTCAGCGCGCAGTTTCCGCTCTCGCCGAGCACCGAGGTGTTTGCCGACGTGCTCGGCCCGCGCCTCGCGGCAGGGGAGACCTTCGTCGATCCGAGCCGCTTCGCCGCGGACAGCGAGTGGTCGTCGACGCTGCGCGTGCTGCCCTATGTCACGCTCCGCCTGGCGGTCGTCGCCTGCGCCTATTTCAGGCCGACCTACTGCCTGACGGCGGTGAAGGAGGAACACGCGGCGTTCTACAGCCGGATCTTCCTCTCCGAGGAAGCGGCGCCGCTGCGCAGCTATCCGGGGCTGACGGTGCCGGTCAGCCTGTTCCAGTCGGAATGCGCGGTCAACCAGTCGAAGACCGAGGCCCGTTTCCCCTTCTTCAAGTCGACCCCGCTCGAGCAGCGCATGCTCTTCCAGCGGCCGAAGATCGGCGAACTTGCGCCGCTGACCATCCTGCCGAGCGCGCGCTACCTCGCCGACGCGGCCTGAGGCGTCGGGTCCGCCACGGCGGCTTGTCATCCGGCCCCATGGCGTCCATAAGCGTCGGGTCGGCTCCGGGCCGACCTGATGGTTTGCGGGAATGGCCACGGCGCACGATCTCGTCAGGACCGCCATCTGGGCGCGCGAACTCGCGGAAGACGAGATCGAGCGCGCACGTCGCGGCCTCTCCGAACGGCAGTTCGCCAAGGGTGCCTATATCTGCCATCGCGGCGACCGGCTCGACTACTGGACGGGCGTCATCACCGGGCTGGTCAAGATCAGCGCCATCTCGCGCAGCGGCAAGGCGATGACCTTCGCCGGGGTCGGACCCGGCGGCTGGTTCGGCGAGGGCTCGATGTTGAAGGACGAGACCCGCAAGTACGACCTCGTGGCGTTGCGCGACACCAGCCTTGCGATGCTCAACAAGTCGACGTTCCTCTGGCTCTACGAAAACAGCAAGGCGTTCAACCGTTTCCTGGTGCGGCAGCTCAACGAGCGCATGGGGCAGTTCATCGCCACGATCGAGCAGGACCGCATCCTCGACCCGAAGGCGCGCGTGGCGCGCAACCTGTCGTGGCTGTTCAACCCTGTGCTCTATCCGGGTACCGGAGGGCACATCGAGATCACGCAGGAGGAACTCGGCCTGCTCGCCGGCGTCTCGCGCCCGGTCGCCAACCGCAGCCTGCAGGCGCTCGAGGACGAAGGCCTGATCAGGGTGGAGCACGAGCGCATCACCGTGCTCGACCTGAGCCGGCTGGCTGTCTACGAGGGCTGAGGCATTTGCGGCAGCCGAGCGTCGCTCGACAAACATGGACCGCGACGGCATCACACATTCCCCCGTCCCGTCTGTCAATGCACATGTTGTCGCATTGATTTTATGACGCTAGGTTTTCTCCAATAAAGCAACGGAGCGCCGCCACGGCGGACGCGCCGAGCGGCGGCAGAGAGGGGCCGCCGGAAACGGGAGGAACACGTATTGGCGCCATCGACTGCGCAATTCGTAGCCTGTCCGCCGATCGATCCCGGCCGCGGCGCGCCAGGGAGGCGCGCGCCGGCGGGCGGAAACCCGCCTTCAGCGTTCACGGGTTTCCCGGAATGACTGGGCTCGACACGTTCCCGAAGTATCTCCTGCGCAATGCCGAGACGTTCGGCACGCAGCCGGCCATGCGCCACAAGGACCACGGCATCTGGCAGAGCTGGACGTGGCGCGAACAGCTCGAGGAAGTGCGTGCCCTCGCCCTCGGCCTCGAGGACCTCGGACTCACCCGCGGCGACAAGCTCGCCATCATCGGCAGCAACCGGCCGCGACTCTACTGGACCTTCGTCGCCGCGCAGTCGCTCGGCGCCGTCCCGGTCCCCGTCTACGCGGACGCGGTCGCCGAGGAACTCGCCCACGTCCTCAACCATGCCGAGGTCCGCTTCGCCGTGGTCCAGGACCAGGAGCAGGTCGACAAGATCCGGTCGTTCGCCGCCGACATCCCGCGCCTGTCGCTGATCGTCTACGACGAGCCGCGGGGCCTGCGCGACTACGATCCGACCGGGCTCGTCGCGTTCGCGGCGGTACAAGAGCGCGGCGCCGCGCTGCTGCGCGCCGATCCGGCGCGCGGCCGCCAGTGGGAGGAGGGAATCCGGGCCGCGAGCGGCAGCGACATCTCGGTGATCCTCTACACGTCGGGCACGACCGGTCGCTCGAAAGGCGTGATGATCAGTGCCGCCGGCGCGGTCAAGGCGGCACAGGACACGGTGGCGTTCGACGGCCTCAACGAGCGCGACAGCGTGCTGGCCTACCTGCCGCTCGCCTGGGTCGGCGACCACTATCTGAACTACGCGCAGGGCTACGTGTCGGGCTTCTGCGTGAACTGCCCGGAAAGTCCGCAGACGGTGGCCCACGACCTGCGCGAGATCGGGCCGACCTTCTACTTCGCTCCGCCGCGCATCTTCGAGGGGCTGCTGACGACGGTCACCATCCGAATGGAGGACGCGGGCTGGCTGAAGCGCAAGCTCTACCAGGCCTTCATCGGCGTCGCGCGCCGCCACGGCGAGGCGATCCTCGAGAAGCGCCCGGTTCCGATGTCGGGCCGGATCCTCTACGCGATTGGCAACCTGCTGATCTACGGGCCGCTGAAGAACATCCTCGGCTTCTCGCGCATCCGCACGGCCTATACCGCGGGCGAGGCGATCGGCGAGGACCTGTTCTCCTTCTTCCGCTCGCTCGGCGTCAACCTGAAGCAGCTCTACGGACAGACGGAGGCGTTCCTCTACGTGACCGTGCAGAAGGACGGCGCGGTGCGCGCCGACACGGTCGGACCGCCGGCTCCGAACGTCGAGGTGAGGATCTCCGACGCCGGCGAGGTGCAGTTCCGCTCGCCCGGCCAGTTCGTCGGCTATTTCCGCCAGGAGGCGCAAACGGCCGAGGTGATGACGCCGGACGGCTTCGTGAAGACCGGCGACGCCGGCTTCTTCGAAAAGGACGGCCAGTTGCGCATCATCGACCGCGCCAAGGACGTCGGAAAGCTGCGTTCGGGCGCGCTGTTCGCCCCGAAATACATCGAGAACGTGCTCAAGTTCTTCCCCAACATCAAGGAGGCGGTGGCCTTCGGCGACGGCCGCGACTTTGTCGCCGCCTTCATCAACATCGACCTGCAGGCGGTCGGCAACTGGGCGGAGCGCAACAACATCTCCTACGGCTCCTACCAGGAACTCGCCGGCCATCCGGAAGTGTACAGGACCATCGCCCGCCACGTCGCCGAGACGAACCGGCGCCTGGCGAAGGAGCCGATGATGGCGGGCGCGCAGATCCGACGCTTCCTAGTGCTGCACAAGGAACTCGATCCCGACGACGGCGAACTGACGCGCACGCTGAAAGTGCGCCGCTCGACGATCGCCGAGCGCTACGCGCCGCTCATCGAAGCGCTCTACGACGGGTCTTCGGAGAAGTACGTCGAGACCGAGGTCACCTTCGAGGACGGCCGCAAGGGGCAAGTGCGCGCCACCGTGAGGATCATGGACGCCGAAACCGTCGCCGTTCCCTCCGTACCGATGAGGGAGGCCGCGGAATGAGCGCCATCGCCGAACCGCCCGTGCTGGCCGCCCCTAACGACGGCATCAAGCCGGGCGAGGTGCTGCTCGAGGTCAGGAACGTCTCGCTGGCGTTCGGCGGCGTGAAGGCCGTGACCAACATCTCGTTCGACGTGCGCAAGGGCGAGATCCGCGCCATCATCGGCCCCAACGGCGCCGGCAAGACGTCGATGCTCAACGTCATCAACGGGTTCTACCATCCGCAGGAAGGCGAGATCGTGTTCCGCGGCGAGAAGCGGCGCCGGATGCAGCCCTACGAGGCGGCGGCGTCCGGGATCGCCCGGACCTTCCAGAACGTCGCGCTGTTCAAGGGCATGTCGACGCTCGACAACATCATGTCGGGGCGCACGCTGAAGATGAAACGCGGCTTCCTTTGGCAGCTGCTGCACTACGGCCCCGCCCGCGACGAGGAGATCGAGAACCGGCGCAAGGTCGAGGAGATCATCGACTTCCTCGAGATCGAATCGATCCGCAAGACGCCGGTCGGCAAGCTGCCCTACGGCCTGCAGAAGCGCGTCGAACTCGGCCGGGCGCTGGCCATGGAGCCGGATCTCCTGCTGCTCGACGAGCCGATGGCCGGCATGAACCTCGAGGAGAAGGAGGACATGAGCCGCTTCATCCTCGACGTGAACCGCCAGATGCGCACGACGATCGCGCTGATCGAACACGACATGGGCGTCGTCATGGACCTTTCCGACCGGGTGGTCGTGCTCGACTACGGCAAGAAGATCGCGGACGGCACGCCCGACGCGGTCAAGAACAACCAGGACGTCATCGACGCCTATCTCGGCGTGGCGCACTGACGGGGGACGCGGATGCAGCCGGCGACATCGACCGATCCCGTGTGGCTCCCAGGCCGGCGAAGCGCCGCGGCGGCGCGGAGCGGTGCGCAGGCGCGTCACGGAAGGCGGGGGCTCTGATGGATTTCCTGCACGACATCCTGCTTCGTCCGTTCATGGACATGGCCGCCCAGCCGGACTTCTTCATCCAGGTCATCTGGGAGGGTTTCGTCGCCGGCATCCTCTATGCGCTCATCGCGCTCGGCTTCGTGCTGATCTACAAGGCCTCGGGTGTGTTCAACTTCGCCCAGGGCATCATGGTGGTGTTCGCCGGGCTGACCCTCGTCGGGCTGCACGAGAAGGGCGTGCCGGCCTGGCTGGCGCTGATCCTGACCATCGGCGTGATGGCCCTGCTCGCCGTGTGCATCGAACGCTTCGTGATGCGCAAGCTGGTCGCCCAGCCCGACATCATCCTGCTCATGTCGACGATCGGCATGACCTACTTCCTCGTCGGTCTCGGCGAGTTCGTGTTCGGCGGTGAGCCGAAGCAGATGATCACCAGCGAGCTCGGCCTGCCGACCGGCTCCACCGCGGTCGAGTTCGGCGAGCGCGGGCTGATCATCTTCCAGCACATCGACATCGCCGCGGCGGTCATCGCCATCGTCATGGTCGCCGCGCTGGCGGTGTTCTTCAACCGCACGCGCATCGGCCGGGCGTTGCGCGCGGTCGCCGACGACCACCAGGCGGCGCTGTCGGTCGGCATCTCGCTCAACCAGATCTGGGCGATCGTCTGGTTCGCGGCGGGCATCGTGGCACTCACCACCGGCATCATGTGGGGGGCGCGCTCGGACGTCTCCTTCGCACTGGAGATCGTGGCGCTGAAGGCGCTGCCGGTGCTCATCCTCGGCGGCTTCACCTCGATCCCCGGCGCCATCGTCGGCGGCCTGATCATCGGCATCGGCGAGAAGATCGGCGAGATCTACTGGGGGCCGCTGGTCGGCGGCGGCATCGAGAGCTGGCTGGCCTACATGATCGCCCTGATCTTCCTGCTGTTCAGGCCGCAGGGCCTGTTCGGCGAGCGCATCATCGAGCGGATCTGAGCGGGCGGAGCGACCATGTTCTACAGGGAAGTCGGCCAGTTCAAGACCAGCTATGCGGCGGACCAGCAGGTCTTCCCCATCCGCCAGGACCGTATCGGCGTCGCCGTCATCCTGCTCGTGGCGCTGGTCGTCGTGCCGTGGGCCGGGAACGATTTCTTCCTCTCGGCGATCGCCATCCCCTTCCTGGTGCTGGCGCTGGCGACGATCGGGTTGAACGTGCTCACCGGCTATGCGGGGCAGCTTTCCCTCGGAACGGGCGGCTTCATGGGCGTGGGCGCCTACGCCTGCTACAAGCTGGTAACGCTTTTCCCGGACGCGCCGATCGTCCTCCACGTGCTGCTTTCGGGTTTCGCCGCGGCCGCCCTGGGCATCGTCTTCGGCCTGCCGTCGCTGCGCATCAAGGGGCTCTACCTGGCGGTGACGACGCTTGCCGCGCAGTTCTTCTTCGAATGGTGCTTCATCCGCGTCCCCTGGCTCTACAATTACAACGCCTCCGGCGCGATCGAGGTGCCGGGCCGCTCGATGTTCGGCGTGACGCTGACCGGTCCATCGGCATCGAGCACGGCGCGGTACTACGTCGTCCTCCTCGTCGTGATCGTGCTGACGGTGCTCGTGAAGAACCTGATCCGCGGGCGCATCGGCCGGCAGTGGATGATGATCCGCGACATGGACATCGCCGCCGAACTGATGGGTGTCAGGCCGCTGCACGCGAAGCTGTCGGCGTTCGCCGTGTCGTCCTACCTGTGCGGCGTCGCGGGCGCGATGTTCGTCTTCTTCTATCTCGGCGCGGCCGAGCCTTCGGCCTTCTCGGTGACGCTTTCGTTCCAGGTGCTGTTCATGGCGATCCTCGGCGGGCTCGGCTCGCTCGTGGGCTCGTTCTTCGGCGCCGCGTTCATCTGGATCCTGCCGATCCTGCTGCGCTGGGGCATGCCGCTGGTCGGCATGCCGCTTCCGTCGGAAACCGTGACGCAGCTGACGTCGATGATCGTCGGCGCGCTGATCATCGTCTTCCTCATCCTCGAGCCGCACGGGCTCGCCAGGCTGTGGCAGATCGGAAAGGAAAAGCTCAGGGTGTGGCCGTTCCCCTACGCCTGAGCGAGGAATCGGCGGCCGGCCCGGCCGCCCGAGTGGACATCCAGGCTTCGAGCCTTGCCTGGACCCGGACTTCTCAAGGCTCGGCAACGGCCTCGCGGCCAGACTATCGGGAGGAAACGACATGATGAGAAAATCGGTGATCGCCGGCGGCCTTCTGGCCCTGCTGGCGACGTCGGCGGCGGTTCCCGCCTTCGCGGAGGACAGCGTCTACGTTCCGCTGTTCAGCTACAGGACCGGACCGTATGCGGGATCGGGCATCCCGATCGCCAACGGCATGGCCGACTACCTGAACATGCTCAACGAGCGCGACGGCGGCATCAACGGCGTCAAGATCGTCGTCGAGGAATGCGAAACCGGCTACGACACCCAGAAGGGCGTCGAGTGCTACGAGCAGGTCAAGGCGAAGAACCCGATCGTGATCAATCCGTACTCGACGGGCATCACGCTCCAGGTCATCCCCAAGGCCGGCGTCGACAAGATCCCCGTCCTGTCGATGGCCTACGGCCTTTCGGCCGGCGCGGTCGGCGACACCTTCCCGTGGGTGTTCAACCCGCCGGACACCTACTGGGACGGCGCCTCGGCGATCATCACCGACATCGCCAACCGTGAAGGCGGCCTCGACAAGCTCGCCGGCAAGAAGATCGGCTACATCTATCTCGACGCCGGCTACGGCAAGGAGCCGATCCCGCTGCTCGAGGACTTCTCGAAGAAGTACGGCTTCACGCTCACCCAATACCCGGTTCCGGGCAAGGAGATGCAGAACCAGTCGTCGCAGTGGCTCAACATCCGCCGCGACAACCCGGACTACATGATCATGTGGGGCTGGGGCGCCATGAACCCGACCGCGGTCAAGGAAGCGACCAAGATCCGCTATCCCATGGACCGCTTCTACGGGATCTGGTGGTCGGGCGGCAACGACGACGCGGCGGCGGGCGGCGATGCGGCCAAGGGCTACCGGACCTTGAACTTCCACGGCGTCGGTAAGGACTTCCCCGTCATCCAGGACATCAAGAAATATGTCGTGGACGCCGGAAAGAGCCATGTCGACCCGGCGAAGTTCGCGGACAACCTCTACAACCGCGGCGTCTACAACTCGATGCTGATCGCGGAGGGCATCCGCCGGGCGCAGGAGATCTCCGGCAAGAAGGTGATCACCGCGGCCGACATGCGCGACGGTCTCGAGAACCTCAACATCGACGAGGCCCGCATCAAGGAGATGGGCATGGAAGGCTTCGCCGCGCCGGTGAAGCTCTCGTGCTCCGACCATTCCGGCCACCACAAGGTCTATGTGGTCGAGTGGAACGGCAGCGACTGGCAGAAGGCGACCGACTGGTTCTCGCCGATGATCGACGTCGTGCGCCCGATGCTGGAGAAGGCCGCCGAGGAATACACGGCAGCCAACGCGCCGTGGCCGAAACGCGAGGAGCCCTGCAAGTCGAACTGACTGCGACGACCGGCCCGCGCCCCGCGCGGGCCGGTTCACCCCATCCCCCAGAGCGGAACCGACGCATGACCGCAGCGGCACAATCCCCGGAGACGGCGACCGACGCCATTCTGCAGGTGAACAACATCGAGGTCATCTACGACCACGTGATCCTGGTCCTGAAGGGCGTCTCGCTCGTCGTGCCGAAGGGCGGCATCACGGCGCTGCTCGGCGCCAACGGCGCCGGCAAGACGACGACGCTGAAGGCGGTCTCCAACCTGCTTCGGGCCGAGCGCGGCGAGGTCACCAAGGGCAACATCGTCTTCGAAGGGTCCGAGGTGCAGTCGCTGACACCCAACGAACTGGTCCGGCGCGGCTGCATCCAGGTGATGGAAGGCCGCCACTGCTTCGGCCACCTGACGGTGGAAGAGAATCTCCTGACCGGCGCCTTCACCCGGCGCGACGGGGGGGCGGCGATCCGCGCCGACCTGGAGATGGTCTACGAATATTTTCCGCGGCTGAGGCTGCGCCGTCAGAGTCAGGCCGGCTACACTTCCGGCGGCGAGCAGCAGATGACGGCGATCGGCCGGGCGCTGATGAGCCGGCCCAAGATGATCCTCCTCGACGAGCCGTCGATGGGGCTGGCGCCGCAGCTCGTCGAGGAGATCTTCGAGATCGTGCGCAAGCTCAACGCCGAGCAGGGCGTCTCCTTCCTGCTCGCCGAGCAGAACACCAACATCGCGCTGCGCTACGCCACCCACGGCTACATTCTCGAATCGGGCCGCATCGTGCTCGACGGCGCCGCCGCCGCACTGCGCGAGAACGAGGACGTCAAGGAATTCTACCTCGGCGTCGGCGGCGAGGGGCGCAAGTCGTTCCGCGACGTCAAGCACTACAAGCGGCGCAAGCGCTGGCTGGCGTAGGCGCGGCGGCCGCGCGCCCAGGCCAGGCGGCGACGCCGACTTGCGGGAGGGCGAGTTCGCATCCTACGGTCCGCGTCGCGCGACCGGGCGGGCCGGCGCGAATCAGAGACGGGCCGGGCGGGTTCATGGCGGAAACAGTCGTTTCGATCGTCGTCGGCCTCGTCGGGCTCGTGATCGGCGCCGACTTCCTCGTCCGGGGCGCGGTCGCCGTCGCGCGCAGGATCGGCGTCTCGTCGCTTGTGATCGGCCTCACCCTCGTCGGCTTCGGTACGTCGGTGCCCGAAACCGCGACGGCAATCCACGCCGTCCTCGCCGGTGCACCGGCCATGGCGGTCGGCAACATCGTCGGCGCCAACATCGCCAACTGCCTGCTCATCGTCGGGCTGGCCACGGCGATCACGCCGGTCGCGGTACCGGAATCCCTGATCAGGCGGGAAGGATCGGCGCTGACCGTCGCCACGCTCCTCTTCGTCGCCTGGGGTACCTCGTTTCCGCTCGGCCGCGCTTCCGGCATGGTCATGCTCGTGCTCCTCGGCCTCTATCTGTGGCTGACCTTCAGTCAGGAATCCACGCCGGACGACCATGACGAGGAGACGACGACCGCGGACCTCGCCCGCGAGGAGGGTTGGCGTTTCGCTTTCTGGCGCTGGGTCGGCGCCTTCCCGCTGGCCAGCGCGCTGATCCTGGTCGCGGGCGGCGTGCTTCTCATCGTCTACAGCGGCAGCGCCTTCGTCGACGGGGCGGCGGCACTGGCGCAACTGCTGGGCGTTTCGAACTCGGTGATCGGCCTCAGCGTCGTCGCCATCGGCACGACGGCGCCGGAGATGGTCACTTCGGCTGTCGCCGCGATGCGGGGCCGCCCCGGCCTCGCGGTCGGGAACGCGATCGGCTCCTGCTTCTACAATCTGCTCGGCATCGGCGGCCTGATCGGCCTGATGGGACCGGTGCCGATTCCCGACACCGTGGCGCGATTCGACTTCCCCGTGCTCGTCGCCGCGACGCTGCTCGTCCTCGTGCTCGCCTCGACGGGACGCCGCATCGCGCGGCCGGAAGGCTTCGCCCTGCTCGCCTGCTACGCGGTCTACCTGTTCGCGCTTTTCCGCTGACCGGGATTGTCGTGCGATGCAGGTGCTGCGGCGCTTCCCGCCATTGCCCTCGATCCCGCTTTTCGCTATGTGCCCATCTGTGGCTTTGCGAGGGAAACACGATGGCTGACCATGCGCCGACCGGACCCGTCGAACTGGGTGCGAAGATGGACTATGAGGAACACGAAAAGACCTATTCGATGTTCCTCGCTCTGACCAAGTTCGGCACGCTCGCCTGCGTGGCGCTGTTGATCGCCATGGCGTTCGGCTTCTTCACCAGCGCGGGCTTCTTCTCGGCGACGATCCTGTTCATCCTGATCAACGTCGTCGGGTTCTTCCTGCTGCGATAGGCCGATCCGCCGCCGTGCGCCGGGCTCCTGCGCGGCGCGGCGCAGAACGGGATCCGACCGGAAGGGGACATGGCGGTGGGACAGACAGTTTTCATACCGAAGGAAGTCGACGGCAACGAGCCGCGGGTCGCCGCCTCGCCGGAAACGGTGAAACGCATGGCGGGCCTCGGCTTCGACGTGGTCGTCGAGGCGGGCGCCGGGCTCGGCTCGCGCATTCCCGACGACGACTTCGCCAAGGCGGGGGCGCGGATCGGCAAGGCGTCGGACGCGGCCTCGGCCGACGTGGTGCTGAAGGTAAGGCGGCCGACCGAGGCCGAACTCAAGGGCTACAAGGCGGGCGCTGCGGTCATCGCCATCATGGATCCCTACGGCAACGATGCGGCGGTGGCGGCCCTGGCGCGTGCCGGCGTGACGGCGTTCGCCATGGAGTTCATGCCGCGCATCACGCGCGCCCAGGTAATGGACGTTCTCTCGTCCCAGGCCAACCTCGCCGGGTACCAGGCGGTGATCGACGCGGCGGCCGAATACGACCGGGCGCTTCCGATGATGATGACCGCGGCCGGCACGGTGCCCGCGGCGAAGGTGTTCGTCATGGGCGTCGGCGTCGCCGGCCTGCAGGCCATCGCCACGGCGCGGCGTCTCGGCGCCGTTGTGACGGCTACCGACGTCCGCCCGGCGGTGAAGGAACAGGTGCAGTCGCTCGGCGCGAAGTTCCTCGCCGTCGAGGACGAGGAGTTCAAGGCTGCCGAGACGGCCGGCGGCTACGCCAAGGAGATGTCGAAGGAATATCAGGCCAAGCAGGCGGCGCTCGTCGCCGAGCACATCGCCAAGCAGGACATCGTCATCACCACGGCACTGATCCCGGGCCGGCCTGCGCCGAAGCTGGTGTCGGCGGCGATGGTCGCCTCGATGAAGCCGGGCTCGGTGCTGGTCGATCTCGCCGTGGAACGCGGCGGCAATGTCGAAGGCGCGGTCCCCGGGAAGGTCGTGACCACGGCCAACGGCGTCAAGATCGTCGGCCACCTCAACGTGCCCGGCCGCGTCGCGGCCAGCGCCTCGCTGCTCTACGCCAAGAACCTCTACGCCTTCCTCGAGACGCTGGTCGACAAGGCCGCGAAGTCGCTGGCCATCAAGCGCGACGACGAACTGGTCAAGGCGACCATGCTGACCGACGGCGGCAAGGTGGTGCACCCCAACTTCGCCGCGGCCGCCGCGCTCGCCGAGGCCGCGCCTGCCGCCGCGCCGGCTGCGGTCGCGAAGGCGCCCGCCGCAAAGGCCGCCCGGGAGGGCGCGATACCGGCGAAACAGGACAAGGTGCCGTCGGCGCGGGCCCGCGCCAAGGCCGAACCGCCGCTGAAGACCGGGGCCGTGGCCAAGGGTGGCAAGCCCGCCAAGTCGAAATCCGGGGGAGACGCGTGATGGAACAGACGGCTCTCGAAAAGGCCCTCGAACAGCTCGACCAGGCCGCGGCCGCGGTGAAGGCCGCGGTGACCGATCTCGCCAGCGCGCCGGGCGCGGCCGACGCTGCCGGCGACGCGGCGCATGCCCTTTCGGGCGGAGCGATCGATCCCTTCGTCTTCCGCTTCGCCATCTTCGTTCTGGCGATCTTCGTCGGCTACTATGTGGTGTGGTCGGTGACGCCGGCGCTGCACACGCCACTCATGGCGGTGACCAACGCGATCTCTTCGGTGATCGTGGTCGGTGCGCTGCTCGCCGTCGGCATCTCGGCCGCCGGTCTCGCCACCGGCTTCGGCTTCGTCGCGCTGGTGCTCGTCTCGGTCAACATCTTCGGCGGCTTCCTCGTCACCCAGCGCATGCTGGCGATGTACAAGAAGAAAGAGAAGTAAGCGATGAACGCCAATCTCGCCTCTTTCCTCTACCTCGTCTCCGGCATCCTGTTCATCCTGGCGCTGCGCGGCCTCTCGCATCCGACGACCAGCCGCCAGGGCAACATGTACGGCATGATCGGCATGGGCATCGCCATCGTCACGACGCTGGCGCTGGCCACGCCGTCGTTCAACGGCATCGCCCTGATCGTTCTCGGGCTCGCCATCGGCGGCGGCGTCGGCGCCGTGACAGCCCGGCGCATCGCCATGACCTCGATGCCGCAGCTGGTCGCGGCCTTCCACAGCCTGGTCGGCCTTGCCGCCGTCATGGTGGCGGCGGCCGCCATGTACGCGCCGGAGAGCTTCGGCATCGGCGTCGTCGGCGACATCCACGGCCAGGCGCTGGTCGAGATGAGCCTCGGCGTCGCCATCGGCGCCATCACCTTCACCGGCTCGGTCATCGCCTTCCTCAAGCTCGACGGCCGCATGTCGGGCAAGCCGATCCTCCTGCCGATGCGCCACCTGGTCAACGTCGCGCTGGGTGCGGCGCTGGTGGTCCTGATCGTTCTCCTGGTGACGACGGAGAGCTACACGATCTTCTGGCTGATCGTCGCCGTCTCGCTGGTGCTCGGCGTGCTGCTGATCGTGCCGATCGGCGGTGCCGACATGCCGGTGGTCGTGTCGATGCTCAACTCCTACTCTGGCTGGGCGGCGGCGGCGCTGGGCTTCACGCTCGGCAACCTGGCGCTGATCATCACCGGCGCGCTGGTCGGCTCCTCGGGCGCGATCCTTTCCTACATCATGTGCAAGGGCATGAACCGCTCGTTCATTTCGGTCATCCTCGGCGGCTTCGGCGGCGAGACAGCCGCCGCCAGCAACGACGGAATCCAGCGCACGGTGAAGACCGGTGCGGCGGACGACGCGGCCTACCTGATGATGAACGCGCAGAAGGTCATCATCGTGCCCGGCTACGGCATGGCGGTCGCCCAGGCGCAGCACGCGGTGCGCGAGATGGCCGACAAGCTGAAGGCCAACGGGGTCGAGGTGAAGTACGCCATCCACCCCGTGGCGGGGCGCATGCCCGGCCACATGAACGTGCTCCTGGCCGAGGCCAACGTGCCCTATGACGAGGTCTTCGAGCTCGAGGACATCAACTCCGAGTTCGCCCAGGCCGACGTCGCCTACGTCATCGGTGCCAACGACGTGACCAACCCGTCGGCGCGGGACGACAAGAGCAGCCCCATCTACGGCATGCCGATCCTCGACGTCGACAAGGCGCGAACCTGCCTGTTCGTCAAGCGTAGCCTGGGCTCCGGCTACGCCGGCATCGACAACACGCTGTTCTACAAGGACGGCACGATGATGCTCTTGGGCGACGCCAAGAAGATGACGGAAGAGATCGTCAAGGCGATGGACCACTGATCGTCGGCGGGGCCGCACGGCAGGACAGTCGAAACGGCGCCGCGATCCCTCGCGGCGCCGTCTGCCGTTCAAAACGGTGCGCCGGAGCGCGGCGCGTCGATCCTTTGGCCATCGCGGTCGCGCGACGCGGCCGGAGGGGACGCACGATCCGCAGACCGACAAGGATCGCGCCCAGGGCGAAGAGCAGGCCGAGGCAGGCGGTTGCCGGGTCCGGCGCCATCGCCGCCGAGGCGGCACAGTTCCGCAGCAACGTCGCCGGCGTGTTCCGCACCATCGAGGCGGGCCACCGCGTCCCGGCAATGCCGGATCTCCTCGCCGCCGGCGACGAGGACTTCGGCGGCCGCTTCACGCCTGACATCGGGCAGCGGCTTCGACCTCGCGCAGGTTCGCGTTCCCGTGACGAGGTACATGCCGTGGCCTGCGGGTCGGGAGCGGCGGCGTGGGAGGACGCCGGGGAGTTTCGGGAAGCCTTCGGCAAGAGGCCGGAACGCGGCGGCTGAGGCGACAATACCTCGTGAGCTTCGGCGATCTTCTACCGCGGTTCGATCCGGTATAGTCTGCTGCGACAGCGGGCGGGCGGAACATGGCGAAGACGTCTGCAGGAAATTCCGGTCCGGCGAACGGCGCAAGACGCCGCAGGACAACGTCCGCGACCGAACCTCCGGCACGGGAACCTCCCCCGGCGCCGGACGGATCGGAAGCGGAGGCGGCCGCGCCTACCGCAGGAGAGCCGCGCAAGCGCAAGCAGGCCGTCGTCATCGTCCACGGCATGGGCGAGCAGAAGCCGCTGGAGACGCTGCGCGGCTTCGTCGAGGCGGTGTGGGGCGCCGCGCCGGTACCGCGCGACGAGCCGTCGCGCGACGACGTCTGGCTCGTCCCAGACATGCGTGCCGGACTGAGGGAACTGGCGCGGGTGACGACAAGGCGCAATGCCGACGGCGTCGCCACCGATTTCTACGAGCTCTACTGGTCGGACCTGCTCGTCGGCAACACGATGGCGCAGATCAACGCCTGGGTGCGCGGCCTGCTGCTGCGCTGGCCCCACCAGGTGCCGCGCGAATCCTTCCTGCTGTGGATCGTGCTCTGGGTGCTGGTCGGCATCATCGTCGCCCTGGCCGCCTATGTCGGCCTGACCGGTTCGCTGGCGGCGCTCCGGAAGCTGATCGGCGAAGCCGAGACGGTCCATGACCGCCGGACGGCCGCGGCGAGCGTCGCGGCTGCCGTCTTCCTCTTCCTCCTCATGCGGCGGCAGCTGGCGAATGTGCTCGCTGCGTGGACGAATGCCGACCGCTTGTTCCCCGGCATCTGGGCCACGATCACGCCGCGCCAGGCCTCGGCGAGCACGACGCTGTCCAGGATCGCGACGATCCTTATTCCCTCGGCGGTGGGCCTCGCCCTCTATGGCTGGTTCCCGTGGACCGTGCTGGCGACGCCGAAAACCTGGGCGCTGATCGTCGCCACCGGAATCGCGGCCGCCCTGTCGGCATGGGTCGTACCGGTGTTCGGCGACGTGGCGCGCTACGTGCGTACCTCTCCCGATGCGGTGTCGGCACGCGCGCAGATCCGCGAACGCGGCGTGGAACTCCTGCGCGCCTTGCACGGCAGGACCGGCGGCGCGGCCGACCGGCGCTACGACTACGGCGACGAGACCGGCTACGAGCGAATCGTCGTGGTCGGCCACAGCCTCGGATCGATCATCGCCTACGACGTGCTCAGGCTGTTCTGGGAGGAGCGCGGCCCGACCTCGCGCAATCCGGCGAAGGGCGAGGCGCTGGGGCGGCTGCGCGCGACCGACGGCTATTGCCGATCCGCGGCGGCAAGGGGCACGTTCGACCCGTCGGCGTTCCGCATCCAGCAGGAAAAGCTCGCGGAGAGCCTCGCCAGGCAGCCGGGCAGCTGGCGCATCACCGACTTCGTCACGCTCGGCTCGCCGCTCACCCATGCCGAGTTCCTGGTATCGCGCGACCGCGCCGCTTTCGAGGAACGCAAGGCCGAGCGCCTGTTCCCCACCTGTCCGCCGATGCTGGAGCCGGGCGCGCTGCCGTCCTTCCTCTATTCGGACCTGAAATACGCCCATCACGCGGCGATGTTCGCCGCCATGCGCTGGACCAACATCCACGATCCCGGCGCGATACCCTTCCTCGGCGACTTCATCAGCGGGCCGTGCGCGCCGAACTTCGGGCCGGGGGTCGTCGACGTCGCCGTCAGGATTGACCGCGGCGGAGCCCTGGGCCGGCTGGTGACTCACACCGACTACTGGAACCCGCGCGCCAGCGGCACCGTGACGGACACGGAGGCGGCGAAGCTCGGCCTGACCGGGCTTGCCGGCGACGGCAAGGCGCACGTCACGCTGCTGCGCAAGGCGCTGGCGCTGCGGTAGGCGGACACGAGCGGAAGACCGTCTATTCCCGGCTGTCCGACTCAACCCGCGAGGCACGGATCGCCGCAGCGACGCCGAGGACGGCGAGCGGCACCGGCGCAAGGAACAGCACCGTCGCCACCGCGCCGGCGCTTTCCGGACTGAGGCCTTCCGAGAAACCGGCGGCGTTGGCGACGATGCCGGTCGCCGCCGAACCCGCGGCATAACCGATGCGCTGCATGGTCGGCACCGCCGAGGAGGCGATGGTCCGCTCGCGCTCGGGCGCCGAGCCGATGACGATGCGCGTGACGAACGGCCAGGCGATGCCGAATCCGCCGCCCTGGAAGACGGCGCAGACGAGAACCAGCGGGATCGAGCCGGCCGGGATGGCGACGGCAAAGCCGGCGCAGCCGGCGGCGATCATGACGGCGCCGCCGACGATGATCATCCGCTCCCGGCGCGGCGGCGCGTTGGCTACCAGGATCGACAGGACCGACCAGGCGATCGATTCGGCGGCGATCAGGTAGCCCGTCGTCAGGATCGGGATGCCGTGGAGGCTGGTCAGCAGCAAAGGGCCGTAGAGCGCAAAGGCGCAGGTCGCCACCGAGAAGGCGGCGACCATGGTCATGCCGCTGCCGACCGGGGTCGACCAGTCGAAGAGACGCGACGGAAAGAGCCGCGCCTCCGGCCGGCGCGCGTCGAGGAAGAAGAAGACGGCGAGACCGGCGAGGCCGGCTAACAGCAGCAGCGTCGAGCGCAGCAGGGCGACGTCGACGCCGGCCGCGGCGATCAGGAGAATGCTTGCCGCCAGCACGGCGAGGACGAAGAGGGGGAACGGCGGCAGCGACGCCGGGCTGCCGCTCGGCACTGTCGCCCTCGGCCCGCGAAGGATCAGAAGCGTCACCGACGCCATGGCGAGGCCCGCCGCGGCGAAGATGCCGAAGGCCCAGCGCCACGA
The DNA here is from genome assembly GCA_012842935.1 of Hyphomicrobiales bacterium. Classification (GTDB taxonomy): domain Bacteria; phylum Pseudomonadota; class Alphaproteobacteria; order Rhizobiales; family Rhizobiaceae; genus DUSC01. The sequence continues at coordinate 8,047 of DUSC01000070.1, read as the reverse complement.
CAGCGCCTCCGAGACGAGGGCGCCGAGCAGCGGGCCGCCGAAAGCGGCGACGCCCCAGACCGCCGACATGATGGCGAAGAGCTGCGGCCAGATCGCGCGGTCGAACAGGCGCTCGACCGAGACGAAGGCCAGCGCGACGAGCGCCCCGCCGCCGAGGCCTTCGAGCAGCCGCCCGGCGAGGAACCAGCCCATGGCCGGCGCGCCGGCGCAGACGGCGGCGCCGGCGGCGTAGAGGAGGGCTGCGACCGCCATGTTCGTGCGCAGGGCGACGAAGGAAACGAGCCGCCCGGCCGCGGCGCCGGCCACGATCGAGCCGAGCTCATAGATCGCCAGCGACCAGCCGACGAGCTGGACGCCCGACAGCTCGCCGACCATGGCCGGCAAGATGGTGGCGATCATCGTCTCGTTGGTGGCGTGAAGGAGAATGCCGAGGCTGATGAAACAGAAGCGGCCGAGGTCGCCCGTGCGCCACAGCGCCGCCCAATCGACCTGCGCGGCGCGACTGCCGCCGGCGACCCGACCGCCGCTCATGGACGCCGCCACGCGTTGCAGGAACGGGGAGACACGGTACCCAACGGGCGGGCGGCAGGCAGTTTCGGCGGGCAGTCGATCACGGGCTGGCGAGGCGGAACGGGACTACTGAGCGGAGGAGCGCAGCTGGAACTGGCTGACGCCGATGGCGAGGTTGACGCCCGTCTGTGCCTGAAGGCTGAGCGGCTGCAGGACGAGGCCGGAATCCTGCCCGGCGCCGACGAGCAGATTGGCGCCGGCGCCGATCGCGGCGGTGACCTCGGCGCTCGCACCGACATAGTCGCCGGCAAGCATGCCAGGCGCATAGATGTTGGCGGTCGGCGCGAGAACCAGCCACTGCATGACGGTCGCCGAAGTCACGCCGATGTCGAGGCCGTACTTCGTCACGGCGCCGAAATAGGGTTCGGGCGCGAAGGTCGGGTCGGCCGGCGTGAAGGTGCAGGAGAGATCCTTCCTCGAGCTGAAGACGAAGCCCGCGCCGCCCTCGATGGCGCAGTCGAGCATGCCGAGCTCGATGCCTCCCCGCTGGGCGAGGGCTGTTCCGGAAAGGGGAAGGGCGGTGAGGGCCGCCGCCAGAAGGCGTCGCATCGTCTCGATTCCTCCGCGGCAGAAGCTACTATGCACGCCGCCCGCGCGAAAGATGGGAAGATGCCGTTGCCGGCCCCCTGGCCAATGCCCGTTGCGGACGGATGCCGTCAGGCGCCGCGGGTGCGGCTGAGGCCCTCGGTCGCCGGCTTGTACTGCGGATCGAGCTGGGCAGCGCGGGCATAGGACTTCGCGGCGCGGGCCTTGTCGCCGCGGCGCTCGTAGACGAGGGCCTGGTTCGCCCAGCTCTCGGCCGAGCGATCGTTCAGCTTGATCGCCATGTTGAAGTCGGCGAAGGCGTTTTCGTCGTCGTTGAGCGCGATGTAGGAAAGGCCCCGGCCGTTGTAGGGCTCGGGCGAATCGGGCGCGAGCGAGATCGCGGTCGAGAAATCCTCGATGGCGAAGGTGTGCTGGCCCTGGCTCTGATAGATCAGGCCGCGATTGTGGTAGGCGCGGGGATCGGTCGTATCGAGCTGGATGGCGCGCTGGAAGTCGTCGAAGGCTTCCCTGATCCTGCCGGCCTTCCGATAGAGATTGCCGCGTCCGATATAGGCCGTGTCGTAGTTCGCGTTGATCTGGATGGCACGGTTGTAGTCGCGCAGCGCCGCGGCCTGGTCGCCGAGGAAGCGATGGATCAGGGCGCGATTGGCATAGGCCTGATAGTAGTTCGGATTGAGCTGGATCGCCTTGTCGAAATCCTGGAGGGCTTCCTTGTAGCGGCCGCCGCGGCCGTAGGCCGATCCGCGCGTGTTGTAGGCTTCGGGATCGTTCTGGTTGCGGGCGATCACCGCCGAAAGCGAGGCGATGTTTTCCTCCGAACCCTGGGCCTCCTCGATCGGGGCGACCTCGCCCATGGGGCCGGTCTGGCAGGCGGACAGCGGGACGACGAACGCCATGACCAGTGCCGCGGAGGCACTGCGCCAGGTGACCTTGCGGCCGCTATCGCTCACCATTCGCATCGATCTTCTCACGTGGAGCGTCCGCCCGTCAGTCCCCGCCGTTGCGGGACGAAAGAAAAAGGTGGCGGCGATTCGGCATCGCGCCACCTTCCGGTTAGATTCGGAAAAGGACGAAAACTTGGCAGTCAGCGGGCCGGCCGGGCCGGAGCCGCAGTGGCGGCCGGACGCGCGCCGGGCAGAAGACCTTCGCGCTGGGCGCGCTTGCGGGCCAGCTTGCGGGCGCGGCGAACGGCCTCGGCCTTCTCGCGGGCGCGCTTCTCGGAGGGCTTCTCGTAGTGTCCGCGCATCTTCATTTCGCGGAAAATGCCTTCGCGCTGCATCTTCTTCTTCAGCGCCCGGAGCGCCTGGTCAACGTTGTTGTCGCGGACGAGTACCTGCACGTGTGTTCCTGTCTTTTCCGTTAGGATTCAAGAGGCAAACGGCCGATAACCCGTTTGCTCCGCGCCGACCGGCGACGCGAATTGGCAGGCCCTTTAGCAGAATCGGCGCCGGATGTCGAGAGCGATGGCGCCGGATTCGCGTTATTATTCCGCAGCCTGTCGCGAGTCCGGCGCGTCGGCGTCGCCCGGCGCGGTCTCGCAATCGAGGTCCGGGAAGGCGGCGATGCGACGGCCGCGCGGGTCGTTGCGCAGGACGATGAACCCTCGCTCCTCGAAATAGGCAAGCAGGCACCGGGCGCGGCGCGGCGAATGCGTGCCGTAGGCGCGGGCAAGCCCGGCGTCGGACGGGCACGGCTCGTGCGCGACGGCGGCGCGGGCGACGAGCAGGAAGACGCCCTGCAGGTCGTCCGGAAGGCTTTCCGAAAGACCCAGCGCGGCCTGCCAGCGGTCGCTACCGGCATGCTCATCGCGCACACCGGCGCGCGCCACGGCGAGCCGTCGGCGAAAGGCCGACAGCGACGGTGCCTCGCCGGGCACGCGGCGGATGCGGCAGCGCACGAGGAAATCCTGGTAGAGGACGGCGTCCGAGCGGAAGGCGCCATCGCCGTCGTCGAGGATCTCGCGGAGCACGCGATCGATGCCGGCCTCGCGCGCCGCCTCGTCGACCGGCGCCGGCGGTAGGGCGGGCGCCGGCTCCGGCGCCGGACCGCGCGAGCGGGCGAGCTGCGCCATGATCCTGGCGGTCGGCGTGGGCGGCGGTGGCGTCCGGCGCGGCGGCGCGGACGCCTCCTCGGGATCGGGGGCGAAGATCAGGTCGCGCGGATCGGCCGGCGTGTCGGGAAGCGGCGTCAGTTTCGGGCTGGCCGAGCGCGCGCCGGTCTCGACCGCGCCGATGGTCACGGGCAGCGGCCGACGCGACAAGGCCGGCCCGAGCGCGACGAAGCGGCCGCAGGCGAGGTCGCGGAACATCTCGGCCTGGCGGCGGTCCATGCCGAGCAGGTCGGCGGCGCGCGCCATGTCGATATCGAGGAAGGTGCGGCCCATGAGAAAGTTGGAAGCCTCTGCCGCGACGTTCTTGGCGAGCTTGGCGAGTCGTTGCGTGGCGATGACGCCGGCCAGCCCGCGCTTGCGGCCGCGGCACATCAGGTTGGTCATGGCGCCGAGCGAGAGTTTTCGCGCGTCGTCGGAAACGTCGCCGGCCGCCGCGGGCGCGAACAGCTGGGCCTCGTCGACGACGACGAGCACCGGGTACCAGTGGTCGCGGTCGGCGTCGAACAGGCCGCCGAGGAAGGCGGCAGCGGCGCGCATCTGCTGCTCGACGTCGAGGCCTTCGAGATCGAGCACGACGGAGACGCGGTGCTGGCGGATGCGCCCGGCGATGCGGGTCAGTTCCGGTTCGGCGCGCAGGGCGTCGACCACCACATGACCGAAGCGGTCGGCGAGCGTGACGAAGTCGCCCTCGGGATCGATGACGACCTGCTGCACCCAGGGCGCGCTCTGCTCGAGCAGGCGGCGCAAGAGGTGCGACTTGCCGGAGCCCGAATTGCCCTGCACGAGAAGGCGCGTCGCGAGGAGCTCCTCGAGGTCGAGCGTCGCCGGCTGTCCGCCGGCCGCGGCACCCATGTCGATCTGCACTCTCATCGCGTCACGGTATCCCTGCCGTCGCGGCGGACGCCCGTCACCGCGGCCATGGCCTTAGCATCGACCGGGGCCGCGTGCATGGCCGGGATCGCCTTACCCACAGGCGGGGGCAGGGCCGCACGGCGCCTCCCGGCGCTCGGACGCCACGGCGCCGAGCAGTTCGAAATCGCTGAAGAAGTGGCCGTAGTTGCAGGTGATCTCCTCGCCTGCGGCGATGTCGCGCGTGGCGCGGGCGCCGCCCTCGTCGGAAAAGTCGGTGTTGGGATCGTCGGCATGGTTCATGAAGCGGCCGTTGTCGGTCTCGTAGACGATGAAGCCGGGCCGGTCGGGGCTCGGATAGGCGTAGCGGTCGAGCAGCTTCCTGACCAGCGGCTCGGCCGCCCGGTATTTCTCGACCGGTATCAGCCGGTCGAACTCTTCGTCGAAGCGCCAGATCACCGTACCCCGGGCGATCGGCTCGGCGGCGAATACGCCGACACCCTCGATCTCGCTCTTGCCGACATAGGTGTTGACGAGCAGCATGGTCGATCCCGGTCCCGCATCCGCGCCGAAATAGATGGAGATTCGCACGCCGGTGACAAGCGGGCGCCGCGCGCCTCAGGCCGGTTCCTGCTGCGTGATGCAGTGGATGCCGCCGCCGCCCTCCGCGATCAGCGAAACGGCGACCTGGGCGATCTCGCGGTCGGGGAAGACGCGTCGGAAGATGTCGCGCGCAGTCGCGTCGGCGGGGGTGCCGTAGGCAGGGATCACCACACCGCCGTTGACCATGTAGCTGTTGACGTAGGAGCGGCAGAAGCGCTCGCCGCGGCCTTCGGCGTCGGCGGCCTCGGGCACCCTGACGAGCTCGAACGGCCGACCCTTCGCGTCGCGCGCCAGGGAAAGCGCGCGGTGGTTCTCGCGCATGACGCGATCGTGCTCGCTGCCGGGCTCGGCGGCTTCCTCGACCAACACGAGACCGGGCCGGGCGAAGACGGCGATGCAATCGACGTGGCCGTCGGTCTCGACCTCGGCGGGGTTGCCGGGCAACCACACAACGTGGCTGCCGCCGAGCATGCGCTTCAGCTCCTCCGAGATCGCCTCGCGGGTCCGGCCGGGATTGCGGTTGGCGTTGGGAAAGCAGGTCTCGGTGGTGAGGATCGTGCCCTCGCCGTCGACGCTGACGCCGCCGCCCTCGGCGACGAGCTCTGAGGCGAAGATCCGGAGACCCTCGCGCCGGAGCACCGCCGCGGCGAACGCCGCGTCGCGGTCGTGGGGTCGATATTTGCCGCCCCAGGCGTTGAAGCGGAAGACGGTCCCGGCGCGGTTTCCGCGTCCGTCGATGATGAAGCAGGGGCCGGCGTCGCGCGCCCACGAATCGTCGACCGGGATCGCGACGACGTCGATGTCGGGACCGACAAGCGCCGTCGCGTCGGCCACGTCGTCCGCGTTGGCCGCCATCGTCACCGGTTCGAAGCGGCGGATCGTGCGTGCCACCTCGGCATAGGCCCGGCGCACCGCGTCGATGTCGGGCCAGATCTCGGCGCGTGTCGGCCACATCATCCATGTGCGGCGATGGCGGTGCCATTCCGGCGGCATGAAGAAGCCTGCGCCGGCGGGCGATTGCAATGTCGTCATGGCCCGAATGCCCCAGTCCGCGTCAATCCGTCCGGCCCCGGTGTAGACGGCGCGGCGCAAAGCGGCAATCGCCGTCGCAAACAGCGCAAGACTGGAAGCGCCTTTTCGCTAGTGCTACACGTCGCGACCGGTCGGGAGACCGCCGTACCGCCAGAATTCGAGGCCCAGCCCATGCGCAGATATTCGGTATTCGCGATCGCCCGGGAGGCCATGCGCGGCCACAAGGGCTGGGAACAGCAGTGGCCTTCGCCGGAGCCGAAAAAGGCCTACGACGTTGTCATCGTCGGCGCCGGCGGCCATGGCCTGGCGACAGCCTACTATCTTGCCAAGGAGCACGGCGTGACCAACGTCGCCGTCGTCGAGAAGGGCTGGCTGGGCGGCGGCAACACCGGCCGCAACACGACGATCATCCGGTCCAACTACCTCTACGACGAGAGCGCCGGTATCTACGACCACGCGGTCAGGCTGTGGGACGGGCTTAGCCAGGACCTGAACTACAACGTCATGTACTCCGCGCGCGGCGTCATGATGCTCGCCCATAACGTCCACGACGTCCAGGTGCTGAAGCGACACGTCCACGCCAACCGGCTGAACGGCATCGACAACGAGTGGCTGACGCCGGAGCAGGCCAAGGAATACTGCCCGCCGCTCAACATCTCGCGCGACGCGCGCTATCCGGTGGTCGGCGCGACCCTGCAGCGCCGCGGCGGCACGGCCCGCCACGACGCGGTGGCCTGGGGCTACGCGCGCGCCGCCGCCGCCCGCGGCGTCGACATCATCCAGAACTGCGAGGTCACCGGCATCTCGCGCGGCCCCGACGGCGCCGTGACCGGCGTCGAGACGACGAAGGGCTTCATCGGCGCGAAGAAGATCGGCGTGGTCGCCGCGGGCCATTCCTCGGTGATCATGCAGATGGCGGGCGTGCGCATGCCGCTCGAGAGCTACCCGCTGCAGGCGCTTGTCTCGGAGCCGGTCAAGCCGGTGTTTCCCTGCGTGGTCATGTCGAACACGGTGCACGCCTACATCTCGCAGTCCGACAAGGGCGAACTGGTCATCGGCGCCGGCACCGACCAGTACGTCTCCTATTCGCAGACGGGCGGCCTGCACATCATCAACCACACGCTCGACGCGATCTGCGAGATGTTCCCGATGTTCACGCGCATGAAGATGCTGCGCTCGTGGGGCGGCATCGTCGACGTGACGCCGGACCGCTCGCCGATCCTGGCCAAGACGCCGGTGAAGGGCCTCTACGTGAACTGCGGCTGGGGCACGGGCGGCTTCAAGGCGACGCCGGGCTCCGGCCACGTCTTCGCCCACACGATCGCCCGCGACGAGCCGCACCCGATCAACGCGCCGTTCACGCTGGAGCGCTTCCGCACCGGGCGGCTGATCGACGAGGCGGCGGCCGCCGCCGTGGCGCACTGATGCAGGGCCTTGCCGCAGCCGTGTCGGTGATGCTGCCGCCCGCCGTTGCGTGGGAGGGACCGGCCGTGGCCGCCGTCCTGCAGACAAGCACCTTTCCCGAGATCGTCATCCGCAAGGATGAGACGCCGCACGAGCGGCCGTTCCCCGTCGACGAGGGCACGCGCGCCGGCGCCGAGTACGGCGGACGACAGACCGTGATCTTCTCCGAGCCGTGGCGCACCGTCGTGCCGCAGGAGTTCGCCGACATGACGCAGCCGTGCAGCGTCATCGTCTCCGCCGATCCCTTCGCGCTGCTCGCCAGCCACGAGGACCGCGACGTCCACCTTCCCTTCGACGGCATCGAGACGCTGACCAGGCGGCTCGCGCCGTTCGAGACCATGGGCCGCGCGCCGAGCGCCGACGGCCAGCCGCCGGAAAAAGAAATCTGAGGACCCGCCGATGCTTCTGATCCGCTGCCCCTATTGCGAGGAAGAGCGTCCGGAACTCGAGTTCCGCAACGCCGGCGAGGCGCACATCGCGCGCCCGACCAACATCGCCGCCGAGACCGACGAGGATTTCGAGGCGTTCTTCTTCATCCGCTCCAATCCCAAGGGGCTGATCTACGAGCGCTGGCGCCACATCCACGGCTGCGCGCGCTTCTTCAACGCCGTTCGCGACACCGTCACCGACAAGTTCGTCATGACCTACAAGGCCGGCGAGCCGAAGCCGAAGCTGAAGGAGGGGTCCCGTTGACCAACCCCGCTCTTCGTTTCCGCGCAGGAACGCGGACCTCGCATTCAGGGATCTTTCCGGCATGAGCCAGTCCTTCCGCATCGCCGGCGCCGGCCGGCTGACGCCGGCACGCACAGCGCGCTTCACCTTCGACGGCAGGCCCTACACCGGGGTGGCCGGCGACACGCTCGCCTCGGCGCT
>DUSC01000069.1 GCA_012842935.1 Hyphomicrobiales bacterium | reverse complement strand
GCGCCGCCTCTCGGCCGACTCCGCACAGGCTGCCGGCGAGGCACCGGCCGGGCCGTCGGCCCAGGACGTCGCGGCCGCGGAAGCGATGACGCCGGCCGACCGCATGGCGATGATCGAGACGATGGTCGCCGGCCTCGACGAAAGACTGCGACAGAATCCCGCGGACGGGGAAGGATGGCAGCGGCTCATCCGTTCCTATGTGGTGCTCGGCCGCAAGGACGACGCGCTGGATGCGCTGAAGCGTGCCGGCGAGGCGTTCCCGGCCGACACGCAGGAGGCGCGCGCCATCGCGGCGCTCGCCGCGGAACTCGGACTGGTCAAGACAGAGTAGAATGATGACCCGCAAGCAGAAGAGACTGTCGGTGATCGCAGGAGGCATGGGCTTTCTCGCCCTCGCCATGCTGCTCACCTTCTACGCCCTGGGCCAGAAGGCGTCCTACTTCTACATGCCGGGCGATCTCGCCGCGAGCCCGGTTGCGGAGGGCCAGCGCATCCGCCTCGGCGGCCTCGTCGCCGAGGGGTCGATCAAGCGCGGCGCGGGCACGGAAGTCGATTTTTCCGTCACGGACGGGACCGAGACGGTGAAAGTGGTCTACAACGGCATCCTGCCGGACCTTTTCCGCGAGAAACAGGGCGTCATCGCCGAGGGCGCCTTCGGACCGGGTGGCGTCTTCACCGCCGACAGCGTGCTCGCCAAGCACGACGAGACCTACATGCCCAAGGAAGTCGCCGACAGCCTCAAGGAAAGGGGCGTCTGGCAGCAATGAACGGCGCCGCGCAGGAGACCCGCCATGGTTGAGATCGGCCACTTCGCCCTGGTGCTCGCCTTCGCGCTGGCCCTCGTCCAGGCGGTCCTGCCCTTCCTCGGCGCCGTCACGGCCAGCGAGCGGCTGATGGCGGTCGGCGGGCCGGTGGCCGTCACCGGCTTCGCGCTGACCGCATTGTCCTTCGCCTCGCTGACGCACGCCTATGTTGTCTCCGACTTCTCGGTGGCGAACGTCTGGGAGAACTCGCACTCGCTGAAGCCGATGATCTACAAGGTCAGCGGAGTCTGGGGGAACCACGAAGGCTCCATGCTGCTGTGGGTGCTGATCCTCACCTTTTTCGGCGCCCTCGTTGCCGCCTTCGGCAGGAACCTGCCGGCGACGCTGCGCGCCAACGTGCTTTCCGTTCAGGGCCTGATCGGCGCCGCCTTCTTCCTGTTCATCCTGGCGACGTCGAACCCCTTTGCCCGGCTGTCGCCGGCGCCGATCGAGGGCCGCGACCTCAATCCCGTGCTCCAGGACGTCGGGCTCGCCATCCATCCGCCGCTGCTCTACCTCGGCTATGTCGGCTTCTCTGTGTGTTTCTCGTTCGCCGTTGCGGCGCTGATCGACGGGCGCATCGACGCGGCCTGGGCGCGCTGGGTGCGGCCGTGGACGCTCGCCGCCTGGGTGTTTTTGACCGGCGGCATCGCCATGGGCTCCTACTGGGCCTACTACGAGCTGGGCTGGGGCGGCTTCTGGTTCTGGGATCCGGTCGAGAACGCCTCCTTCATGCCCTGGCTCGCCGGCACGGCGCTGCTGCACTCGGCGATCGTCATGGAAAAGCGTTCGGCGCTGAAGATCTGGACCCTGCTGCTCGCCATCCTGACGTTTTCCCTGTCGCTGCTCGGCACCTTCCTCGTGCGCTCGGGCGTGCTCACCTCGGTGCATGCCTTCGCCACCGATCCGAGCCGCGGCGTTTTCATCCTCGCCATCCTGACCTTCTTCATCGGCGGGTCGCTGGCGCTGTTCGCCTTCCGCGCCACCGCGCTGACGCAAGGCGGCGTCTTCCATCCGATCTCGCGCGAGGGCGCACTGGTGCTGAACAACCTGTTCCTGACGACCGCGGCAGCGACCGTCTTCGTCGGAACGCTCTATCCGCTGTTCATCGAGGCCTTCTCGGGCGACAGGATCTCGGTCGGGGCGCCGTTCTTCGACATGACCTTCGGCGCCCTGATGGTGCCGCTGCTGGTCATGGTGCCGTTCGGGCCGCTGCTCGCCTGGAAACGCGCCGACCTCTACGCCGCCGCGCAACGCCTCTTCGCCGCCTTCGGCGGCACGCTGGCGGCCGTGCTCGCGGTCCTCGGCGTGGTCGACGGCGCCTCGGTCGCGGCCGCGTTAGGCATCGGGCTCGCCGTCTGGCTGATGCTCGGGGCGCTGACCGACCTCGCGCTTCGCTCGGGCGTCGGCAGCGTCGGGGCGGGCGTCGC
>DUSC01000068.1 GCA_012842935.1 Hyphomicrobiales bacterium | reverse complement strand
GCCGGATATGACCCCGAATAAGTCGAATCTGCTCTAGAAGGGCCGCGAGCAGCACCGAGCCGGCGCCGGCCGAGATGACGAAGGCCCAGACCATCGGCGCCACGCCGGCCGCGGTCGCCACCTTGCCGAAGGGCAGGGTCAGCCCGAGCAGCGTTCCGGTGACGAGGAGAAGGGCGAAGGCGGACGACCACAGAGCGCTCATGGCGCCGGTCTTAGCCTGGACGGCGGGATCGCGCAGCGGATGCGCATTGGTCCAGCGCCGAGCCTCGGGGTCGACGGAGCGACCGCCACTCAGTTGCGGTCGTCGGGAAAGACAGGGATCGGCATGAATTCGACGCCGTCCTCGGCGAGCGAGCGCGCCTCCTCGAGCGTCGCCTCCCCGTAGATGCCGCGCGCCTCGCTCTCGCCGAAATGGATCTTGCGCGCCTCCTCGGCGAACCTGTCGCCGACATAGTCGGCGTTCTCGCGGATCTTCTCGGCCATCGCCTTCAGTTGCGCCAGCGCCCGCTTCTGCGCCTCGCCCATGGCCAGCGCGATCTGCTCCTTCTTGCGGCCGGTGGAGACCGCCGGCGCCATCAGCGCCTTGCCGACCTTCTTCGAGCCGCAGGCTGGGCATTCGACGAAACCGCGACGGGCCTGCGTGTCGAAATCGTCGTTGCTGCGGAACCAGGCCTCGAAGTCGTGGTCCTTGTCGCAGACGAGCGAGAAGCGGATCACGATGCCGCACCCCTCAGCCCGGCCGCACCGGACGCATCGACGGGCGTGACCGCGAATTCCCGGGCGTTCTTCAGGTTGGGGATCTTGGCGCGCGCCGAGGCCACGGCGGCGGTGTCGATCTCGGCGAGCACGATGCCGGGCTCGGCGTGGTCGGCCTCGGCGACCACGCGCCCCCAGGGATCGACAATCAGCGAATGGCCGTAGGTCTCGCGGCCGTCCTCGTGGCGGCCCCCCTGTGCGGCGGCGACGACGAAGGCGCCGTTCTCGATGGCGCGGGCGCGAAGCAGGGCGTGCCAGTGCGCCTCGCCGGTCTGGCGGGTGAAGGCCGCGGGCACGGTGAGCACCTCGGCGCCGGCCAGCGCCTCGGCGCGGAACAGCTGCGGGAAGCGCAGGTCGTAGCAGATGGCGAAGCCGAGCCGGGCGATCGGAAGGTCGGCGACCACCGCCTCGCGGCCGGCCTCGTAGGCCGACGATTCGCGCCAGCTCTCGCCATTGTCGAGGTCGACGTCGAACATGTGGATCTTGTCGTAGGTGGCGATCCGCCGGCCGTCGGGACCGAACAGGAAGGCGCGGTTGGCGAGCTTGCCGTCGCCACGGCGGATCGCCGTCGAGCCTATGTGGAGCCAGATGCCCAGCTCGGCGGCAAGCGCCGCCGCGGCGGCCGCCACAGGATCACGGTCCGCGGTGGTGAACGCGGTGGCGCGGGCGTCCTTGTCGCGCAGAAGCGCGCCGGTCATCTCGGGCGTCTGCACGTAGGTGGCGCCGCGGGCGGCCGCCTCGCGCACCATCTCCTCCATGTCGCGGACGTTCCGCGAGACTTCGGTTCCCGAACGCATCTGCACGGCGGCGGCGGTGAAGGTCGTCATCGCCGTCAGTCCAGCCTGCCGGTGGCGAGCAGCGCGTCGAGCCGCCCATCCGCCTCGAGCGCATGCAGGTCGTCGCTCCCGCCGACATGGACGTCGCCGACGAAGATCTGCGGGAAGGTGTAGCGCCCGTTGGCACGCGCCATCATCTCCTGCCGCAGTTCGGGCGAGAAGGAGGCGTCGTGCTCGGTATAGGCGACGCCCTTCCTGTCGAGCAGGCGCTTCGCCGCGGCGCAGTAGCCGCACATCATGCGAGTGTAGATCGTCACGTCGACCATGGGAAAATCCGCTGTCCTTGCGTGGCTATATAATATCGGCCCCATCGTCGCGGAAGTCCCCCGGCAGGACCCGGGCGAAGGTGAGCACGTCGACGGCCGTCGCGCCGGCCCGCCTCAGCGCCCTTGTCGCCGCAGCGACCGTGGCGCCGGTTGTGTAGACGTCGTCGACGAGCAGCACCCGCCGGCCGGCGACACGTGCCCTGGCGCCCGGCGGCACGGAAAACGCGCCGCGCACATTGTCCTCGCGCTCCCGCGCGTCGAGGCCGACCTGCTGGCGCGTCACCTTGCGGCGCACCAGCGCGCCGGGATCGAAGGGCCGGCCCGAGGCGGTCGCCAGGGCGCGGGCGAGTTCGGCCGACTGGTTGAAGCGGCGCGACAGGAAGCGCCGCCAGTGCAGCGGCACCGGAACCACCAGGTCGGCGTCGGCGATCAGTTCGGCGCCGGCGCGCGCCATCCAGCGGGCCATCCACGGCGCGAGATCCGTGCGGTCGTTGTATTTCAGGCCCTGCACCATCTCGCGCGCCACACCCGAATAGGCGACGGCGGCGCGCGCCCGGGCAAACGGCGGCGGGTTGGCGATGGCCTCGGGCGACAGCGCGCCCTCGCCCATCTCGTGGGTGAAGGGCGTGCCCAGCACCGCGCACCACGGGCGTTCGAGGAAACGCAGCTTCGGCCAGCATTCGCCGCACAGCGCGCCGGGCGAATCCACCTGCCGCCGGCAGCCCGCGCAGACGGGCGGAAACAGCAGCCGCGCCGCGCCACGTCCGAGCGACGTCGCCAGTCCCCTGATCCCGGCCCTGATGTCGGCGCTCTTCCCGGCCATGGGTTCCACCCCCGGCGGTTGATAGCACAACCGGGGCGCGCAGGGGAGTGCGGCAGGCGCGGACGGTCGGCCCGGTTCCGCAGGGCCGCGCCGGCGCGGCCTATTCGTCCTCGCCGGCGGCGATCCCGGCGGCGGGGCCGAAGGTGAACAGGCCGCCGGAGGTGAGGACGACGAGGAAGGCGAGATAGCCCACCGTGGCGCACAGCGCCGGAAGGATGATGGCGGGATAGCCGAAATGGAAGATCGCCAGAAGCCAGGCCATGATGAGGTTGACGACGAAGAACACCTTTTCGGTCGCGTCGCCCATGAGCGCGCTGCGCACGGAAAGGCCGAAGACCGGCACGAAGAGGATGAAGGCCAGGAGCATGTTTGCACCTCGGATGCGTTGGGGGGTGGAACCGCCGGCGGAGCCGGCCGGCGTGCGATCCGCCGTTGCGGTGGGCGAACGACGCCAGCACGAGAGCGAGCGCGGAGCGCGCGCAAGAAGCCCGGGAGTGGAGGGGGTCGGCGGGGGGTCATCGGCTCCGGTGTCTCCGGACCCGGAGATAACGCCTCGCGGCAGCGATGCAACCGCGGGCGGTCGCGCCGATTGTCGCGGTCTCCCGGACGAGGCGGAGAGACCGGTCGCCCTCCCCCTTGATCTGCCGGCGGCGATGGGCCACTTGCTGCGCGACAACGACCTTCAGACCCGGCGGCGTCGTCGCGCCGTCGTCCGGAGCACAGCCTTGCAGCCCCTCTTCGACCAGGACCTGATCGTCGCCCGCAAGAAGCGCGCCCTGGCGCAGGCCGCTCCCGGCGCGGCGTTCCTCGCCGAGCGCGTCGCGGAGGACCTCGCCGAACGCCTCGCCACGGTCGAGCGGCGGTTCGCCGAAGCGGTCGCCCTGCACTGCATCACCCCGCACGCGGCCGCAGCGCTCGCCGCCTCGGGCAAGGTCGGCCGCGTGACGCGCGTCGAGGCCGATTCCGTCTTCCTCGACGGCGGCGAAGGCCTGGTCGCCCCGCCGGACCGCGTGCCGCTGGCGCCGGAAAGCGTCGATCTCGCCGTTTCGCTGCTTGCGCTGCACGAAGCCAACGACGTGCCCGGCCAGCTCGTCCAGATCCGCCGGTCGCTAAGGCCCGACGGCCTGTTCCTCGGCGCGCTCGCCGGCGGCGGCACGCTCGCCGAGCTGCGCGACAGCCTCCTTGCCGCGGAGACCGAGCTGAGCGGCGGCGCCGCACCCCGCGTCATGCCGTTCGCCGACGTGCGCGAGGCGGGCG
>DUSC01000067.1 GCA_012842935.1 Hyphomicrobiales bacterium | reverse complement strand
GCGAGCCGAACAGCGAGATGCGCTGCCGGTCGGCGTCCGGGCGCAGCTCGTAGAGGCGCACACCGCCCCGGAGCAGCGCGCGGCGCCAGGGCGCGTAGCCGCCATGGACGGCGGCGACATCCGTTGCAGCGAGCGAATTGGTGAGCACGGCGACGTCGACGCCCTTGCCGGCCAGCGCGACGAGCGCCCTGGTGCCCTCGGCGCCCGGGACGAAATAGGGGGAGGTGATCTCCACCGTGCGCGTGGCGGCGCCGATGGCGGGAAAGATCTCACGCATCAGCCAGTTGCCCGCGCCGCGTGCCAGCGCCTTCTCGGGCGGGTCGGAGATGACCTGAGCCGCGCCTGTCCAGTGAATGCGGATGCCGTCCTCGAACAGGGCGACGACCGACAGGCGCTGGCGGACGCGCTCGAGATAGGGCCGCGCCGCGGTGCCCACGGCGAGGTCGGAAAGGCGGACGCGCAGGGCGTCGAGGCGAGCTCGGCGACGCCGTCGGGGTCTCGCGACGGCGCGGACGGGGATGGTCTGGGCGCTGTTCCAGAACCGGTCGAAGACGGCTGCGGCCTCGCCGACCGCCGGCCCGAGGAGCACGAGGTCGAGATCGCGGAAGCTCTCCGCCTCGGCGGCATCGAAGTATTCGTCGCCGATGTTGCGGCCGCCGACGATGGCGATCCTGCCGTCTGCGATCCAGGCCTTGTTGTGCATGCGCCGGTTGACGGCGAAAGCGCGCAGCAGAATCTCGAGGCCGCGGCGCAGCTTGCCTTCCCGCGCCAGGCTCGGATTGAAAAGGCGGACTTCGATGTCGGGATGGCTGTCGAGGGCGAGGTAGAAGGGATCGCGGCCGCGCGTATTGATGTCGTCGAGCAACAGGCGAACGCGCACGCCGCGGTCGGCGGCCGCAAGCATCTCGTGCGCCAGCAATTGCCCGGTCAGGTCGTGGTGCCAGATGTAATACATCAGGTCGAGGCTGCGGCCGGCGCTCCGCGCGGCGAGGGCGCGGGCGGCGAAGGCGTCGACGTTCTCGGACAGGAGCGCAAGGCCGCTGGCGCCGCCCGCCTCGTTGACGAGTGCCGAGACGCCGCGGTCGAGCAGCGTCCCGTCCTGCGCCGGCGGCAGCGCGGCCGAAGGTTCGCCCCGGGCGCGGCGCGCGAAGCGGCCGTACGAATAGACGGCAATGAAGGAAGCGACGGTGAAGAGTGCCGCCGAGAGGACAAGGGTCAGAAGAAGATGCATCGCCGCCCCGCAGCCGCCCGCCGACGCCCTCCCAGATCCAGCCCCATCATCACGACCGCCGCTTCACGTTCCCGATGTCGGGGAACGAGACGGATCATGGCCGGTGCCGGCGCCTTGAGACCATCCCGAGCAGCCGCGGGTGCGCTCAGGCTCTCGGTCGGCCCGCGGCAAGCTTCGCGGCCAGCTGTTCCATCCGTTCGGCCAGCACGCCGAGGGCGCCGGTCAGGGCCGCGTCGTTCTTGTCGGCCTTGACCAATGCGTCGTCACGGGTCTTGCGGAGGGTGGCGACCTCGCTCTCCATGCCCTTCATGCGCTTCTGCAACTCGGCCAATTCGTCCATGACCATGATGCCGGCCATCACCGTCAGGCGCTGGTCGCCGATCTCGCCGAAAGCCTCCTTGAGATGCGACACGTAGCGGTCGAAGCGCTCGGCGAGGCCGATCAGGTGCTCTTCCTGGCCTTCGTCGCAGGCCATGCGGTACTGCTTGCCGTCGATCGTCACGGTCACTTGCGGCATGGGCCTACCTGTCCAGCACGGCGCGGATGGTCTCCATGGCGGTCACGAGGCGGCGGGAAACCTCCTTGTTCGCCTCCTCCAGCCTCTCGGCGCGCGCTTCGGAACTGTCCAGCTCCTGGGCGAGCCGGGCGCGATCGGCGTTCATGCGCTGAACCTCCGCCTCGGCCTCGGCGTAGTCGTGCTCCTGCTCGAGCCGCAGCGCGACGGCATTCTCGAGGGACTCGATGGCCCTGACGAGCCGCCCGATCACTTCCTTGAGCGTCGCTTCCCCGGTCATCGACCCCGTTTCTGCCCCGCCGCCTCGAATCGTCCATTTTCCGAATGCGTTATCCGCGGAACCTTAGGCGGGACGCGAAAGGCCCGTCAACAAAGGGTTTGCACCTATCCCCCGGCGGTTGTGCCGGACCGCGCGAAGAGTCGGGCAAAGTGCGCTCCGCAGGGTCTCCGGGTGCCGCCGTTTTGTTGACAGCGGGCCGGCACCTGCTATGTGTCGCCTGGCTTTTTGCGGGGCAACAAAGCCCCGAAGACCCTAGCAAACCGGCGAGCAACGATGAGCAATCGCGAAAAGCACGACCGCATGGCGAATGCGATCCGTTTCCTGTCCATGGACGCGGTCGAGAAAGCCAAGTCCGGCCACCCGGGCCTGCCGATGGGCGCTGCCGACATCGCGACCGTGCTGTTTACCCGCTTCCTCAAATACGACCCGACGAACCCCGAATGGCCCGATCGCGACCGCTTCGTCCTGTCCGCCGGCCATGGCTCCATGCTGCTCTATTCGGTGCTCTACCTGACAGGCTATGAGGACATCTCGCTCGAGGAGATCAAGAATTTCCGCCAACTCGGGTCGAAGACCGCCGGCCATCCCGAATACGGCCAAGCGGCCGGTATCGAGACCACGACGGGGCCGCTCGGGCAGGGCCTCGCCAATGCGGTCGGGATGGCGCTTGCCGAGCGGATCCTGAACGCGACCTTCGGCGACGCGCTGGTCGACCACCATACCTACGTTCTCGCCGGCGACGGATGCCTGATGGAAGGCATCAGCCAGGAAGCGCTGTCGCTCGCCGGCCACCTGAAGCTCAACAAGCTCATCGTGATCTGGGACGACAACAACATCTCCATCGACGGGCCGGTGTCGCTCGCCGATTCGACCGACCAGCTGGCGCGGTTTGCCGCTTCGGGCTGGAACACGCTCGCCTGCGACGGGCACGACCCGGACGCGATCGCGGGCGCCATCGAGATCGCCCGGCGCTCCGACCGTCCCACGCTGATCGCGGCGAAGACCACGATCGGCTTCGGTTCGCCGAACAAGGCCGGTTCGTCGAAGGCTCACGGCTCGCCGCTCGGCGAAGACGAGATCGCGGCGACGCGCAAGGCGCTCGGCTGGGAGTACAAGCCTTTCGACGTGCCCTCGGACGTGCTCGACGCCTGGCGGGTCGCCGGGCTGAATGCCGGGCGCAAGCGCAAGGAATGGGAAAAGCGCCTGGCTTCGGCGGACGCCGAACGGCGCGGCGAATTCGAGCGGCGCATGCGCGGCGAGCTTCCCGGCGGGTTCGAGCAGGCGATCGCCGACTACAAGAAGAAGCTCGCCGCCGACAGGCCGAAGGTCGCCACGCGCAAATCGTCGGAGATGGCGCTGGAAGTGATCAACGGTGTCGTTCCGGAGACGATCGGCGGCTCGGCCGACCTTTCGGGATCGAACAACACCAAGACCAGCCAGACCAAGCCGATCGCGCCCGGCTCGTTCGGCGGCCGCTACGTCCACTATGGCATCCGCGAGCACGGCATGGCGGCGGCGATGAACGGAATGGCGCTGCATGGCGGCGTGATTCCGTATTCGGGCACCTTCCTGGTGTTCTCAGACTACGCCCGGCCGGCCATGCGGCTCGCCTCGCTGATGGGCATCCGTTCGATCTTCGTCATGACCCACGATTCGATCGGCCTCGGCGAGGATGGCCCGACGCACCAGCCGGTCGAGCATCTCGCGGCGCTGCGCGCCATACCGAACCATCTCGTGCTGCGTCCCGCCGATGCCACCGAAGCGGCCGAGTGCTGGCAGATCGCTCTGGAATCGACGTCGAGCCCGTCGACCATCGCGCTGACGCGGCAGAATCTGCCGGCGGTGCGCACCGAGTTCTCGGAGGAGAACCTGTGCTCCTACGGCGCCTACGAACTGGCCACCGCCAAGGGCGATGCCGCGGTGACCATCTTCGCCACGGGTTCCGAAGTCGAGATCGCGCTGAAGGCGCGCGAGGCCCTGCAGGCGCTCGGCCACGGCACGCGGGTCGTATCGGTGCCGTCCTTCGAACTCTTCGAGAGGCAGAGCGCAGGCTACCGCGAGGCGATGATCGGCAATTCGCCGGTCAGGATCGCCATCGAGGCCGGCGTCCGTCAGGGCTGGGACCGCTTCATCGGATCGGACGGCGTGTTCATCGGCATGTCCGGCTTCGGCGCGAGCGGACCCTACGAGGATCTCTACAGGCATTTCGGCATCACCGCCGAGGCGGCCGTCGCGGCCGCAACGGCCCGCCTTACCGGACGCTGAGCCGGTACTCCGGTCCGACGCTTCCGATGCGGCTTCTTGGCAGGCGCCGGCCGCTGGATTCTTCGCAGGCGGGTGGTTAAGAAGCGGCGGACCGCAACCCGCCGAGCAAGCCCAGGAGACAGACATGCCCGTGAGAGTCGCCATCAACGGATTTGGCCGAATCGGCCGAAACATCGTCCGTGCCATCTACGAGTCCGGCCGCAAGGACATTGACGTGGTCGCCGTCAACGATCTCGGCCCGGTCGAGACCAACGCCCACCTGCTGCGCTACGACAGCGTCCACGGCAGGTTTCCGCGCGAGGTCGTGGTCGAGGGCGACCAGATCAACATCGGCACCGACAAGTTCAAGGTGACGGCGATCAAGGATCCGTCGCAGCTGCCGTGGAAGGAACTCGGCGTCGACATCGCGATGGAGTGCACGGGCATCTTCACCGCCCGCGACAAGGCGGCCGCCCATCTCGACGCCGGCGCCAAGCGCGTTCTCGTCTCGGCCCCGTCGGACGGCGCCGACCTGACCGTGGTCTACGGCGTCAACCACGACAAGCTGACCAAGGACCACGTCGTCGTCTCCAACGCCTCGTGCACGACCAACTGCCTGGCTCCGCTGGTCTCCGTGCTGCACGAGGCCATCGGAATCGACCACGGCATGATGACGACGATCCACTCCTATACCGGCGACCAGCCGACGCTGGACACGATGCACAAGGACCTATACCGCGCCCGCGCCGCGGCGCTGTCGCAAATCCCGACCTCGACGGGCGCGGCAAAGGCGATCGGCCTTGTGATCCCCGAACTCAAGGGCAAGCTCGACGGCATCTCGATCCGCGTGCCGACGCCGAACGTGTCCTGCGTCGACTTCAAGTTTATCGCCAAGCGGGCG
Source organism: Hyphomicrobiales bacterium (assembly GCA_012842935.1). Lineage (GTDB taxonomy): Bacteria > Pseudomonadota > Alphaproteobacteria > Rhizobiales > Rhizobiaceae > DUSC01. The sequence continues at coordinate 25,258 of DUSC01000067.1, read as the reverse complement.
ACCACCGTGCAGGAGGTCAACGACGCCATCGTCAAGGCGTCCGAGGGCAGGCTGAAGGGCATCCTCGGCGTCACCCGTCACCCGAATGTCTCGATCGACTTCAACCACGACCCGCATTCCTCGACCATGGCGCTCGACCAGACCAAGGTCATGAACGGAACCTACGTGTCGGTGCTGTCCTGGTACGACAACGAGTGGGGCTTCTCGAACCGCATGGCCGACACTGCCGCGGCTTTCGCCAAGACCTTCGCCTGATCGTCCGGGCGGTGCACCGCCTGATGGAAGACAGGGGACGGCCGTCGCGCGCCGACGGCCGTTTTCAGTTTGCCGGCGCCTCGGGCCGGGCGGGCAGTCCCGCCCTACGCGCGAGGTCGCACACGGCCTGGTGCTGGGTCAGATAGACCCTGCCGGTGAGGTGCCCGAGGAAATGGCTGCCGGCGAGCTTGTCGCTGACCGGCCCCTTGACTTCCGACAGGCTGAAGTCGACACCGGCGTCGCGGAGCCTCTCGTTGATCGTTTCCAGGCTCTCCAGCGCGGAGAGGTCGATGTCGTTGACGGCCGAGCACATCAGGATCACGTGCTTCGTGTCGGGCCGGTCTGCGACCTCGCCGTAGATCAGGTCCTCCAGGAAGCGCGCGTTGGCGAACTGGAGGCTCTCGTCGACGCGGATCGACAGGATGCCGGGCGCCGTTTCGACAGCGTGCCGACGGATGTTGCGATAGTGCTCGGTCCCGGGAACGCGTCCCACGATCGCGGCGTGAGGACGCGAGGCGCGATAGAGCAGCAGAAGCACGGAGACGCCGACCCCCAGCCCGATGCCGACCTCGACGCCGAGGAACAGCGTCGCGCCGAGCGTCGTCGCCACCGCGGCGAAATCGCCCGGCGAATACGCCCAGGCGCGGCGGAGAACCGAAAGATCGACGAGCGACAGGACCGCGACGATGATCGTCGCGGCGAGTGCGGCCTTGGGAAGGTGGACGAGGAGCGGGGTCAGGAACAGCGCGGCGAGCGTGATGCCGACCGCCGTGAGTGCGCCTGCGGCGGGGGTGGCGGCACCGGCGTCGAAGTTGACCACGGAACGCGCGAAACCGCCGGTCACCGGGAAGCCGCCGCCGACCGCGGAGGCAATGTTGGCGGCGCCGAGTCCGACCAGTTCGCGATCCGGTTCGATCCGTTCCCGGCGCCTGGCGGCGAGCGTCTGCGCGACGGACACCGATTCGACGAAGCCGACGAGCGAGATCGCCACGGCCGGGACCGCCAACGCCCGCATCATGTCGAGATCGGGAAGCGGCAGGGAAGGCCGCGGCATGCCCTGAGGGATCGCGCCGACGACGGCGACACCCTCGGCGGCGAGATCGAAAACCCAGGTGACGAACGTGGTGGCGACGACGACCATGACCGGTCCCATCCGGGCGCCAAGGTCGGCGGCTCGGTCGGACAGGCCAAGGCGCGCCAGGCCGCGCCGTCCGTGGCGTCGAAGCGCGAGCAGCGCCACAAGCGACGTCAGGCCGAGGGCGGCCGTGCGGGGATTGAGCCCGCCGGCGCCCTCGGCGAGCGAGGCGGCGATCTGAGGCATCGCGTGGCCGCGGACGTCAATACCGAAGAGCGGCCCCAACTGGCCGGCGGCGATGATCAGCGCCGAGGCCGTGACGAAGCCCGAAACGACCGGATGCGACAGGAAGTTGGCGATGAAGCCGAGGCGCAGCGAGCCCATCGCGACGAGGAGCCCGCCCGATATCAGCGCGAGCGCCGCGGCGGCGGCCGCGTAGTCGGCCGTGCCGGGGGCCGCGACGTTTCCGATGGCCGCGGCGGTCATCAGCGAGACCACGGCGACGGGGCCGACGGCGAGCGACGTCGACGTCCCGAGCAGCGCATAGGCGATCAGGGGCAGGATCGAGGCATAGAGGCCGGCCTGTGCGGGCATGCCGGCGAGCAGCGCGTAGGCGAGCGACTGCGGGATCAGCATGACGGTCACGATGACCGCCGCCGTGGCGTCGCGGGCGAAGAGCGTCCGGTCGTAGGCGCGACCCCATTTCAGGATCGGCAGGCCGTCCGCCATTCGCATGGCCTCATTTCCGATAGGTCGAGTAGAGGCTCGCGGCGCGGGCGCCGGACAGGCAGTAGACGAGGACCGGCCCGTCGACGGCGTCCATCGTTTCGCGGAATCGCATTGCCTGACTCTGGGTCAGGAAACCCGAAACGGGGATGTGCGCGGCCGCCAGACCGTGTTTCCTGGCTTCGCGGGCGATGTCGGCGAAAGCCGGCTGGCCCGACTGCTCGTTGTCGGGTCTGGAGCAGACGATCGCCTTGAAGCCGGCTTCGGCGATCGCCTTGACGTCATCGACTCCGATCTGGCCGGAAATCGAGCAGCGATCGTCGATCTTGCGGATACTGGGCTTGCTGCCACGGAAGAAAAACATCGGAAGGTCCTTCAGAGGGTGTTGACGGGAACTTTGAGGAAGGTGCGGCCGGAACTGTCGGCCGGGGGAAGGTTGCCGGCGCGCATATTGACCTGGAGCGAAGGGATGATCAGGCGCGGCATCGACAAGGTGGCGTCGCGCGCTTCCCGCATGGCGACGAAGGTGTCCTCGTCGATGCCGCCACCGACATGGATGTTGTGCGCGCGTTCCTCGGCTACCGTGGTCTCCCACTGGATGTCGCGGCCGTTCGGTCCGTAGTCGTGGCACATGAACAGGCGCGTCTCGTCGGGCAGCGAAAGGACCCGCTGGATCGACCGGTACAGTGTCCGTGCGTCTCCGCCGGGGAAATCGGCTCGCGCGGATCCGCCGTCGGGCATGAACAGGGTATCGCCGACGAAGGCGGCGTCGCCGATGACGTGGGTCATGCAGGCCGGCGTGTGGCCGGGCGTATGCATGACGTAGGCGGTCATGGTGCCGATCCGATAGCTGTCGCCGTCCTTGAACAGGCGGTCGAACTGGCTGCCGTCGCGCTGGAACTCGGTGCCCTCGTTGAAGATCTTGCCGAACGTCTCCTGGACGATCGTGATATTCTCACCGATACCGAGCTTGCCGCCCAGTTCGCGCTGGATGTAGGGCGCCGCAGACAGATGATCGGCATGGACATGGGTCTCGATCAGCCATTCGAGGCGCCAGCCGTTGCTGCGGATGTGGTCGATGATGCGGTCGGCGCCGTGATGGGCGATGCGGCCGGCCGCATAGTCGATATCCATCACCGAATCGACGACCGCACAGGCGTCCGACGAGGGATCGCGCACGATATAGCTTATCGTATTGGTCGGCGCGTCGAAGAACGGGACGACCTCCGGCTTGACGTCGAGGTCGGTCTCGAAGGGCAGGGGTTCACGCATCGGCAGGTCTCCGTCTGATCGTAATTCTATATATGATCATATGCTAACATGGTCAATACCGCGCCAGGCGAGGTGACGTCGAGCGCCTTAGCGCCTCCGCAGCCGGGCGCGTCCGCCGCAAACATTCACCAAACATTAGCAAAATATACATAAAACTTCATGGACTGCGATCTGTGCTCCGCGCGGCCACGCGGCCGACGACACGGCCCGCCGTCGACCCGTCCTCGTTGTCCGGCACCCCTACGGACAACCCGAAACCATTCCTGTCTTCTCCCGTTGCGGTCCGGCAGCCGTGACGCCATTCGCCCCGGTGCAACCAAAGTGAAGATAACGATCGCACGGCTTCTTACCCTCTTCGCCCTTGTCGTCGGCGCGGGCGCGGCGGCGGTCATCGGCTCGCAGGGGTATGCGCTGTCCCAGCTCAAGGTGAACGGACCGCTCTACAAGGACATCGTCGGCGGAAAGGATCTCATCGCCGACATCCTGCCGCCGCCGATGTTCCTGGTCGAATCGTACCTGCTCGCGAACGAAGCCGCGATCCATCCGGACCTGATCGGGCGGAACCTCGAGCGGATCGCGGCGCTGAAGGCGGAATACGACGCCCGGCGGGACTACTGGAAGGCATTCCCGCTCGAGGACGCGCTTCGCGACAAGCTGGAGAAAGAGGTGCAGCCGACCGCGGATCTCGTCTGGCGCATGATCCTCGGCAAGTTCGCCGATGCCGCCAGGGTCGGCGACGAGGCGGGCATGCACGCGCGACGATGGACAAACTGCAGGAAGCCTATGAGGCACACCGCGACGCGGTCGTGAGCCTCGTCGAGATGTCCAATACCCACCTGGCAGAGCAGGAACAGTTTGCCGCCGGACGCAGCGCGCTGCTGGAGCGGATCGCCGTCATTTCCGCGACGGTCTCGCTGCTCATCTTCTTCGGCGGGGTTCTCGCCCTGCGCCTGCGTGCGATCAATCCGCTGACGAAGATGACGGCCTACATGGGTCGTCTCGCCGCCGGCGACCTGTCGAAGGAGCCGCCGGACGGCCACCGCAGCGACGAGATCGGCGACATGGCCCGCGCCCTGCTGGTGTTCCGCAACGCGGCGCTGGAGAACCTCCGGCTGCAGGCCGAAGCCGACGAAACGCGGTCCTGGAGCGACGCCGAACGGGCCGCCCGCCTCGCCGAGCAGCAGGAGGAGGCCCGCCGCCTGGCGACCGTCGTCGAGGAACTCGGCGCCGGCCTGTCGCGGCTCGCCGACTGCAACATCCGCATGACCATCGACAACCCCTTCGCCGAGCGGTTCGAGTCGCTTCGCCGCGACTTCAACGGATCGATCGCGGCCTTCCAGGAAACGCTCGAACGCGTCCTCGAAACCACGGCGCAGATCCAGGCGAGCGGTTCGGAGATGAAGGCGGCCGCCGACGACCTGGCGCTGCGCACCGAACAGCAGGCCGCGGCGCTCGAGGAGGCTTCGGCGGCGCTCGAACAGGTGACCGTGACGGTCCGCGAATCGTCGGAGAAGATGCGCGAGACCCGCGATCTGGTCCGCGACGCAAAGCTCGCCGCCACCGAGTCACGCGGCGTGGTGCGCGACGCCATCGACAGCATGCATCGCATCGAGGGTGCGTCCGGCAGGATCGGCACCATCGTCAGCGTCATCGACGAGATCGCCTTCCAGACCAACCTGCTCGCGCTGAATGCAGGCGTCGAGGCGGCGCGTGCCGGCGAGGCGGGCCGCGGCTTCGCCGTCGTCGCCCAGGAGGTGCGCGAACTGGCGCGGCGTTCGGCCGTCGCGGCGAAGGAAATCGCGACGATCATCACGGACTCGACCCGCGAGATCTCGTCGGGCGTGGAACTCGTCGGCGAGGCCGGGGCAGCGCTGACGCGGATCGACGAGTTCGTCTCGACCATCGATGCGAATGTCGACGCCATTGCCCAGGCGGCCGGCGAGCAGGCGATCAGCCTCGACCAGATCAACACGTCGGTGAACCACATCGACCAGATGACCCAGCGCAACGCGGCCATGGTGCAGGAGACGACGAAGATGGGACATGCTCTGGCCGAGCGTTCGACAGCGCTCGCCCAGCTGGTGTCGCGCTTCAAGCTCAATCGCCGGCGCGCGATCCGCGAGCCCGGTTCGGCCGCCGCGGCGCGCGGTCCGGCCGATCGCGGCAAGATGGCCGCCGCGGCGTGAGGCCGCAGCCGGCGGTCAGGCGAACAGGTCCCGTTCCCGCTCGACGATCGAGGCGATGAACGCGGCAACCGTCTGGATGCGGCGCATCGGCCGGACGCTCTCGTGGTAGACGAGCCAATAGGCCCGGCGGATCGGCGGCATGGCAGAGACAGGAACCAGGTCGGGCATGGCTCGGGCAATGAAGGCGTGGAGGATGCCGATCCCGGCGCCAGCCCGCACCGCCTCGACCTGGCCGAGCGCCGACGAGACGGCAAACCCGGCATTCCAGGTCGGAGAGAACTCGGCGGCGTAGTCGAGCGACGGGCTGATCACGAGGTCGGGCACATAGCCGACCAGCCGGTGGTCCGAGAGGTCGGAGGGGCGCACCGGCAGGCCGTTGGCCGCGGCGTAGGACTTCGACGCGTAGAGGCCGAGCGAATAGTCGACGAGCTTCGCCGCTACCAGACGCCCTTCCGTCGGCCGCTCGACCGTGATCGCGATGTCGGCCTCTCTCCGCGACAGGGAGAACGACCGCGGCACCGGCACGAGCTGGATCGACAGGCCGCGGTGCTGCGCGGTGAGCGTGCCGAGGCGCGGCGCGAGGAAGGCGACGCCGAAGCCGTCCGGCGCGCCGATCCTCACCGTGCCGGTGAGATCGCCGCCGTCGCCGGCGAGCTCGGCGCGGGCGGCGATCATGTCGGCCTCCATGCGCTCGGCGACTGCGAGGAAGCGCTGGCCGGCAGCCGTCAGCTCGCTCCCCGTCGTCATCCGCCTGAACAGCTTCGCGCCCAGCGCTTCCTCGAGCGCGGCGACGCGGCGCGACACGGTGGCGTGGTTGAGATCGAGCCGTCGCGCGGCGCCGAGGATCTGGCCGGCCCGGGCGACAGCGAGAAAAATGCGGGCGTCGTCCCAGTTCACCGCGGCTCCCGCGAGGCTTCGACTTTGCGCGAAATGATATACCGGCGCCGGAAGTACATCAATCCGCGCACAACGGATGCTACTCCGCTCGCGTTGCATTGCCGCCGCGGACGCGGGAAAATGCCGGCCATCAGTCTGGGAGAACGACCATGATCGAATACGGGCATTTCATCGGCGGCAGGCGCGTCGCCGGAACGAGCGGGCGCAAGCAGGACGTCATGCAGCCGATGGACGGCTCCGTCCGCGGCACGGTGGCGCTGGCATCGGCCGCCGAACTGCGCGCCGCCGTCGAGAACGCCAAGGCGGCACAGGCCGGATGGGCGGCGACCAATCCGCAGCGCCGCGTCCGCGTGCTGATGAAGTTCCTCGAACTGGTCAACCAGGAATACGATTCGCTCGCCGAGCTGCTCGCCCGCGAGCACGGCAAGACGATCGCCGACGCCAAGGGCGATATCCAGCGCGGCCTCGAGGTGGTCGAGGTGTGCATCGGCGCACCGCACCTCATGAAGGGCGAGTTCACCGACGGCGCGGGACCCGGCATCGACGTCTACGCGATGCGCCAGCCGCTCGGCGTGGTGGCGGGCATCACGCCGTTCAACTTCCCGGCCATGATCCCGCTGTGGAAGATCGCGCCGGCGATCGCCTGCGGCAACGCGTTCATCCTGAAGCCGTCCGAGCGCGACCCGGGCGTGCCGCTGCGCCTCGCCGAACTGTTCCTCGAGGCCGGTCTGCCGGCAGGTGTGCTCAACGTGGTCAACGGTGACAAGGAAGCCGTCGACGCGATCCTCGACGACCCGGACATCAAGGCTGTCGGCTTTGTCGGTTCGACGCCGATCGCGCACTACATCTATTCCCGTGCGGCGGCGGCGGGCAAGCGCGCGCAGTGCTTCGGTGGCGCCAAGAACCACATGATCATCATGCCCGACGCCGACATGGACCAGACTGTCGACGCCCTGATCGGCGCCGGCTACGGTTCGGCGGGCGAACGCTGCATGGCGATCTCGGTCGCCGTCCCCGTCGGCGAGGAGACCGCCAATCGACTGGTCGAGAGGCTGATCCCGCGCGTGGAAAGCCTGAAGGTCGGTCCGTCGACCGACAGTTCGGCCGACTTCGGTCCGCTGGTGACGAAGCAGGCCCTGGAACGCGTCAAGGGGTATGTCGATGCGGGCGTCAAGGAAGGCGCCAAGCTGCTCGTCGACGGCCGCGGGTTCACCATGCAGGGCTACGAAAACGGCTACTACATGGGCGGCTGCCTGTTCGACCACGTCACGCCCGAGATGAAGATCTACAAGGAAGAGATCTTCGGCCCGGTGCTGTCCGTCGTGCGCGCCAAGACCTACGAGAACGCCATCAAGCTCGCCAACGACCACGAATACGGCAACGGCGTCGCCATCTTCACACGCGACGGCGATGCGGCCCGCGACTTCGCGTCCCGCGTCCAGGTCGGCATGGTCGGCGTCAACGTTCCGATCCCGGTGCCCATCGCCTACTACACGTTCGGCGGCTGGAAGGCTTCGTCCTTCGGCGATCTCAACCAGCACGGGCCGGACGCGTTCCGCTTCTACACCAAGACCAAGACGGTCACTTCGCGCTGGCCGAGCGGCGTCAAGGACGGCGCCGAGTTCGTCATCCCGACGATGAAGTAGGCCCCGAACCGGAGCCGGCGATTCAGAGCGGGCGCCCGGCAGGCGCCCGTTCTACGTTTCGTCTTCTTCCGGCCCGGGGCGGTATTCCAGGAGGTCGCCGGGCTGGCAGTCCAGTTCGGCGCAGATGCGCGCCAGCGTCGAGAAGCGTACGCCGCGGACCTTGCCGGACTTGAGCAGCGACAGGTTCTGTTCGGTGATCCCGATCTTTGCCGCGAGTTCCTTGGAGCGCATCTTGCGGCGCGCCAGCATGATGTCGAGATTGACGACGATCGGCATTTCAGATGATGTGCCGGTTGTCGTCGTCCACCTCGGCCGCCACCGCGAGCAGATGGCCGAAGACGATGAGCGTTCCCGAAACGACCAGGGCGAGGAGTTCGGCCGTGCTGAACGATATCGCCAGGAAGCGTTGCCCGGCGGGAAGGTCGATGCTGATCAGCAGCGACACCAGGGGTGGGGCGAGCACCATCGCCGCCGCGTTCAGCAGGAAAACCGTGCCTGACAGCCGCATCAGCCGCGCACTCCTTGCGCCGACGATATCGTTCAGGGCGATTTCGTGGAACGCGCGTCGCAACACGTGCAACCCCCAGAGCATGAGGGCCGCCTGCAGAGCGAACGCCACGGCCAGTAGGCGGACGGTGGGTTCCGACAGCCGAGCCGACTTCGGCAGCCCAAGCCTGTCGAGGATGAACTGCCCGGTCCACCCCGGATCGGACCAGGCCACCCAAAGGCCGCAGGCAACGAACAGGACCAGTGCGCCGATCAGCGCGTAGATCATCATCTCCATCCGCCGACCCAGTACCCTGGCACGCTCGCGGGCTTCAGTCATGCATGATTCCTCTTTTTTGGACTTGCTAAATTAATGTAATACGATAATTAACCGCTGTCAAACAGCCATAAGGGGGTGTCGTGTCACATCAGCAACGTTACACATCGGCGTTGGTCGCGCTCTTTTCCCTGTCCGCCTGCGCGTCGCTCACGCCGACCGCGCTGAACAAGCTGGCGGGCCTCGACCCGCTTGAAGTCGCGGCGGATCAGGTGAGCGTCGCGGCGGTGATGCCGGTTCCGCTCAGGCTCCGCACCGGGGACGTGGTGCTGCATTTCGCCATGGATGCGCCCGCTCCATATGGCCCCATCGACGAGACGCTGCCGCTCGAAATCGTCGCCGGCGAAAATGCTCCGGGCGTGCCGGCAAGCCCGTCCTTCGATCGAATCCAGATGGCCCGTGTCGCCAGGGCCGATGTGCCCCGGCTGGTGGCGGCACAGGAGAAGGCGCGTGCCGCGGCGGCAGCCGGCCGGACCAGGGGCGGCGGCAACCTGACGGTGACGATCGGCGGCGGATGTCGCGACGGCGTCATCAATCCCGGTGCACTTATCGTCGAGATCTACCTGCGCACCAAGGCGGCCGAGAGCTACTTTCGCGTGTCGTCCATGAATCTGAGGAAGCTCCTCCCCGAGGATGCGCTGGCGAAGTTGCCGACCTGCGAAGGCGCAAGCAGCTGAGAACCGTGACTTGCGCCGCGGCGAGCGAAGTTGAACTTTCCCGAACATGCCCGCGCTGCCGCCGCCAACTGGAGCAGATGGCGCCGCCCCGTGCTCCCCATGCAGGCGGCTGTCGGGCCGATCCTGTCCTTTCACCAGCCGGCGGCCGTGCGGGCGTGCGAGCGCAAAAGGGTCATCAGGCGGTCGGCCTCGGCGCCGGCCGCGTCCTCGTCGCGCGCCACGATGGCCTGGATCAGGGCGACGTGATGCCCGGCGGCTTCCGCGAGGCCGTCGCGCCCGCGATACCGGTACCAGAACCGACGGCTGTGCGTCTGCAACGGGGCGGCGAGCCGGGCGGCAAACCGATTGTCCGAGGCGAGCGCGACGGCCTCGTCCAGCGACTTGTCTGCCTCGAGGAAGCCGCCGACGTCGCCTGCGGCGACCGCCTCCTGCATGGCGCGCGCGGCATTTTCCAGCGCGGCGGCCGCCTCCGCCGTCAGCCAGCGCGCCGCCGAGCGCGCCAGGAGCACCTCGACGCCACGCCTTGCGTCGATGATCTTGATCCAGTCGCCGCTCTCGAGCGTTGCGATCGCCAGGCCCGCGCGCGGGCGAACCGACATCAGGCCTTCCCATGACAGCCGCTGGATCGCCTCGCGCACGGGCGTACGCCCGAGCCCGACGCGCTCGATCAGCGCGCCCTCGGTCGTGACGCTGCCGGGGGCGAGGTCGAGGGTAACGATCATGCGCTCGAGCGCCCGGTAGGCGCGGACCGCCGCCGGTTCGCCGGCTTCGCGTTCGCTCGAATTCCGTTCCATTCCGTTTGCGATCCGCCTTGATATATCAGGTGCGTTTTTACGATTGACGCCGGTGGCGAACATAGATATATCGGTGATATATCACAAGGAGAAACTCACATGTGGTCTGGCGTCTTTCCCGCAGTCACCACCAAGTTCACCCCCGACGACCGGCTTGACCATGCCGAGATGGAGCGCTGCTTCGCGTTGCAGATGGAAGCGGGATGCGACGGCCTGATCGTCTGCGGCTCGCTCGGCGAGGGGCCGATGCTCAGCCACGACGAGAAGCTCGAGGTTTTCGCCACGGCGCGCCGGATCGCAGGCGGAAAGCCGGTGCTGCTCACGGTCAACGAGGCGGGAACCCGGGAGGCGGCGTCGCTCGCCCGACGCGCGGCCAAAGCCGGCGCCGACGGGCTGATGGTCGTGCCGAGCCCGATCTACCACACCAATCCGCAGGAGACAGCCGATGCTCTGCGTGCCGTTGCCGCCGCCGGCGACCTGCCGGTGATGATCTATTCCAACCGCCTCGCCTACCGGGTCGACGTCACCGTCGACATCATGGAGGTGCTGGCCGACGACCCACGGTTCGTCGCGGTCAAGGAATCCTCCGACGATATCCGTCGCTCGACCGAGATCATCAACCGGCTGGGCAGCCGCTACGACCTGTTCACCGGTGTCGACAACCTCGCCTACGAGGCGCTCTGCGTCGGTGCCGTCGGTTGGGTCGCCGGCCTGGTCACCGCCTTCCCGAAGGAAACGGTGGCGATCTACCGGCTGATGAAGGCCGGCCGGCGCGACGAGGCGCTGGCCATCTACCGCTGGTTCCGGCCGCTGCTCGACCTCGACGTTTCGACATATCTGGTTCAGAACATCAAGCTGGCCGAGGTTCACGCGATCGGCAGCAACGACCGCGTGCGCATGCCGCGCCAGCCGCTTTCGGGCGAGCGGCGCGCGGCGGTGGAGAAGGTCATCCGCGATGCGCTCGCCGTACGGCCGGTGCTTCCCGCATTCTGATTTCGGCCGACGCGCCGAGGGACGCCGCAGAATGACAGCCACATGCAGGTGACGTCGTGAACGAGACCGCGGAGAAAGTCGACGTCGTTGTCGTCGGCGCGGGCATCGTCGGGATATGCGCGGCGGTATTCCTCGCCGAGGCGGGACGCAAGGTCGTCGTCGTCGACCGGACCGGCGTCTGCGAGGAGACGAGTTCGGGGAATGCCGCGGCGCTCGCCTTCACCGACATGCTGCCGATGGCGCACAAGGGCATGGGCCGGCAAGTGCCGAAATGGCTGACGGATCCGCTCGGGCCGCTGTCCATCCCCCCGGCATACCTGCCCAGGCTCCTGCCATGGTTGATCCGCTTCGTCGCGGCAGGTCGTCCGGGCCGCTACGAGACCAGTCTCGCCGCGCAGGCGTCGATGATGAAGCTCGCCGAGCGTGAATGGAACGACCTTTTCGATCGTTCGGGGACCCGCGCCATGCTGCGCGAGCACGGTTCGCTCGAACTCTACGAGAGCGAGGCGGAATTCAGGGCCTCTCTGCCGGGCTGGGCGGCGCGCGAGCGCTTCGGCGTCGCCTTCCGGCATCTCGGCAAGGCCGAACTGGCCGACTACCAGCCCGGCCTTTCGCCCGGGTTCGTCCGCGGCACCTTCGTTCCCGAATGGAAGAACGTCGCCGACCCGAAACTGCTCGGCAAGGCGCTGTGGTCGTATGCCGAAACCATGGGGGCACGCTTCATCCAGGCTCGCGTCGCCGCGGTCCGCGAGTCTCCGGCCGGCGTCGCGGTGACGCTCGAAGGAGGCGTTGCGCTTGAGGGAGCGCGCGCCGTCGTCGCGGCCGGCGCGTGGTCGCATTTCCTGGCGCGCGGCCTTGGCGACCGCGTGCCGCTCGAAACCGAACGCGGCTATAACACGACGCTCCCGTCGGGCGCCTTCGACGTCCGCCGTCAACTCGTCTTTCCTGGTCACGGTTTCGTCATCACGCCGCTGTCCACGGGCCTGAGGATTGGTGGCGCCGTCGAACTCGGCGGACTCGACCGACCGCCCAACTACGCGCGCTCGCGCGCCATGCTGGAGAAGGCAGGGCGTTTCCTGCCCGGACTCGATCCCACCGGCGGACGCGAGTGGATGGGATACCGCCCCTCGCTGCCCGATTCGCTGCCGGTGATCGGCCGCTCTCGCGCGAGCGAAAACGTCGTCTACGCCTTCGGCCACGGCCATCTCGGCCTGACCCAGGCGGCGGCGGCGGGACGTCTGGTGCGCGACCTGCTGCTCGGCAAGCCGCCGGCGATCGCGCTCGATCCCTTCTCCCCGCAACGTTTCTGATCCCGAGGTTCTAGCCATGGCGCGGCACTCGTTCTTCTGCATCGACGGCCACACCTGCGGCAATCCTGTGCGCCTCGTCGCCGGCGGCGGCCCGCTGCTCGACGGCGCAACGATGATGGAGCGCCGCGCCCACTTCCTTGCGGAGTTCGACTGGATCCGCACGGGGCTGATGTTCGAACCGCGTGGTCACGACATCATGTCGGGCTCGATCCTCTACCCGCCGACACGTCCCGACTGCGACATCGGCATCCTGTTCATCGAGACATCGGGATGTCTGCCGATGTGCGGGCACGGCACGATCGGCACGGTGACCATGGCGATCGAGCACGGACTGGTCCGGCCGAAAACGCCCGGCGCACTCAGGCTCGACACGCCCGCCGGTCCCGTCGTCGCCGAGTACCGGCAGGAGGGCGCCCATGTCGAGGAGGTGCGCATCACGAACGTGCCTTCCTTCCTCTATGCGGAGGGGCTGACCGTGGAATGCCCGACGCTCGGGGAAATCAGCGTCGACGTCGCCTATGGCGGCAACTTCTATGCGATCGTCGATCCGCAGAAGAATTTCCGCGACATCGCCGACCATTCCGCCGGCGACCTGATCGCCTGGAGTCCCGTCGTGCGTCGGCGGCTCAACGAGAAGTACAGCTTCGTCCATCCCGAGAACCCGTCGATCAACCGCCTCACCCACATGCTGTGGACGGGCGAGCCGCGCCACCCGGAAGCCGACGCGCGTAACGCCGTCTTCTACGGGGACAAGGCGATCGACCGGTCGCCTTGCGGTACCGGCACCTCGGCACGCATGGCGCAACTGCACGCCAAGGGCAGGCTGAAGACCGGCGACGGCTTCGTCCACGAATCCATCATCGGGTCGCTCTTCCACGGTCGCGTCGAGAGCGAAACCACAGTCGGCGGACGGCCGGCGATCGTGCCCTCGATCGGCGGCTGGGCGCGCATGACGGGCCTCAACACCATCTTCATCGACGACCGCGATCCTTTCGCCCACGGCTTCGTCGTGGCGTGAAAATGCGGCTCTTATGTCTAGACATTATTTCGCCGCATGTGTGGAGACGGCGCAAGGAATCGCCGCGCAACGGGGAAATCGTGGCAAACCCTTCGAAAAGGGGCCGAAGACAGTGCGCGCAAGGCAAAGACATTGCGTTGGGCCAATGATAGTTTCCGCCCTAGTCCAGCGGAAACGCGACACGGCCAACAGGGGAGCCGGCGGTGTTTCGCTGCGACGCGCGGCGGCGGAAAAAGGCCGTTGCAATCCGTGCCCGAGACTTTAGGACTAGGGGAATTTAACGAAGGAATGCGACCGAAAGGCGACATTCCCAGGGGAGCCGTCTACACATGGAATATTTCGTCCAGCAGCTTGTCAACGGGCTGACGCTGGGATCGATCTACGGGCTGATCGCGATCGGCTACACGATGGTCTACGGCATCATCGGCATGATCAACTTCGCCCACGGCGACGTCTTCATGGTCGGCGCCTTCATCGCCCTCATCGTCTTCCTGCTTCTCCTCAGCCTGTTCTATTCGGTTCCGGTCGCGGTCGCGCTGCTGATCATGATGATCGTGGCCATGCTGCTGACCAGCCTCTACAACTGGACGATCGAGAAGCTCGCCTATCGGCCGCTGCGCGGCTCCTTCCGCCTGGCGCCGCTGATCACGGCGATCGGCATGTCGATCGCATTGTCGAACTTCGTCCAGGTTACCCAGGGCCCGCGCAACAAGCCGATCCCGCCGATGGTCAGTCAGGTCTACGACATCGCCGGCATCTCGATCTCGCTGAAGCAGATCATCATCGTCGTCGTCACGGCCTGCCTGCTGGCGATCTTCTGGTACCTGGTCAACAAGACCTCGCTCGGCCGCGCCCAGCGCGCCTGCGAGCAGGACCGCAAGATGGCCGCCCTTCTCGGCGTCGACGTCGACAGGACCATCTCGATCACCTTCATCATGGGTGCCTCTCTCGCCGCCGTCGCCGGCACGCTGTTTCTCATGTATTATGGCGTCGTCGTCTTCTCCGACGGCTTCGTTCCGGGGGTCAAGGCGTTCACCGCCGCCGTCCTGGGCGGCATCGGCTCGATCCCGGGCGCCGTGCTCGGCGGCCTGATGATCGGCTTCATCGAGAGCATGTGGTCGGCCTATTTCTCGATCGATTACAAGGACGTCGCCGCATTCTCGATCCTCGCCATCGTGCTGATCTTCCTGCCGTCGGGCATCCTCGGCCGCCCCGAAGTCGAAAAGGTCTGACGCCATGACCAGCAATCCAGCATCCGCCGCCGGCAGCGGCGACCTCATGTCCCGCGCCCTGCGCGAGGCCTTCTACGCCGGCATCATCGCCTTCGGCCTCTTCGTCCTGCTGATCGGCTTGAAGACCGATCAGAACATCCGCAACGAGCTCATCCTCGTCCAGCGCTGGGGCCTGCTCGCCATCGTCGTTGGCCTCGTGATGGTGGTCCGCTTCGCCATGGTGGCCTACGTCCGGCCGTTCATGGAGAGGCAGAAGATCGTCGACAAGGCGACAGGCCTGCTCCCCGACAGCGTCGCCATCCGCTTCTTCCGCACCCCCTACTTCGTCGGCGCCATCGTCGTCGCCGCAATCCTGTTCCTGTTCGGCCCGGCCTTCGAGTCGGCGGTCGGCGAGCACTTTTCGGTCTATGTCGGCCTGGCGCGCTCGCTGGCGATCATCTACGCGCTGGCTTGGCTTTTCTTCACGTTCCGTGCCTTCGTCCGCGCCAACCTCGCGGCCATCGCGATCACGGTGCTCGTGTTCTATCCCGTGGTGATCGTCTCCATCTTCGGCTTCCAGGGGTCGCTGAAGTGGGTCGACAATTTCGGCATCCAGATCCTCATCTACGTGATGCTCGCCTGGGGCCTCAACATCGTGGTCGGGCTCGCCGGCCTGCTCGACCTCGGCTATGTGGCCTTCTACGCGGTCGGCGCCTACTCCTACGCGCTGCTGGGAACGACATACGGCTGGTCGTTCTGGATACTCCTGCCGGCCGCCGGCATCATGGCGGCCTTCTGGGGCATCATCCTCGGCTTCCCGGTCCTGCGCCTGCGCGGCGACTATCTCGCCATCGTCACCCTCGCCTTCGGCGAGATCATCCGCCTCGTGCTGATCAACTGGCGTGAGGTGACCAACGGTTCGGCGGGCATCTCCGGCATCCCGAAGGTAAGCTTCTTCGGCCTGTTCACGTTCAACGTGTCCGATCCGAACTACATCGCCAAGGTCTTCGGCATCGCCCAGTCCGGCGCCTACTACAAGATCTTCCTCTACTACCTGATCCTCGCCCTGGCGCTGCTGACGGCCTTCGTCACGGTACGTCTGAGGCGCATGCCGGTCGGCCGCGCGTGGGAGGCCCTGCGCGAGGACGAGATCGCCTGCCGCTCGCTCGGCATCAACACCACCAACACGAAGCTCACGGCATTCGCCATCGGCGCGATGTTCGGCGGCTTCGCGGGAGCCTTCTTCGCCGCGAGGCAGGGTTTCGTCAGCCCGGAATCCTTCGTCTTCCTGGAATCGGCGATCATCCTGGCCATCGTCGTGCTCGGCGGCATGGGTTCGCTGCCCGGGATCGCCATCGCCGCCCTGGTGATGATCGGCGGCACCGAGATCCTGCGCGAGATGGAGTTCCTCAAGAAGATATTCGGGCCGGACTTCACACCCGAGCTCTACCGCATGCTCCTGTTCGGCATGGCCATGGTCGTCGTGATGCTGTGGAAGCCTCGCGGATTCGTCGGCAGCCGCGAACCCACCGCTTTCCTGCGCGAGCGGAAGGCCGTCTCTGGTTCCTTCACCAAGGAAGGTCACGGCTGATGAGCGCGGCGACTGACATGAACACTCCCATCCTCAAGGTCGAGCACCTGTCGATGAAGTTCGGCGGGCTGGTCGCGATCGGCGACCTGAGCTTCGAAGCCCGCCGCGGCGAGATCACGGCGCTGATCGGTCCGAACGGTGCCGGCAAGACCACTGTCTTCAACTGCATCACCGGCTTCTACAAGCCGAGCGAAGGCATGATCACGCTGACAAGCCGCGACGGCTCCCGGTTCCTGCTGGAACGGATGCCCGACTTCCAGATCACGGCGAAGGCCAAGGTGGCGCGCACGTTCCAGAACATCCGCTTGTTCTCCGGCATGACGGTCCTGGAAAACCTGCTCGTCGCCCAGCACAACAGGCTGATGAAGGCGTCCGGCTTCACCGTCCTCGGCCTCGTGGGCCTCGGCGGCTATGCGAAGGCGTCGCGGGAATCGGTCGAACTGGCCGAGCACTGGCTGGAAAAGGCGAACCTCGTCGATCGGGCCGACGATCCGGCGGGCGATCTTCCCTACGGCGCGCAACGCCGGCTGGAGATCGCGCGCGCCATGTGCACGGGGCCGGAACTGCTCTGCCTCGACGAACCCGCCGCCGGCCTCAATCCGCGCGAGTCGCTGGCGCTCAATGCGCTGCTCAACGACATCAAGGACACAACGGGCACCTCGATCCTGCTCATCGAGCACGACATGTCGGTGGTGATGCAGATCTCCGATCACGTGGTCGTCCTCGAATACGGCCGCAAGATCTCCGACGGCGATCCGGCCTTCGTGAAGAACGATCCACGCGTCGTCGCCGCCTATCTCGGCGTCGATGACGAAGAGGTCGGGGAGGTTCTGACGGCAGTCGGCGACGAGCATGTCATCCACGAACTCGAAGGCGAGCCGGATCCCGATCACGGTCCGTCGCCCTCGTCGTCGATGATGGCGGGGCCGATCTCCGACACGATCGAGCAGAGCGGCGACGGCGCCGACAGATCGGAGCTGGTGAAGGTCTCTCCCGACGCTTCGAAGGCCCGCATCGTCGAGGAGCGCGAGAAGGCGAAGTCGGCGCTGTCGAACGCGCTTCCCGCGCCGCGCGGCGGGACGCCGGACAGGCTGACGCTGATCAAGGGCATCGGTCCCGTCAACGAGCGCAAGCTCAACGAGCACGGCATCTTCCATTTCGATCAGATCGCGGCATGGAAGAAGGCCGACATCAAGGCGGCCGAGGAATACCTGGCATTCGACGGCCGTATCGCCCGAGAGGATTGGGTCGGTCAGGCGAAATCGCTCGCCAAGGGTGAGGCAGACAAGCGCGGAGGGCGCAAGTGATGGCCGGAACTCCGCTTCTCCAGGTCAAGGGCGTCGAGACGTTCTACGGCAACATCCGGGCGCTAGACCGCGTCGACGTCGAAGTCAGCCAGGGCGAGATCGTAGCCCTGATCGGCGCCAACGGCGCCGGCAAGTCGACGCTGATGATGACGATCTTCGGCAATCCGCGCGCCCGGGCAGGCAGCATCATGTTCGACGGTATCGATATCACGCAGATGCCGACCCACGAGATCGCGCGCATGCGCATCGCGCAGTCGCCGGAAGGCCGGCGCATCTTTCCGCGCATGACGGTGCTGGAAAACCTGCAGATGGGTGCCAGCCTCGACAACCTGAAATATTTCGACGAGGACGCCGAAAAGGTCTTCGCGCTGTTCCCGCGCCTGAAGGAACGCATCACGCAGCGCGGCGGGACGCTGTCGGGCGGCGAGCAGCAGATGCTGTCCATCGGCCGCGCCCTGATGGCACGGCCGCGGCTGCTGCTTCTCGACGAGCCGTCGCTCGGGCTTGCGCCGCTCATCGTCAAGCAGATCTTCGACGCGATCCGCGAGCTGAACCGGACGCAGGGGCTCACCGTCTTCCTCGTCGAGCAGAACGCGTTCGGCGCCCTGAAGCTCGCCAATCGCGGCTATGTGATGGTCAACGGCCGGGTGACAATGAGCGGCAGCGGCGCCCAACTCCTCGCCGATCCGGAAGTCCGCGCGGCCTATCTCGAAGGCGGCCGGCATTGAACCGAGAGGGGAGCGAAAATGAGCGGCATACTCTATGAAGAAACGTCGGTATGGCAGTTCTTCTTCGTCACCTGCCTGCTCGGCGGCTGGGCGGCGTGGATGACGGGGCGGGCCTGCGCCATGACGTGGAGGTCCTATTCGAGCCTCATCGTCTACCTGCTGGTGCTCGGCATCGCCGTGCGGTTCATCCACCACGCGCTGTTCGACGGAACGATGCTGACGCTGCAGTTCTACGTCGTCGACACGATCATCCTGATCGTGCTCGGCACGCTCGGCTTCCGCTACACGCGCACCAACCAGATGGTGACGCAGTACTACTGGCTGTACGAGCGGGCGTCGCTCCTGTCCTGGAAACCCCGCAGCTGAGGTTCACCATTTGCGCCGATTCCGCCGGGAATCGACGTGACAACCGCCGCGAAATCGGCAAAGTACCACTTCTGCGATAGGGTGGGCATCGCATGAAAGTGTCATTCACGCCCACTCGTTAAATGGGAGCGTTTCTATGAAAAAATCACTCATGTCCGCGGTCGCCCTCTCCGCGCTGGTCGCGTTCGGCGGCAGCGCCTGGGCGGACGTCCTGATCGGTGTTGCCGGTCCGATCACCGGCCCGAATGCCGCATTCGGCGCCCAGCTACAGAAGGGTGCGGAGCAGGCTGCGGCGGATATCAACGCGGCGGGCGGCATCAACGGCGAGCAGGTCAAGATCGTGATCGGCGACGACGTCTCCGACCCGAAGCAGGGCATCTCGGTGGCCAACAAGTTCGTTGCCGACGGCGTCAAGTTCGTGGTCGGCCACTTCAACTCGGGCGTGTCGATTCCGGCTTCCGAGGTCTACGCCGAGAACGGCATCTTCCAGATCACGCCGGCCTCGACGAACCCGAAGTTCACCGAGCGCGGCCTGTGGAACACCTTCCGCACCTGCGGTCGCGACGATCAGCAGGGCGAAGTGGCCGGCGCCTATCTCGCCGCCAACTTCAAGGATGCCAAGATCGCCATCATCCACGACAAGACGCCTTACGGTCAGGGACTCGCCGACGAGACCAAGAAGGCGGCCAATGCCGCCGGCGTGACCGAGGCGATGTACGAAGGCATCAACATCGGCGACAAGGACTTCTCGGCCCTCATCGCCAAGATGAAGGACGCCGGCGTCACCGTCGTCTACTACGGCGGCCTGCACACCGAGGCCGGCCTGATGATGCGCCAGCTGGCCGACCAGGGCCTGAAGGTGACCTTCATGTCGGGTGACGGCATCGTGTCCAACGAGCTCGCCTCGATCGCGGGCGATGCCGTCGACGGCACGCTGATGACGTTCGCTCCGGATCCGCGCAACAACCCGAACGCCAAGGAAATCGTCGAGAAGTTCCGCGCCGCCGGTTTCGAGCCGGAGGCCTACACGCTCTACTCCTACGCCGCCGTGCAGATCATCGCCGGTGCGGCCGCAGCTGCCGGCAGCCTCGATCCCCAGGCGGTCGCGGAAGCCGCCAAGGCGAAGGGTCCGTTCCAGACCGCCATCGGCGAGATCGGCTTCGACTCCAAGGGCGACATCACCCGTCCCGACTACGTGATGTACACGTGGCGGAAGGGCGACGACGGCAAGTACAGCTACTTCGAAGACAAGTAATCGTGGCTGCAAGGCCTCGAACCGACGCCCGGCGCATGCGCCGGGCGTCTTTTTTGCAGGGAGGAAGGCCATGCCGCGCAGATCACGGGTTTCGCCTGCTCTGACCGATTGAGCTGCCGCAGCGTTATTCTGTTTGCGGTGCAACATTTTCGCGCTATGCAGATGCGACATCCAAACCCAAGGCCCGGAGCCGCCCTTGCCGATTTCCAAGATCCTCGTCGCCAACCGCTCCGAGATCGCCATCCGCGTCTTCCGCGCTGCTAACGAGCTGGGCATCAGGACGGTCGCGATCTGGGCGGAGGAGGACAAGTATTCGCTGCACCGCTTCAAGGCGGACGAGAGCTACCAGGTCGGCCGCGGTCCGCATCTCGAGCGCGACCTTGGACCCATCGAAAGCTATCTGTCGATCCCGGAGGTGATCCGGGTGGCGAAGCTGTCCGGCGCCGACGCCATCCATCCCGGCTACGGTCTGCTCTCGGAAAGCCCCGAGTTCGCCGAGGCCTGCGCGGAGAACGGCATCGTCTTCATCGGGCCGTCGCCGGAGACGATGCGGCGTCTCGGCAACAAGGTGGCGGCGCGCAATCTGGCAATCGAGGTCGGCGTGCCCGTCGTGCCGGCGACCCAGCCTCTGCCCGACGATCCGGCGGCGGTCGCCAGGATGGCCGCCGAGATCGGCTATCCGGTGATGCTGAAGGCGTCCTGGGGCGGCGGCGGGCGCGGCATGCGCGCCATTCGCGCCGAGGCGGACCTGGCGCGCGAGGTGATGGAAGCGAGGCGAGAGGCGAAGGCCGCGTTCGGCAAGGACGAAGTCTATCTGGAAAAGCTGATCGAGCGGGCGCGCCACGTCGAGGTCCAGGTGCTGGGCGACACCCATGGCAACGCGGTGCATCTGTTCGAGCGCGACTGCTCTATCCAGCGGCGCAACCAGAAGGTCGTCGAGCGGGCACCGGCGCCGTATCTGTCGGAGCAACTGCGCCAGGAACTTTGCGGCTACGCGCTGAAGATCGCCCGCGCGACCGACTACGTCGGCGCCGGCACCGTCGAGTTCCTCCAGGACGCCGATACCGGCAGGTTCTACTTCATCGAGGTCAACCCGCGCATCCAGGTCGAGCATACGGTGACCGAGCAGGTCACCGGCATCGACATCGTCAAGGCGCAGATCCACATCCTCGAAGGAGCGGCCATCGGCACGCCGGAATCTGGCGTGCCGGCGCAGGAAGACATCCGCCTGAACGGCCACGCACTGCAGTGCCGCATCACCACCGAGGATCCTGAGCAGAACTTCATTCCCGACTACGGCCGCATCACCGCCTATCGCGGTGCCACCGGTTTCGGTATCCGCCTCGATGGCGGAACGGCCTATTCGGGCGCCGTCATCACGCGCTACTACGATCCGCTGCTGGAGAAGGTGACGGCCTGGGCGCCGACGCCGCTGGAAGCGATTGCGCGCATGGACCGGGCGCTGCGCGAGTTCCGCATCCGCGGCGTGGCGACAAACCTCACGTTCCTCGAGGCGATCATCGGCCACCCGAAGTTCAAGGACAATTCCTACACCACCCGGTTCATCGACACGACGCCGGAACTGTTCGCCAGCGTCAAGCGACAGGATCGTGCCACCAAGCTGCTCAACTATCTCGCCGACGTCACCGTCAACGGTCATCCCGAGACGCGCGGCCGACCGCTGCCGAAGGCCGACGCCGCAGCACCGGTGGTGCCTTTCCACGGCGGCGCCGTGCCCGACGGCTCGCGCCAGCGGCTGGACGCACTCGGGCCGGAGAAATTCGCCGCGTGGATGCGCGAGCAGAGCCGCGTTCTGGTCACCGACACGACCATGCGCGACGGTCATCAGTCGCTGCTCGCGACTCGCATGCGCACTCACGACATCGCCCGGATCGCCGGCACCTATGCGCGGGCGCTGCCGCAGTTGCTCTCGCTCGAATGCTGGGGCGGGGCGACCTTCGACGTTGCCATGCGCTTCCTCACGGAGGACCCCTGGGAGCGGCTTTCGCTGGTGCGCGAGGCCGCCCCCAACCTGCTTTTGCAGATGCTGCTGCGCGGCGCCAACGGCGTCGGTTACACCAACTATCCCGATAACGTCGTCCAGCACTTCGTCCGCCAGGCGGCGGCCGGCGGTATCGACCTGTTCCGCGTCTTCGATTGCCTCAACTGGGTGGAGAACATGCGCGTCGCCATGGACGCGGTGCGCGCCGAGGGCAAGCTCTGCGAAGCGGCGATCTGCTACACCGGCGACATCCTCGACCCGGCGCGGGCGAAGTACGACCTGAAGTACTATGTCGCGCTGGCGAAGGAGCTCGAGGCCGCCGGCGCCAACATCATCGCCGTCAAGGACATGGCCGGCCTGCTGAAGCCCGCGGCGGCCCGCGTCCTGTTCAAGGCGCTGCGCGAGGCGACGGGGCTGCCGATCCACTTCCACACGCACGACACATCCGGCATCGCGGCCGCGACCGTTCTGGCTGCGGTCGAGGCCGGCGTCGATGCGATCGACGCGGCGATGGATTCCCTTTCCGGCAACACGTCGCAGCCGTGTCTCGGCTCGATCGTCGAGGCGCTGAAGGGCAGCGAGCGCGATCCCGGCCTCGACACCGCGTGGATCCGCAGGATCTCCTTCTACTGGGAGGCGGCGCGCAACCAGTACGCCGCCTTCGAGAGCGACCTGAAGGGGCCGGCTTCGGAGGTCTACCTTCACGAGATGCCCGGCGGCCAGTTCACCAACCTGAAGGAGCAGGCGCGCTCGCTCGGCCTGGAGACGCGCTGGCACGAGGTGGCGCAGGCCTATCACGACGTCAACCTCATGTTCGGCGACATCGTCAAGGTGACGCCGTCGTCGAAAGTGGTCGGCGACATGGCGCTGATGATGGTGTCGCAGGACCTAACCGTCGCCGACGTCGAGAACCCGGCGCGTGACATCGCCTTCCCGGACTCGGTCGTGTCCATGCTGCGCGGCGACCTCGGCCAGCCGCCGGGCGGCTGGCCGGAGGCTATCCAGAATAAGGCCCTGAAAGGCGAAAAGCCGATCACGGTGCGGCCCGGCTCGCTGCTGAAGCCCGCCGACCTCGCCGCCAGCCGCAGGGACATCGAGGAGAAGCTGGGCCGCAAGCTGTCGGAGTTCGAGTTCGCCTCCTGGCTGATGTATCCGAAGGTGTTCTCCGATTTCGCGGCGGCCCAGGAGACCTACGGCCCGGTGAGTGTCCTGCCGACGCCGGTCTATTTCTACGGGATGAAGCCGGAGGACGAGATCTTCGTCGACATCGAGAAGGGCAAGACGCTGGTCATCCGTTGCCTCGCCGTCGGAGACGCCGACGACAAGGGCATGGTCACCGTTTTCTTCGAGCTGAACGGCCAGCCGCGCCGCGTCAAGGTGCCGGACCGGGCGCACGGCGGCTCCGCGGCCAAGGCCCGCCGCAAGGTCGAGCCCGGCAACGAGACGCATGTCGGCGCGCCCATGCCGGGCGTGATATCGACGCTCGCGGTTCATGCCGGTCAACCGGTCAAGGCCGGTGACGTGCTTCTTTCCATCGAAGCCATGAAGATGGAGACTGCCCTTCATGCCGAGCGTGACGGGACCATTGCCGAGGTCCTCGTCAGGACCGGCGACCAGATCGACGCCAAGGATCTGCTGATCGTCTACGCTTTGCCGTGAGGTCGCATGAAGGTTTCCGGCTTCACGTTCGTCCGCAACGCGGTCCGCCACCAGTTCCCTGTGATCGAGTGCATCCGTTCGGTGCTGCCCATGGTCGACGAGTTCGTCGTCGCTGTCGGCGATTCCGACGACGGCACGGAGGATCTGATCCGCTCAATCGGCGATCCGCGGATCTTCGTCGTGCCCAGCCGCTGGAACCCAAACCTGAAGACCGGCGGCTTCGTGCTCGCCCAGCAAACCAATGTCGCCCTGTTCAGTTGCACCGGCGTCTGGGCCGTCTATATCCAGGCCGACGAGGCGATCCACGAGCGCGACCACGCACACCTGCGCAAGGTCATGGAGCAGTATGCCGACGACGACCGGGTCGACAGCCTTTCTCTGCACCGTATGAACTTCGTCGGGGACTACCGGACCGTCTACAACCCCGCCGACGACCTGTGCGTGCGCATCGTAAAGCCCCATCGCTTCGTGCTGTCGCGCGGCGATGCCGCCGGCTTCACCGTCCATCCGAAGTTCAAGGAACGCGGCCGCCGCATCACCACCATCGACACCGGCACGCCGATCTTCCATTACATGGACATCCGCACCCCCGAAGGGTTCCTGGCAAAGAACTCTGCCAGCCAACTGCTGTGGCAGGAGCACGGTTCGCGCAGCATGCCGTCGTTCGACGAGCATTTCCAGGCCACCTATGCGCGCCCGTTCCTCAAGCGGTACGAGGGCAGCCACGCGGCGCCTCTGAGCGCGCGTATCGCCGCACACGGCTACGCCTTTGACATCGACTCGCCGAAGGTGCGGTCGAAACTTTCGAGGGGCGAACGGAAGCAAATATTCAAGGAGTTCCTGGCGCGGCGCGTCCACCGATCCTTTCGCGTCGGCGCAGGGTCGGCGCGTCTGGTGGGGGTCGAACTGCCGACTGGCGAGGGCGGTCCCTTGACACTCGTCTGAACCGATTTAGGTTGCCGGCGACCCGTCGGGAAGCCCTTCTTGCAGACGACATCTCTCCATTTCACCGCCCGCGCGCGCCGGGCGGTCGTCGCCATGTTCTTCCTCAACGGATACGTCGTCGGCAGTTGGGCGCCCCAGATTCCCGCGCTCGTCGACCGCCTCGGCATCGACAAGTTCACGCTCGGTCTGCTGATCCTGGGTTTCGGGCTCGGCGCGCTGACGCTGATGCCGATCGCCGGGATCCTGTTGGCGAGGCGGCAGTCTCGGGTGGTCGTCGTCGGCTTCGCCTCCGTCGTCGTGTTCAGCCTGCTCGCCGTGGCGGCCTCGCCGCATCTCGCCTTGACGGCCGTGGTCATGTTTCTCTTCGGCGGCGTCGTCGGCGGCATGGACGTCGCCATGAACGCCAACGCGGTGACCGTCGAGCGGCGGCTCGGTCGTCCGATCATGTCGTCGTCGCATGGCTTCTGGAGTCTCGGCGGTTTCGCCGGCGGAGGGCTGGGCGGCCTCGCGATCGAGCAGATC
>DUSC01000066.1 GCA_012842935.1 Hyphomicrobiales bacterium | reverse complement strand
CCCGCCGACGCGCTGATCGGCTCGTCGACCTCGGGCTTCAAGGCGACCGACATGGCGAAGGACATGAAGCATCCTGAGCGCTTCCTCGTCGCCCATCCGTTCAACCCGGTCTACCTGCTGCCGATCAACGAGCTGGTGCCGGGCGAGAAGACCGGCAAGGAATTCGTCGAGCGGGCGAGGGAAGCCTACACTTCCATCGGCATGAAATGCGTCGTCATCAACAAGGAGATCGATGCTTTCGTCGGCAACCGCCTGCTGGAGGCCGCATGGCGCGAGGCGCTGTGGCTGATCAAGGACGGCATCTGCACGGTCGAGGAACTCGACGACATCATGCGCTACGGCTTCGGCCTGCGCTGGGCGCAGATGGGCATGTTCCAGACCTATCGAATCGCCGGCGGCGAGGCGGGCATGCGCCACTTCATGGCCCAGTTCGGCCCCGCGCTCGCCTGGCCCTGGACGAAGCTGATGGACGTGCCGGAGTTCAACGACGAGCTTGTCGACATGGTCGCGGCGCAGTCCGACGCCCAGTCCGGAAAATGGTCGATCCGCGAGCTCGAGCGCATCCGCGACGACAACCTGATCGGCATCATGGAGGCGCTGGCAAGGGCCGAGAAAGGCAAGGGCTGGGGCGCGGGTGAACTGCACAACGCCTACGTCAGGCAGCTCGGCAAGAGAGCGAAGGCGAAGGTATCGAAAGCTGCGGCGAAAGCGGTCGCGACCAAGCCGAAGAAGGCGGCGAGAGCGAAGAAATGATCGCCCTTTGGTCCCCTCCGCGACATTCGGGGATCCGCCCGCGCTGCTCTGTGGGGGAGGACTTGGCGTTGCGGCCGTGCTCGTCGGCGATCCCTCCCCGCCAGCGCGGGAGCAGGACCATGCTTCGCATGGTGGAGGGGGCGCGGTTTCAGCCTCTGCGAAAGGAGCTCTACCCATGAACTTCGGCCTCACCGACGAGCAGAAGCTGATCGTCGAGACGACGCGCGCCTTCGTCGAGAACGAGCTCTATCCGCACGAGGCGGAAGTCGAGCGGACCGGCCATCTGCGCATGGACCTCATCAGGGAACTGCAGGCCAAGGCGATCGCGGCCGGGCTCTACGCGGCCAACATGCCGGTCGAGGTCGGCGGCGCCGGTCTCGACACGCTGTCCTGGCTGCTCTACGAGAAGGAGCTCGGCCGCGCCAACTACGCGCTGCACTGGACCTGCGTGGCGCGGCCGTCGAACATCCTTCTCGCCGGCACGCCCGAGCAGAAGGAGAAGTACCTCTACCCCTGCGTCCGTGGCGAGACCTGGGACTGCCTGGCCATGACCGAGCCGGGCGCCGGTTCGGACCTGCGCGGCATGAAGGCGACCGCGCGCCAGGACGGCGACGACTGGATCCTCAACGGCACCAAGCACTTCATCTCCCACGCCGACATTGCCGGTTTCGCCATCGTCTTCATGGCCTCGGGCGAGGAGGACAGCCCTCGGGGAAAACGCAAGAAGATCACGGCCTTCTTCGTCGACAAGGGTACGCCGGGCTTCACCGTCCGCGCGGGCTACAGGAATGTCAGCCACCGCGGCTACACCAACGCCATCCTCGAGTTCGACGATTGCCGCGTACCGAAGGAGCAGATCCTCGGGGAGGTGCACAAGGGCTTCGAGGTAGCCAATTCCTGGCTGGGCGCCACCCGGTTGCAGGTCGCCTCGACCTGCCTCGGCCGCGCCGAGCGCGCGCTTCGGCACGCGATCGAATATGCCGCCTCCCGCGAACAGTTCGGCCAGCAGATCGGCAAGTTCCAGGGCGTGTCGTTCAAGCTCGCCGACATGGCGATGGAACTGAAGGCGGCCGAGCTGCTCACCCGCGAGGCGGGCTGGAAGTACGATCAGGGCACGGTCACCGACGAGGACATGGCCATGGCCAAGCTGAAGGCGACCGAGGTGCTCGCCTTCATCGCCGACGAGGCGATCCAGATCCATGGCGGCATGGGCCTGATGGACGACCTGCCGCTCGAGCGCATCTGGCGCGACGCCCGCGTCGAACGCATCTGGGAAGGTACCAGCGAGATCCAGCGTCACATCATCAGCCGGGCGCTGTTGCGCGCAGTCGGGGGCTGATCCAGCGATGGCCACCCGCCTCGACCGCCTGCTGCGCCCGAAATCCGTGGCCGTGATCGGCGGCGGCTTCTTCGCGCCAAACGTCATCAGGCAGTGCCTGAAGATGGGCTTCTCCGGCGCTATCTGGCCTGTCCACCCGACGAAGGACGAAGTCGCCGGGGTGAAGGCGTTCCGTTCGCTGGCGGAGCTTCCCGAGGCGCCGGACGCCACCTTTATCGGCGTCAACCGCACCCTCACCATCGACGTCGTGCGGGAACTGCGCGAAATGGGCGCCGGCGGGGCGATCTGTTTCGCCGCCGGCTTCAAGGAGACCGGCTCCTACGACGCAGAGGGCGAGCGCCTGCAGGCGGCGCTGATCGAAGCGGCAGGCGAGATGCCGGTGATCGGGCCGAACTGCTACGGCCTCATCAACTACGCAGATGGCGCGCTGCTTTGGCCCGACCAGCACGGCGGACGCCGGCTGAGGGAGGGCGAGAAGGGAGCGGCGATCATCACCCAGTCCTCCAACATCGCCTGCAACCTGACCATGCAGGCGCGCGGCCTGCCGCTCGCCTTCCTGATGACGGCGGGCAACCAGGCGCAGACCGGCCTGTCGGAAATGGCGCTCGGCCTGATCGAGGACGGCAGAGTCACATCGCTCGGCCTGCATATCGAGGGTTTCGATTCAGCCGCCGGCTTCGAGCGGCTGGCGGCGCGGGCGCGCGAGCTGCGAAAGCCGATCGTTGCGATGAAGGTCGGGCGTTCCGAGCAGGCACGCGCGGCGACTGTCTCACACACCGCCTCGCTCGCCGGATCGGATGCGGCGTCGGACGCGTTCCTCAGGCGGCTCGGCATTCCACGGGTCGACACGATCCCGTCCTTCCTCGAAACGCTGAAGCTTCTCCACGCGATCGGCCCGCTGCCGGGCGGCTCGCTGTCGTCGATGAGCTGCTCGGGCGGCGAGGCGTCGGTGATGGCCGATACGGCGGAGGGCCGCCCGGTCGGGTTCCCTGCGCTTGCGCCGGAGCACCGCGCGCGCGTCCAGGAGGCACTCGGCCCGCTCGTCGCCGTCGCCAACCCGCTCGACTACAACACCTACATCTGGGCGAACGAGCCGGCGATGACGGCGGCCTTCTCGGCGATGGTCTCGGGCGGCTTCGACCTGAACATGCTGGTACTCGACTTCCCGCGCACCGATCGCTGCTCGGACGCCGACTGGTGGCCGACGGTCAACGCCTTCGAGAAGGCGCTGAAGGCGAACGGCGCACGCGGTGCCGTCGTCGCCTCGATGGGCGAGAACCTGCCGGAAGGGCATGCCGAGGAGTTGTTGCGCCGCGGAATCGTGCCGATCCTCGGGATAGCCGAGGCGTTCGATGCCGCTTCCGCCGCGGCCTTCATCGGCAAGGCGTGGCGCGCGGCCCCCCCTTCCCCCTTGAGGGGATGGCGGCCCGAAGGGCCTGGTGCGATCATCTCGAACGGCACGCCGCCGCCGCGATCTCGAAATGCGACGAGACGGTCGCCGGCGACCCCACCCGACCGGCCTGCGGCCGGCCACGCTCCCCTCGAGGCGAAGGGAACCCCCGACGAAGCCGAGGCCAAGCAGGTTCTGCGCGAATGCGGCCTTCCGGTGCCGCCCGGCCGGCGCGTGCGCGACGTCGAGGAGGCGGTCGGGGCCGCGACGGCGCTGGGCTTCCCGGTGGCGCTGAAGGCGCTCGGTATCGCGCACAAATCCGAGCACGGCGCGGTGCGGCTCAACCTGCGCGACGCGATGGCGGTGACGGGCGCGGCAACCGCGCTGCTGCCGCTCGGAACCGGGCTTTACGTCGAGCGGATGATCGAGGGCGGCGTCGCCGAGCTCATCGTCGGCGTGACCCGCGACCCGCTGTTCGGCCCGGTGATGACGGTCGGTTCCGGCGGCGTCCTCGTCGAGCTCCTGAAGGATTCGGCGACGCTCCTGCTTCCCTCGACGGCGGAGGAGATCGCGGCGGCGCTGCGCGGGCTGAAACTCTTTCCGCTGCTCGACGGCTATCGCGGCCGGGCGAAGGCCGATGTCGCCGCGGCCGTGCAGGCCATCCAGGGCATCGCCGAGTTCGCCGCGGGAAACGCCGCCCGGCTCGACGAACTCGACATCAATCCGCTGATCGTCTGCGCCGAAGGCAGGGGCGCCTTCATCGCCGACGCCCTCATGGTTCTGGGAGGACACAGCCATGTCTGACGTCGTCAAGACCCGGCGCGATGGCGCCATCCTCGAGGTCACGCTCGACCGGCCCAAGGCGAACGCCATCGACCTCGCTACGTCGCGCCTGATGGGTCAGACCTTCAAGGCGTTCCGCGACGACCCCGAGCTGCGCGTGGCGATCGTCAGGACCGCGGGCGACAAATTCTTCTCGGCCGGATGGGACCTGAAGGCGGCGGCCGGCGGCGACGCGGTAGACGGAGACTACGGCGTCGGCGGTTTCGCCGGCCTGCAGGAGCTGCGCGACCTGAACAAGCCGGTGATCGCCTGCGTCAACGGCATGGCAGTGGGTGGCGGCTTCGAGCTGGCGCTCTCATGCGACCTGATATACGCCTCCGACCACTCTTCCTTCGCGTTGCCCGAAATCCGCGCAGGCACGCTCGCCGACGCCGCGACGATCAAGCTGCCGAAGCGCATCCCCTACCACGTGGCGATGGACCTCCTGCTCACCGGCCGGTGGATGGACGTCCACGAGGCGCATCGCTGGGGCCTCGTCAACGAGGTGCTGCCGAAGGACAGGCTCGAGGATCGTGTATGGGAGATCGCGCGCCTCCTCGCCGCGGGACCGCCGCTGGTCTTCGCCGCGATCAAGGAGACGGCCCGCGAGGCCGAAGGCGCCAAGTTCCAGGACGTCATGAACAAGGTGACGAAGCGCCAGTTGCGCACCGTCGACATCCTCTACGGCTCCGAGGACAATCTGGAGGGCTTCAAGGCGTTCGCCGAGAAGCGCGATCCCGTGTGGAAGGGACGCTGATGGCAACCGATTACGGCAAACTGATCGACGCCGAGACCTGGGCGTTCATCGAGCGGACGAATTCGTTCTATCCGCCCGACACGATCGACTACACGATCGACCAGCAGCGGGCGATCTACGACCGCATGTGCCGCGAGTTCTTCGCCGGCTATCCGGAAAACGTGACGGCGGCCGACGGCACCGTCGAGACGCCCACCCATGCGATCCCGATCCGCATCTACCGGTCGTCAACGCCCGACGACCGGGCGGTGGTGCTCTATTTCCACGGCGGCGGCTTCATCCTCGGCGGGCTCGACAGCCACGACGACGTCTGCGCCGAACTGTGCGCGCGGACCGGCTACGAGGTCGTCTCCGTCGACTACCGGCTGGTGCCGGAGCATCTCCACCCCGCCGCCTTCGACGACGCCATGAGCGCCTTCGCCTGGGCGGCCGAAGCCTATGCTCGGCCGATCGTGCCAGCCGGCGATTCGGCCGGTGGCAACCTCGCGGCGGCCGTAGCGCACCACACGCGCGGCCACGCGCGTGCCCCGATCGGGCAGGTGCTGATCTATCCCGGCCTTGGCGGCGACACCGCCAGGGGTTCCTATGTGACCCACGCGGACGCGCCCATGCTGACCGTGCGCGATCTGCTCTACTACAAGGACATCCGCAGCGGCGGCGCCGACGTCTCCGACGACGTCAGCTTCCAGCCGCTGTGCGATCCGGATTTTTCTTCGCTGCCGCCGACCGTCGTCGTCACAGCCGAATGCGACCCGTTGTCGTCCGACGGCCCGGCCTATCGCGACGCGATCCGCGCGGCCGGCGGCAGGGCCGTCTCCTTCGAGGAGAAGGGCCTGGTCCACGGCTATCTCCGCGCCCGCCACACCGTCAGCCGGGCGCGGGAGAGCTTCACCCGCATCGTCGACGCGGTGCGGGCGCTGGGCAAGGGCGAGTGGCTATATTGACGTTACGCGCGAAACGTCCTGCTCCGCATCAAGGCGAAGAGTCGATTTTGTATGGTTCTAGAGCCGAATCCCATCACGTTGCATCGTAACCTGCGGCAGCGAAGTAGTTTCGGCATTCTGCCGGGGTGAAGAGGTCGATGATGCGGCCGATGGCGTTCCAGAGGCCGTCGACGGTGCGCTCGGCGGCCTTTCTG
>DUSC01000065.1 GCA_012842935.1 Hyphomicrobiales bacterium | reverse complement strand
CCGGCTGACCGCCGACCCGACGGTTCGGGTCCTTCTGCTGGAGGCCGGTGGCCGCGACGACGCGCTGCGCTACAAGGTGCCGGTGCTGGGACCATTCACGTGCCTTGGCGACCCGCGTTCCGACTGGGATTTCGTCACCGAGCCCGACCCCAGCCGCGAAAACCGGACCGACCACTGGCCGCGCGGGCGGGTGCTGGGTGGGTCGAGCTCCATCAACGGCACGGTCTGGGTGCGCGGCAACCGCGGCGACTATGACCATTGGCGCCAGCTCGGCAATACCGGCTGGAGCTACGACGACCTCGTTCCGGTCTTTCGCCGGATCGAGAGCGCCGCCAACCGGTCCTCCGACGTCTACGGCCGGGACGGCGCCATCCCGATCGCCGAGACCCGCGGACCGCATCCGCTCGCGAAGGTCTTCCTCGCCGCGATGGCCGAACTCGGGACGCCCACCAATCCCGACTACAACGGCGAGGAGCAGACCGGCGCCTCGATCACTCACGTCAACCAGTCCGGCGGCTGGCGAGTGAGCGCGGCGAGCGGCTATCTGGCGCCCGCCGCGAACCGCCCGAACCTCAAGGTTCTCACCGGCGCGGTGGTACGGCGCATCGTCATGGACGGCAAGCGCGCCACCGGCGTCGAATACGAGCGCGAGGGCCGGATCGAGACGGCGCATGCCGCCGGCGAAATCGTCGTCAGCGCCAGCGCGATCAATTCGCCGAAACTACTGATGCTGTCCGGAATCGGCCCCGGCGCGCTGCTCCAGCGTCATGGTATCGAGGTCGTACACGACAGTGCCGGCGTCGGACGCAATCTTCACGAGCACGCCTGCACCCACGTCGTCGGGCTGGTCAACATGCGCACCGCCAACATGGATGTCGGCAAGCTGTCGAGCCTGCGTCACGTCGCACAGTTCGCGTTCTTCCGCTCGGGCCAGGCGACCTACATCGCGCCGGCCATCGCCTTCGTGAAGACGCGGCCCGATTTGGAGGAGCCGGACATCCAGTTCCATTTCGGCGCCTACGGCTACAATTTCACGCCCGACGGCGTGCAGATGCTCGACCGTTCCGCCGTCACGCTGCAGCCCAACGTCAACCGCACCCGCAGCCGGGGGCACATCGAGATCCGCTCGGCCGACCCGAAGGACACGCCCGCCATCCACCCGAACATGATGGGGGATCCCTACGACCTCGAGACATTGGTCGAGGGCGTGCGCTACGGCCGCCGCATCTTCAGGACCAAGGCCTTCGCACCGTATTTCCTCGGCGAGTACAAGCCGGGACCCGACATGGGCGACGGCGACGATCTGGTGGCCCACGTCCGGCGCTCGGCGTCCGGCGTCTTCCATCCCTGCGGAACCTGCAAGATGGGCATCGATAAGAACGCGGTCGTCGATCCGGACTTGAGGGTCCATGGCGTCGAGGGCCTGCGCGTTGTCGATTCCTCGATCATCCCGCAAATCCCCAGCGGCAACATCAACGCGATCAGCATGGTGATCGGCGAAAAGGGAGCCGAGGCGATCCTGAGGGCGCGCCGCGCGGCCTGAGAGCGCGGTGAAGGTCAGGCTCCCGCCGGCAGCGCCGCACGCCTGCGCAGCAGGTCTGCGGCCTTCTCGGCGATCATGATCGTCGGCGCATTGGTGTTGCCGCTCGGGATCGACGGCATCACCGACGCGTCGACGACGCGCAGTCCTTCCATGCCGTGCACGGCGAGGTCGGCCCCGACGACGGCATGGGCGCCCGTTCCCATCGCGCAGGTGCCGACGGGGTGATAGACCGTCTTGGTATAGTTCCGAACATAGTCGGAAAGCACGGCGTCCGGCGCATCGAGGGCGGCGTCGAGAACCAGTTCCTCCGCGAGTTGGACTGCCAGCGCGCCTGCCCGCGCGATCTTCCGCGAAAGACGCAGCCCGCGCACCAGGCTAGAGCGACTTCGATGAACGCAGAGTCGGTTTGAGGATTCACGCGGGCGGCCTTGTCTGATTCACTGGTCCTGGTGATTTGCCAGGAGGTGATGATGACGAGGAGCCTGAGCGGAGACCTTCGGGGTCGAGTGATTG
>DUSC01000064.1 GCA_012842935.1 Hyphomicrobiales bacterium | reverse complement strand
GGCAGGGGCAGCTGGCTTGGTGCGTCGATCGCCCGTCGTCACGAGGCCGGCCGGGACGTGGCGACCGAGATCGCCCCGGTCGCCGATCTGGTCGACGAGATCCGGCCGACCGTGCTGGTCGTCGATGCGGAGGGCTTCGAGTCCGAGATCCTGCCCGCCTGCCCGCTGGAGCGCCTCCGCGCCGTGATCGTCGAGTTCCACGAGGAGCCGCTGGGCGCGTCGGGCGTCGCCGCGTTGCGCGACCTCCTGTCGCGCGCCGGCTTCAGCGAGAAGCCGGCCTATGGCGAAGCCGGCAACGGGGTTGCGACCGGTGTCTGGCTCCGTGAGGACGAGGCTTCCGCATGAGCGTGACGATATACGGCATCAGGAACTGCGACACGATGAAGAAGGCCTTCGCCTGGCTCGACGGACACGGCGTCGCTTACGCCTTCCATGACTATCGCGCCGACGGGCTTTCCGCGGCGACGCTGAATGGATGGACGAAGAGGCTCGGCTGGGAGGTGCTTCTCAACAAGTCGAGCAGCACGTTCCGCGCGCTGCCCGAGGCCGACAGGGCCGGTCTCGACGAGGCGAAGGCGCTGGCGCTGATGCTCGCCAGCCCGACCATGATCAGGCGGCCGGTGCTGGACGCCGGCGGCAGGCTGTCGGTCGGCTTCAGACCGGACGCCTACGCCGCGCTCTTCTCCATGCGCTGAGGCTTCCGGCGGAATCCCTTTCCCTCTTCGGCGGCAAGCGGTCTAGACTGCCCGCGATTGCGCAGGGGAGCTTCGGCGTGGTGGCGTCGTCGGATGTTCGGACATTCGGGCAGGACTGGCGGGGCGAAGGCACTGCCGGGCCATGGTGGAGCCGGAGCGCCATCGCGCTTGCCGCCGAACTGGGTTCGGCTCCGGGCGGGCTTTCCGTCGAGGAGGCCGCACTTCGCCTTGCCGATGTCGGCCCGAACGCCGTCGACGAGGGAAGGCGGCTCGGCGCGCTGCGCCTCTTCCTGCGTCAGTTCGAGAGCCCGCTCGTCCTCATCCTCGCCTTCGCCGCACTGGTCTCACTCGCGCTTCGCCAATGGATCGACGCGGCGATCATCCTCGCCATCGTGCTGGGCAGCGCGCTGCTCGGCTTCTTCCAGGAATACCGCGCCTCGGTCGCCGTCGAGCGGCTGAAGCGTCGTCTCGCGCTTTCCTGCCGCGTCCTGCGCGACGGCGCCGGGACCGAGATCCCCGTCGCCGCGATCGTGCCGGGGGACGTCGTGATGCTTTCGGCCGGAAATCTCGTGCCGGCCGACGGTCTCGTGCTGGAAGCCGAGGATTTCCTCGTCAGCGAGGCGAGCATGACCGGCGAATCCTTCCCGGTCGAGAAGACACCGGGGACGGTCCCCGCCGATGCGCCGCTGTCGGCGCGCACCAACGCGGTCTATCTCGGCTCGTCGGTGCGCAGCGGCACCGCAACGGTGCTCGTCGTCAGGACCGGCGCGCGCACCGCCTTCGGGACGATCGCCGAGCGGCTGAAGGCGCGGCCGGCCGAAACCGACTTCGTCCGCGGCGTGCGCAGCTTCGGCTACCTGCTCGTCCGCGTCATGGTCGTCATCGTGCTGTTCGTGCTCACCGCAAACGTCGCTCTCGACCGGCCGGCGATCGAATCGCTGCTGTTCGCCGTGGCGCTGGCGGTCGGCCTGTCGCCGGAACTGCTGCCGGCCATCATGACCGTGACGCTCTCCAACGGTGCACGCATCATGAGCAGCCACGGCGTCATCGTGCGCCGCCTCGACGCCATCGAGAATCTCGGCTCGATGGACCTGCTGTGCACCGACAAGACCGGAACGCTGACCACCGGCGAGGTCGTTCTCGACGGCGCCGCCGATCCGCGGGGCCTGGCGTCCGAAGAGGTGCGTCGGCTCGCCTTCCTCAACGCCGCCCTCGAGACAGGCATAGAAAACCCGCTCGACGCGGCGATTGTAGCGGCGGGGGAAGGCGCCGGCCTGACGACCGCCGGTTACGCGAAGGTCGACGAGATCCCCTACGATTTCCTGCGCCGGCGCCTGACCATCGTCGTCGCGCCGGCCGAAACGCCCGGCCGGAACCTGGTCGTGACCAAGGGCGCGTTCGAGAACGTGCTCGCCGTCTGCACGTCGGTGGCGGCGGATGGTGGCGAGTTCGCACTGGACGAAGCGCTGCGGTCCGAGCTTGCCGCGCTCTGCACCGCGCGGGGACAGGCCGGCTTTCGCGTCCTCGCCGTCGCCAGCCGCGCCGTCGAGGCCCGCGCCCGCTACGGCCGCGACGACGAGCAGAACATGGTCTTTCGCGGCTTCCTGTTCTTCCGCGACCCGCCCAAGGCGGACGCCGCCAGGACGCTCGCCGGCCTCGCCGCGCTCGGCGTCCGCGTCAAGGTGATCAGCGGCGACAACCGCAACGTCACCGCCCATGTCGCCCGCGCCGTCGGTCTCGATGCCGAAGCCATGCTGACCGGCGCCGAGCTTGCGGTGCTGCGCGACGAGGCGCTCTGGCACCTCGCGCCGCGCACCGATCTCTTCGTCGAGATCGATCCGCAGCAGAAGGAGCGAATCGTGCGCGCCCTGCAGCGGACCGGCCACTGCGTCGGCTATCTCGGCGACGGCATCAACGACGCGCCGGCGCTGCATGCCGCCGATGTCGGCATCTCGGTGGACGGGGCCGTCGACGTTGCGCGCGAGAGCGCAGACGTCATCCTGCTCGAGCGCGACCTCGACGTGCTGCGCACCGGAGTGGAAGAGGGTCGGCGGACCTTCGCCAACACGATCAAGTATATCGCCATCACCACCAGCGCCAATTTCGGCAACATGGTCTCGATGGCGCTGGCGACGCCGCTGCTGCCCTTCCTGCCGCTCGCCGCCAAGCAGATCCTCCTCAACAACTTCCTCTCCGACCTGCCGTCGATGGCGATCTCGACCGACGCCGTCGATCCGGAAGCCGTCGCCCGCCCGCAGCGCTGGGACATCGCCGCGATCCGCCGCTTCATGGTCCTGTTCGGACTGGTCAGCTCGGTCTTCGACCTGCTCACCTTCGCGCTGCTCCTTTTCGTCTTCAATGCCGGCGAGGCGTCCTTCCAGACGATGTGGTTCACGATCTCGCTCTTGACCGAGCTCGTCGTGGTGCTCGTGCTCAGGACGCGGCGCTCCGCGCTGCGCAGCCGGCCGAGCAGCCTCCTGCTTTGGTCGACGGTCGTCGTCTTCGCGCTGACCTTCCAGCTGCCCTTTGTCGAGCCGCTCGCCGCGGTCTTCGGCTTTGTGCCGCTGTCTCTCGGCGAGTTCGTCGCGATCGCCGCGATCATCGTCGGCTACGTCATCGCCAACGAACTGGCCAAGGCGTGGTTCTATCGCAGCCTGCCGGGCCGGAAGGACGGAACGTGACGCCGCGCCCGCGGTGCTCCGCGGCGGGCGAGAAGACCGGCAGGCGGCCGCGCATGCCCGGCAGGCCGAAATGGTGCGTCGCCACGATGCGGTTGCCGAAGGTGACGCCGGCCACCGGAAAGCCTCTCCGCCGCGAGTCGTGGCGGACCGGGGAAGGCGCGGCATGACGGTCTCGCGAAGGAGCCTGCTCGCCGCTCCGCTGGCACTGGCGATGGCGCCCGCCCGTGCCGCGCGGAACCGGCGTGTCGCGGTGATCGGTGCCGGCATGGCCGGGCTCGCCTGCGCACGAAGGCTCGTCGCGGCCGGTGTCGAGACGATCGTCCTCGAGGCGCGCGCCCGCATCGGCGGCCGCGTCCTCACAGACCGGCGTTGGCCCGGCCAGCCCGTCGAACTCGGCGCCACGTGGATCCACGGCGTCTCCGGCAATCCGGTCACAGCGCTCGCCCGCGAGGCGGGCGCCCGCCGCGTCGCGACCTCTGACGAGGCGTCTGTGGCCTACGGCCCCGACGGCAGCGCGATCGACATCGATGCCGATGTCTCGCGCGTCGGGGCACTGATCGAGGAGGCGCGGGAAGTCGCCGGCGGTCTCGACAACGACATTTCGCTGAAGGACGCGATCGAGGCCCTCCCGCGCTACCGCCGGCTCGACGAACGCGGCCGCATGCTGCTCGCCCATGCGGTCAACGCCCGCTACGAGTTGGACTATGCCGGCGACTGGTCGGAACTGTCCGCCTGGTCGCTCGACGAGGACAGCGCCTTCGGCGGCGGCGATGTGCTCTTTCCGGACGGCTATGACGCCCTGCCGGCGCTCCTGGCCCGCGGCCTCGACATCCGCCTCGGTGCGGTCGTGGAAGCCGTCTCCCGTGCCGGATGGGGCACAAGGGTGCGCCTCGCCGGCGGCGAGGCGGTGGGAGCCGACCATGTCGTCGTCACCGTCCCGCTCGGCGTCCTCAAGACAGGCGGCATCGCCTTCGAGCCAGAGCTTCCCGCCGGGCACCTCGAAGCCATTCGCCGCCTCGGCTTCGGCATTCTCGAGAAGACGTGCCTGCGCTTCGCAAAGCCGTTCTGGCCGGCGGACGTCGACTGGATCGAGTTCGTCTCCGGCCGGCGCGGCGAATGGACGGAGTGGCTGAGCCTGGCGCGTGCGACCGGGGCGGCCGTGCTGGTCGGCTTCCACGGCGGCGCGCAGGCCCGAGTCCTCGGCTCGCTCGACGACGGCGCCGTCGTCGAAGCGGCGCTGGATGCGCTGCGAACCATGTTCGGCTCGAACGTGCCGGCGCCGGCGGGGTCGATCGTCACCCGCTGGGCGGCCGATCCCTTTTCCCGCGGCGCCTATTCGTTCAACGCTGTCGGCAGCGACGGCGCGATGCGTCGGGCGCTGGCCGAACCGGTCGACGGACGGCTCTTCCTTGCCGGCGAGGCCACCTCGGCCGAGTACTTCGCCACCACGCACGGAGCGTATCTTTCGGGCCTCGCCGCCGCGGAGGCGATCCTCGCCGCCTGACCGGCTCGCACAAGCCGGCCTACGCCGTCACCCACTCGCCCTTGCGCATGACCGGCACGGCCGTGCCGTCGGCGCTGAGTCCGTCGACGTCGATGCGGTCGGAACCGATCATCCAGTCGATGTGGATGAAGCTCTTGTTGCCGCCCTGCGCGGCGATCTGCTCGGGCGTCAGCGAGCCGCCGTCGACGAAGCATTTCGAGTAGCACTGGCCGAGCGCGATGTGGCTCGCCGCGTTCTCGTCGAACAGCGTGTTGAAGAACAGCAGGCCGCTCCTTGAGATCGGCGAGGAATGCGGCACCAATGCCACCTCGCCCAGCCGTCTCGCGCCCTCGTCGGTGTCGAGCACTTTCATCAGCACCTCCTCGCCGCGGCTCGCCTTCGCCTCGACGATGCGCCCGCCCTCGAAACGCACGGCGATGCCGTCGATCAGCGTTCCCTGATGGGACAGCGGTTTCGTGCTGGTGACGTGGCCTTCGACGCGGCGCGCGTGCGGCGTGGTGAAGACCTCCTCGGTCGGGATGTTGGGATTGCAGGTGATGCCGTTCTTCGCCGTCGAGGCGCCGCCGTGCCATTCGTGGCCGTCGGCGAGACCGACCGTCAGGTCGGTGCCGGGTCCGGTGAAGCGCAGCGAATGGAAGGCGCGGGCGTTCAGCCACTCGGTGCGGCCGCGCAGCGCCGCATTGTGCGCCGCCCAGGCCGAGACCGGATCCTCCACGTCGACCCGCGAGGCGGAAAAGATCGCCTCGGCGAGCTTCGCCACCGCCACGTCCTCCTCCTCGCCGGGGAACACCTGGCGGGCCCATGAGGGATTCGGATAGGCGACGATGTTCCAGTTGATGTCGAAGCCGGCGATCTTCTCCAGCGCCGGCTGGTAGGCGATCGAGTTGGCCTTGTTGGCGCGCGCCACCTTGGCCGGGTCCTGCTCGGCGAGCAGCATCGGGTTGTCGCCGGCGACCGCAAGCCGGGCCGCGTTCCCGGCGAACGCCTTGGCCATGCCCTCGTAGAGCCAGCCCGAGGCGCGGTCGAAGCTTTCGTCGCGGGCGTAGCGGTAGCGGGCGAGGGTCAGTTCCTCGTCGGCGAACAACGGCGTCACGAGCCCGGCGCCGGCCTTGTAGGCGTGCTCGGCGATGCGGCGGACAAGCGGCAACGCCGCGACCGGCGCCGTCATTACCAGGTCCTGGCCCGGCTGGAGCTGCAGGCCGACACGCACGGCAACCTCGGCCAGGCGGTCGAGTTTCACCGGATCGATCGATGCGGAGAGATTGCGCGGGTGGGAGGTCATCGATTTGCCTTCTCGCGGATTGGATGCTGCTCGGCTCTACATAGAACGCCGGCAGGGCGCTTGCCAGCCGCCCGTCGGCCGCAAGCCGGTCCGGGGCGAGGAACATGCCGTACCCGGCCACGGTCGGACCGCGACCGCCGGCATCTTGCTCGTCGTCTCATCCGCCATATCCCATGCGCCCGACTTTTCGCGGAAGCCGACGCCGAGCCGGGCGACTGCCCCGCGTTTCCGGCCGGCCGGCCGACTGCGCCGATCGAAACATGGGGTCAACCGGCGGGCGCGCGTCAGAACACCAGCGGCCAGGCATGGGCAATCACGCCGCCCGCCGCGCCGAGCAGGGCGACGAAGCTGAGCGTATAGCCGACGC
Organism: Hyphomicrobiales bacterium; assembly: GCA_012842935.1. Lineage (GTDB taxonomy): Bacteria > Pseudomonadota > Alphaproteobacteria > Rhizobiales > Rhizobiaceae > DUSC01. The sequence continues at coordinate 1,748 of DUSC01000064.1, read as the reverse complement.
CGCGCTGCCAGCGCGGCGCGTCTGCCTGGATGAAGTGCAGGGCGTGGATGAAGCGGCCGACGGTAAAGCCCGCGCCGAGCACGTGCAGCGCCACGGCCGGTGCGCCGAGCAGGGCCGCGACGATGAGCAGTACGAACATCATCGGCATGTTTTCGATCGCGTTGGCGTGGCCGCGCATGACGCGGGCGAGGTGGGCATTGCCGCCGTCGCCGATCCAGATCTTGTGGCGTCCGCGCAGCACCGAAGTCTGCCAGACGAACCAGAACAGGATGAAGACGTTGAGCGCGGCGTAGACGCCGACGATGGCGATGGCTGGCTGTGTCATGGGTTCCCCGAACGAACGGCCGCGAATAGATAGCAGATGGCGCGGCGGGCACAATGCGACGTCTGGACCATCCGAAACGCGCCGCTGCGATTGCCGGCCCTGTTGCATCGCAGCAGACGGCCGGTATCGTCGCGACGATGGCCCCGAACCCCGCACCTCCCCTGCGCTACGCGATCGGCGGCATGATCGCGATGGCGGTGGCGATGGGCATCGGCCGCTTCGTCTACACGCCGATCCTGCCGGGCATGATGGACGAACTGCGCCTGACGGCATCGGACGCCGGGCTCATCGCATCCTCCAACTACCTCGGCTATCTCGTCGGGGCGTTTGCCGCCGGGGGCGGCTGGGCTTCCGGTCGCGAGCGGCCGATCGTGCTGGCCGCGCTCGCCGCGAGCGGGCTGCTCGCCGCCCTGATGGCCGCCGGAGAGGCGATGGCGCTCTTCCTCGCCGTCCGGTTTCTTGCCGGCGTCGCCAGCGCCTTCGTCATGGTGTTCCTGTCGACCATCGTCTTCAGCCACCTCGCCGCCGCCGGGCGCGGCGACCTCCAGGCCGTCCATTTCGCCGGAGTGGCGCTCGGCATCTCGGTGTCTTCGCTCATGACGGGTGCGCTGGTGCTCGCCGATTCGCAATGGTTCGCCGGTTGGATCTGGGCCGCCGTCCTGTCGGCTGTCGGCTTCACTGCCGCCGCGACACTGGTTGACCGCGGACCAGTCGTGCTCGGCGCCGCCGTCCGCGAGCCTCCGCTGCCGAGGAGCGGCGCACTCACCCGCGTCATCGTCGCCTATGGCCTGTTCGGTCTGGGCTACATCGTCACCGCCACCTTCCTGGTGGCGATCGTGCGCGCCGGGGAGGGGGGGCGGCTCTTCGAATCCGCCGTCTGGCTGGTGACCGGCCTCGCCGGTATCCCCTCGATCTATCTCTGGAGCCGGCTCGGCCGCCGTATCGGCCTGACGGCAACCTTCGCCGCGGGCTGCGTGGTCGAAGCGGTCGGCGTCGCCGCCAGCGTCGGACTCGGCGGCCATGCCGGTCCGCTCGTCGGCGGCGCGCTGCTCGGCGGCACCTTCATCGCGATCACCGCGATCGGCCTGCAGATGGGTCGCCTGCTCGCGCCCGCCGCACCGCGCCGGGCCCTGGCGCTGATGACCGTCTCCTTCGGCACGGGCCAGATCCTCGGGCCGCTGGCTGCCGGCCTGCTCGCCGACCGCACCGGCGGCTACTTCCTGCCCTCGCTCGGCGCGGCCGCGGTTCTGATTGGAGCGGCGCTGGTCGCGCTTTCGGCCGGCGAGGCGACAAAATCGCCATGATCGTGGCGTGAAAGGTCGCGGCGTTCGCCGCGGCTGTCGTTCCCTTTCCGCGCGAAGTGTGACTTCATGCCCCGATTCGGGCCGCCGGGCAGGCCGGCGGCGAAGGGCGCATAGCGCTC
>DUSC01000063.1 GCA_012842935.1 Hyphomicrobiales bacterium | reverse complement strand
CGGGGGAGCCGATGAAATAGCCGACGAATGTGTGGCGGGGCCGTTCGAAAAGTTCCGCCGGCGTGCCGATCTGAACGATCTCGCCCTCGTACATGACCACCACGCGGTCGGCGAAGGTCAGCGCTTCGGTCTGGTCGTGGGTAACGTAGACCATGGTGAAGCCGACGCGCCGGTGAAGATGCTTCAGTTGCGAGCGCAACATCCACTTCATGTGCGGATCGATGACCGTCAGCGGCTCGTCGAACAGGATGGCGTTGACGTCGGAGCGCACCAATCCGCGGCCGAGCGCGATCTTCTGCTTGCTGTCGGCGGTCAGGCGCTGCGCCTTGCTGCCGGCAAGCGCGCCGAGGTCGATCATTTCCATGATTTCGCCGACCCTGCGCCGAACCTCGTCTTCGGCAACCCCGCGATTGCGCAGGGGGAAGGCGAGATTGTCGAACACGGTCATCGTGTCGTAGACGACCGGGAACTGGAAGACCTGCGCGATGTTGCGGGCCTCGGTTGCAAGATGCGTGACATCGCGACCGTCGAAGAGCAGGCGCCCTTCGCTCGGTTGCAGAAGCCCGGAGATGATGTTGAGCAGCGTTGTCTTGCCGCATCCGGATGGGCCGAGCAGCGCGTAGGCCCCGCCGTCGGCGAAGGTGTGATTCACCTCCTTCAGGGCATAGTCCGACGGCGACCGCGGCCTGGCGCCGTAGGCGTGGCGGATGTGATCGAGTTCGATGCTCGCCATGGACGCCTCCCTAGGCCGCCCGCGCGGCGGCGCGGACGGCGCGGCCGTCGCCGTCGAAGACCAGCAGGTGGCGCGGATCGATGAACACTTCGAGCATCTCGTCAGGCTCGAAGATCTTCACCCCCGGGCTGAGCATCACCCAACGTTCGCCGGCGAACGAAAGATGGACGAAGCTCTCCGAGCCGGTGACTTCGGTCACCGTGACGACGGCCCTGACCGGCGCGGCGCCGGCGCCCGGATTCGTCAGCGACAGGTGGTGGGGCTGGAAGCCGATCGTATAGGCGCCATCGGCTATGTCGGCCAGGCCGGCCGGCACCGGCAGCCGTGCGCCGCCGTCGAGCAGGAATGACGCGCCCTCCTTGCGCAAGAGGATGGTATTGAGTGGCGGGTCGGCGAAGGTCCGTGCCGTCGTCAGGTCGACGGGGTCGCGAAAGATCTCGATGGTCGGTCCGTACTGCGTCACACGGCCTTCGGAGAGGGTTGCCGTGTTGCCGCCGAGCAGCAGCGCCTCGTGAGGCTCGGTCGTGGCGTAGACGAAGATGGCTCCCGTCTCGGCGAAGATGCGCGGCAGCTCGGCGCGCAGCTCCTCGCGCAGCTTGTAGTCGAGGTTGGCGAGCGGCTCGTCGAGGAGCACGAGCGAAGCATTCTTGACGATGGCGCGGGCGAGCGCGGTTCGCTGCTGCTGGCCGCCGGAAAGCTGCAGCGGCGTCCGGTCGAGGAAAGCGGTCAGCCTGAGCAGATCGGCGGCGCGCCGGACTTCCCTGTCGATCGTATCGCGCGGTGCCCCGGCGACGCGCAGCGGCGAGGCGATATTCTCGTACACGGTCATTGCCGGGTAATTGATGAACTGCTGGTAGACCATAGCGACGTTGCGCCGCTGCACCGGCACGCCGGTGACGTCGACGCCATCGAACCAGACGGACCCTTCCGTGGGGACGTCGAGCCCGGCCATCAGCCGCATCAACGTGGTCTTGCCGGAAAGCGTCGGCCCGAGCAGGACATTGAGCGAGCCGTGCCGAAGGACGAGCGATACGTCGCGGATGTGAGCCGCGCCACCGACCGACTTCGAGACGTTTCTCAGTTCCAGCATCGGCTCCTCCCAAGCCTCGGCCGTTTCCTCGATATGCTAGGCCGCTTCGGTTCCCGCTCCCGATCCTGCTTCGCGGATGTATGCGTCGAGCGCTGCGGCCTGCTCCGCCGTCAGCTTGAGTCCGCGCTTGGTGCGGCGCCACAGGACATCGGCGGACGAGGCCGCCCACTCCTCCTTCATCAGGTAGCGAACTTCGGCCTCGAAAAGATCGGCGCCGAAATTGACCCCGAGATCCGGCAATCCCGCCACGCCTTCGAGGATGCGTCGCGCCCGCGTTCCGTAGAGCCGCACGAGACGGCGCATCTGTCCGGATTCGAGGAAGGGATACGCCGCGTGCGTCGCTGCTGCGAGCGCCTCGAAGCCGTCAGCGGGGAAATCACCTCCCGGCAGCGATGCCGATTCGGTCCAGGGTCGACCGCGACGCCCCAGATGCGCCTCGATGCGCGTCAGCATCGCCTCGGCCAGCCGACGGTAGGTGGTGATCTTGCCTCCGAACACGTTGAACAGCGGTGCCTGGCCCGCGGGCGCGTCGGACGTCAGCACGTAGTCGCGTGTCGCCTCCTGGGCCTTCGAGGCGCCGTCGTCGTACAGCGGGCGGACGCCGGAATAGGTCCAGACGATGTCCTCGCGCCGCACCGGCGCGGCGAAGTACTCGCTGGCGGCGGCGCAGAGGTAGTCGATCTCCTGCTCGCTGATCGCCGCCTTCGCCGGATCGCCGACATAGTCCTGGTCGGTGGTGCCGATCAGCGTGAATTCTTCCTCGTAAGGGATGGCGAAGATGATGCGGCCGTCGCGGTTCTGGAAGAAATAGGCCCGCGGGTCGTCGAACTTGCGCGGCACGACGATATGGCTGCCCTGCACCAGGCGGACATTGCGGACATCCCTCTGGCCGACACTTTCGGAAAGGACGCGGTCCACCCATGGACCCGCCGCGTTGACCAGCGCCCGCGCCGCGATCTCCCTTGCGCGGCCGGTCGCCAGATCCTCGACCTTCACGAGCCACAGCGCACCCGCGCGGCGCGCGCCGACCACCTTGGTGCGCGTCATGATCCTGGCGCCGCGGTCGGCCGCGTCGCGTGCGTTGAGCACGACGAGGCGGGCATCGTTCACCCAGCAGTCGGAATATTCGAAGGCACGGCTGAACAGCGGCTTGAGCGGCTTGCCGGCCGGGTCGGTGCGCATGTCCAGGGTGCGCGTCGGCGGCAGCAGTTTCCTGCCGCCGATGTGGTCGTAGAGGAAGAGTCCCAGGCGCAACAGCCAGGCGGGTCTCAGCCCCTCCGCGTGGGGAAGCACGAAGCGCATGGGCCAAATGATGTGCGGCGCGTTCCGCCACAGCACCTCTCTTTCCATCAACGCTTCGCGCACCAGGCGGAACTCGTAGTATTCGAGGTAGCGCAGGCCGCCGTGAATCAGCTTCGTCGACCAGGAAGACGTTCCCGAAGCGAGGTCGTTCATCTCGGCAAGGGCGACGGAGAAGCCGCGTCCCGCGGCGTCGCGGGCGATGCCGCAGCCGTTGATGCCGCCGCCGACGATGAAGAGGTCGCAAGGTTCTGCGTGCGACACGGGTTCCTCCTGTCTTTCGCATTGCAGCAATTATGTTGCATAGCGAAAGCCATCAAAGCCTAGAAGAGCCAAAACCGAATGTCAAACGCTACAATACGAAAACGGACGGCGACGCAATAGCGATCGTCCGGATGCCGTGCCGTTTGCCGGCAGCGCTGTGCAGGCGGGTATCGGCGCTGCACTTCCGGCCCCGTTCGGCGGTGTCCGGGCATCCTTAACCCGTGACCCGATCGGCCTCGACAGGACCGGCCGGCCGGACCGCTCAGTCGCCGACGTCGGCAGAAAGCGCGTGGATGAAGCGGGAGAAGAGCTCGCCCTGCGAATTGATGCCGAGCTTGCTGTAGATGTTCTTGCGGTGGATGCGCACCGTCCCCGCGGAAATGCCGAGGATGTCGCCGATCGCCTCGGACGAGTGGCCCTTGAGCACGTATTCGACGACCTCGCGCTCCCGACGAGTCAACGACGGCTTGCCGAATGTCTGGAAGGCGTGGTCGATGTTGCGGTGAAGGACCGGCGCCGGCGGTTCCTCGCCCCGCGTCTCGAAATTGCGGTGAAGGTCGTTCCAGTGCTTCGCCGCCGCCGCGGCGACGACGGGATGGGCACGGCGCAAGGCGGCGAATTCGCGCGCGGAAAAGCCGGTTCCGCGATCCGAGCGCATCGCCGAGATCACGGCCATGACCCCGCCCGGCAGGGCGACGATGAAGCCGATCTCCTCCGACAGGCCGGTCTGGACATAGTAGGAGCGGTAATATTCGCCCTGATAGAAGCGATCGGGAGCGAGGTCGCGCAGCCGGTAAAGATCGGGTTCGATGCGCCGGTGGCAGGCAAGGAACAGCGGGTCGAGCAGATAGGGGCCGTCCTGGTAGGCATCGACCATAACGGTGCGCTTGCCTTCCGGGAAGTCGTCGTAGAGGTCGATCGGACGGGCGTCGCCGAGATAGGCGAACATTACCGAGTAGTCGAAGTCGACGATGCCGCGCAGCGCCGCGACCAGCACCGCCGGGAAGCGCGGCGTCCCGAGCGAGGCGATGATCTCGGCGACGGCGACATTCCAGTCGGATGCCATCTACCCTCCCTGCCGATTCAACCTATCAAAAAAGAGATATGCCTGACGGCATATATACATCCGCAGCCATCCGCGAATAAATTGCGTCATCCACGGGATATATCGCGGAACATGGCCTCATCGGCAACACCCGGTTCGGACGAAGACATGCGCAACGGACAGAACGGCGCGACGGTCCCGACCGTGGCGTTCCGCAATGTGACCAAGCGCTTCGGCGAGGTGGTTGCCGCGAACGGCCTCGAGCTCGAGATCAGGTCCGGCGAATTCCTGTCCTTCCTCGGTCCGTCGGGCTGCGGCAAGACCACGGCGTTGCGCATGATCGCCGGCTTCGAGCAGCCGAGCGAGGGCGATGTCCTCATCGACGGGACGCGTGTCAATGAGCTGCCCGCCTACCGGCGCCCGGTGAACATGGTGTTCCAGAGCTATGCGCTGTTTCCGCATCTCAACGTCGCACGCAATGTCGCCTACGGGCTCCTCCAGCGTTCGCCGCGGCCGCCACGCACCGAGATCGACCGTCGCGTCGCGGCGATGCTGGACCTCGTCCAGCTGCGCGGTTTCGAGAACCGGCGCATCTGGGAGATGTCGGGCGGCCAGCAGCAGCGCGTCGCGCTCGCCCGCGCGCTGATCAACGAGCCGAAGGTGCTGCTCCTCGACGAGCCGCTGGCGGCGCTCGACCGCAAGCTGCGCCGCGACATGCAGATCGAGCTGCAGAACCTGCAGCGCCGCGTCGGCATCACCTTCATCCTGGTGACCCACGACCAGGAGGAGGCACTGTCGATGAGCGACCGCGTCTGCATCATGCGCGACGGGGGGATCGTCCAGCAGGGCACCCCCGCCGACCTCTACGACCGGCCGGTCAACCGCTATGTCGCCGATTTCGTCGGCAAATCGAATTTCTTCGCCGGGACGGTTCTGACGGCGCGGGGCGGCGGCGCGGTGATCGAACTCGACGGCGGCGGGACCGTCACAGCCGGCCGCACCGGCGAGGGGCTTTCGCTGCTGCCCGGCGACGCAGTCAGCGTCGCGGTGCGTCCCGAGCAGATCGTGCTGGCTCGCCGGGAGGACGCCCTTCCCGCGGGCGGTGCCGCAACGATCTCGGCGCGGGTGCAGAACCGCATCTTCCTCGGCGAACACATCGAATACCTTCTGCGCAGCGAAACGCTCGGCGAGTTCCTCACGCTGGCACCGCGCAGGAGCGAGCTCACTGAACGCCCCTTCGAGGCGGGAGAGGCCGTCTTCGCGGCGTTCAGCACGGAGGCTGCCCTCGTCCTGGGCAGCGAATGAAGAAAGAAATCCGAAACGGGGTCCACCACCAGGAGAAACACGATGGCCGACGACAACAAGCCGATCACGAGAAAAGACTTCATCCATGAACTGCTGCGCTACCGCCGCGGCTCGGTCTCGCGCCGGCATTTCCTCGGCGTGACCGGCCTCGGCCTCGCCACTGCGGTTCTCGGCAACGCCATGCCGGGCCTGCGCCCGCGCAAGGCCTGGGCGGCGGGCGAGCTCGGCGACACGCTCAACTTCACCACATGGCCGAACTATTTCGACCAGGCCAATCTCGACCAGTTCACCAAGGACACGGGCGTCAACATCAATGTCACCGTGTTCGGCTCGAACGAGGAGATGCTGGCCAAGCTGCAGGCCGGCGGAACCGGCTGGGACGTGTTCGTCCCGACCAACTACACGATCTCGACCTACAAGTCGCTGAACCTGATCGAGCCTCTCGACCTTTCGCGGATCCCGAACTTCATCGAGGCCGACCACGACCCGCGGTTCATCGGCGAGGCCAAGATCGACGGCGCCATCTATGCCGTGCCGAAGGACTGGGGTACCACGGGCTATGTCGTCAACACCGCCAAGGTGAAGGGCGAGATGACCACCTGGAAAGAGTTCTGGGACCGCACGCGCGGCGACCTGTCGGGGCTGGTCATGGTTCACGACTACCAGCTCACCACCATAGGCAACGCGCTGAAGTACTTCGGCTATTCGTTCAACTCCATCGATCCGAAAGAACTGGCCGACGCCGAGAAGCTGCTGATCGAGTGCAAGCCCCACCTCTTCGCCATCAACTCGGACTACCAGCCCGCGATCCGCGCCGGCGACGCCGTGATGTCGGTCGCCTGGACGGGTGACGCCACGCAGCTGCAGCGCGACATGCCCGAGATCGCCTATGTTCTCGGCAGGGAGGGCGGCGAGATCTGGACAGACTTCTACGCGATCCCCAAGGGTGCGCCCAACCCGGCGGCCGCTTACGCCTTCATCGACTTCATGCTCGATCCGGCGGTGAACGCGAGGGAGGTGCAGGCGCACGGCTACCCGAGCACCGACAAGCGCACCAACGCGCTTGTGCCGAAGGAAATGCTGGAGAACCCGATCCTCTATCCGGCCCAGGAACTGCTCTCGGCACTCGAGTTCGGCGCCGCGGCGACGCTGACCGATCCGCTGCGGGCCGAGATCATGGCCCGCTTCAAGTCGGCCTGACGACCGAGATGGCTGCGGCGGCGGTGGAGAGGGGCGGCAAGGGGGTGACGGCGCTGCTGGTGGGGCCGGCGGCGACCTTCTTCCTGTTGCTCCTTGTCCTGCCGCTCGCCGTCGTCGTGCTCTACAGCTTCGGGGAGCGGGCGCCGGCCGGTGGCTATGCGCCCGCCTTCACCTTCGAGAACTATCTCAACCTCGCCTCGCGCGGCCAGGCCTTCCTCAACACGCTGATGATGGCGCCGGTGGGCACGCTGCTGTGCGCCGTCGTCGCCTATCCGATGGCCTACTATCTCGCGGTGAAGGCGTCGCCGCGCTGGCGCACGCTGCTGCTCGTCCTCATCATCGTGCCGTTCTGGACGAGCCAGCTCCTGCGCATCTACGCCTGGCTGCTCATCCTCGGCAGCAAGGGCGTGCCGGCTTACCTCGAAATGATCGGCATCGAGGGCGTACGCCTCGTCAATACCCGCTTCGCCGTGCTCGTCGGCATGGTCTACGGTTACCTGCCTCTGATGATATTCCCGATCTACGTCAGCCTCGAGCGCCTCGACAAGCGCCTGCTCGAGGCCTCTGCCGACCTCGGCGCCAATCCGGCGCGTACCTTCTGGCAGGTGACGCTGCCGGTCTCGCTGCCCGGCGTCGCCACCGGATCGCTGCTCGTCTTCATCCTGCTCATGGGCGAGTTCATCATCCCGGCGCTGCTCGGCGGCGGCAAGGTGTTCTTCATCGGCAACGCGCTGGTCGACCTGTTCCTGCAGTCGCGCAACTGGCCGTTCGGCGCGGCGGTCGCCGTCTCCATGGTGCTCGTCATGCTGGCCTCGATCGTCGCCTACATGCGCTTCGTGCTCTCCCGAGGCGGCATGCGCCAGCAACCACTGGTCTGAGGGGCGGCCATGCGCTGGTATGCTTCCGCGATCTACGTCTTCCTCTACCTGCCGATCGCGCTCATCGTCATCTACAGCTTCAATGCCGGCCGCTATGCGATGGACTGGCAGGGCTTCTCGGTCGAGTGGTACTTCAAGGCCTTCGCCAACCCGTTCGCCATGAAGGCGCTGCGCACCAGCCTCGTCGTCGCTCTGTGGACGGCGGTCCTTGCGACGATCATCGGCACGCTCGCGGCACTCGGCCTCGAACGCGTCCGCGGCTGGCTGCGCCAGGCGTTCGACGTCCTGATCTACGTCGCCATCATGGTGCCCGGCGTGGTCATCGGCATCGCCACGCTGATCGCCTTCGTCACCGTATTCGAGGTGGTCAATCCTGTCATCTTCGCCGTCTTCGGCGACGCGGTGCCGCGCCTCTCCATGGGCCTGCCGACGGTGATCGGCGCCCACGTCCTGTTCAACCTCGCCGTGGTCATCCTCATCGTCCGCTCGCGGCTCGCCGGCCTCGACCGCTCGCTGATCGAGGCCTCAGAGGACCTCTACGCCACGCCGCTCGGGACCTTCCGCCAGGTGGTCCTGCCGCTGCTGGCGCCGGCGATTCTCGCCAGCTTCCTGCTGGCCTTCACCTTCAGCTTCGAGGACTTCATCATCGCCTTCTTCGTCGCCGGCCCGGACAGCACGCTACCCATCTACATCTTCTCCTCGATCCGCCGCGGCATCACGCCCGAGGTCAACGCGATCGGCACGGTCGTGCTCGTCGTCTCGCTGACGCTGCTGATCGCCGCGCAGTTCCTGCTGCGCGAGCGCGGCCCGGCGAAGCGGCGCGGAGACACGGCATGATCCTGTCGGGGCGGACAGCCATCGTCACCGGGGCCGGATCGGGCATCGGCCGGGCGAGCGCCGAGATCCTCGCCCGCGAGGGCGCTGACGTGATCGTCGCCGACCGCGATCCGGCAAAGGCCCTCGCCACGCGCGACATGATCGTCGGCCGCGGCGGCAGGGCGCTTGCGGTCGAGACGGACGTCGCCGACGACACGCAGCTCGAACGGCTCGTCGAGGCCTGCCTTTCGGCACACGGGCGCCTCGACATCCTGCATTCGCATGTCGGCATACAGGTTGAAGGCACTCTGGAACAGGTCGATCCCGACGGGATGGATGCCTCGTGGCGGCTCAACGTGCGCCAGCACTTCCGCCTCGCGCGGCTGGCGATGCCGCACATGCGCGCGGCCGGGCGAGGCTCGATCGTCATCACCTCCTCAAACTCGGGCGTACTCTACGACCGCGAGATGATCGCCTACGCGACCACGAAGCATGCCGTCGTCGCCATGACTCGGCAGATCGCGCTCGACTACGCGCGGCACAACGTGCGCGTTAACGCGCTTTGTCCAGGCTGGGTCGACACCCCGTTCAACGAGCCCTTCATGCGCCAGATGGGCGGCCGCGCCGCGCTCGAGACCTATGTCCGCACGAAAATTCCGATGGGGCGGTGGGCGTCGGTCGAGGAGATCGCCGAGGCCGTGCTCTTCCTCGCCTCCGACCGCTCGTCCTTCATGACCGGCCAGGCCCTGGTGCTGGACGGCGGCGAGTGCCTCGCCGCGAGCTGAACAACGGGGCGCCGCCAATTGCCGGCCTGCCGTCACTGAGGCAAGAGTATTCGCGATTCGGCTGCGGCTGTCCGGGCAACAAAGGGGGTGTCGGCATGTTCCTCCACCAGATCACCGACTGGGACGACGCCTACGCCAACGCGCCGAACATTCCCGGCGGCGACCGCTGGCCGGCAGCATGGATAGAGCCCGCGCGCCGATACAGGGACGCGATGCTCGCGGCCGGCCGGGCCGAACTCGACGTCGCCTATGGCAGCCGGGCACGCAACCGCCTCGACTTGTTCCTGCCCGACGGCGAGCCGGCCGGTCTCGTCGTCTACATCCACGGCGGCTACTGGCTGCGCAACGACAAGTCATACTGGTCGCATCTCGCCCGCGGCGCCGTACTCGGCGGTCACGCCGTCGCGATGCCGGCCTACTCCCTCTGCCCCGAGGTCCGCATCGCCGACATCACGCAGGAGATCGGCCAGGCGATCGAAGCGGCGGCGGCGCGCGTCTCCGGGCCGATCCGCCTCGTCGGCCACTCGGCGGGCGGACATCTCGCCGCCCGCATGGTCTCCTCGACGTCGCCGCTGCCGGAAAGCGTCAGGCGACGCATCGCCCACACACTGTCGCTGTCGGGCGTTCACGACCTGCGGCCGCTCCTGCGTACGGCGCTGAACGCGACCCTTCGGCTCGACGCTGACGAGGCGCTGTGCGAAAGCCCGGCCCTGCTCGAACCGCTGGCGGGCACGCGGCTGACCTGCTGGGTCGGTTCCGCAGAGCGTGCCGAATTCGTCCGCCAGAATGCGCTGCTCGCGAGCATCTGGAAGGGTCTGGGCGCCGCGACGGCGGCCGTCGAGGAACCGGACCGGCATCACTTCGACGTGGTCGACGGCCTCGCCGATCCGGAGCATCCGCTGACGCGGATGCTGTTGACAGGCTGAACTCGCGGGGCAAAGGTCGCGGCAGATTCCAGGAGGAAACCTTGAGAGCCGTTTTCGTCCAGCTGCAATGCCAGCCCGGTCGCACCTATGAGGTTGCCGACGCCCTTTTCGAGCGCGAGGTCGTTTCGGAGCTCTACTCGACAAGCGGCGAGTACGACCTCCTGATGAAGATCTACATCGAGGACGGCACGGACATCGGCAAGTTCATCAACGACAACGTCGCCAATGTCCCCGGCATCGTCCGCTCGCTGACGACGCTCACGTTCAAGGCCTTCTGAGGGCAAGCGGCCTGCTGGTGGTCCGTCCACTCCGATCGGAGGAAACATGAAACTCGTCGACCTGTCGCGCCCGCTGGAAAACACCGAATATGCCGATCCGCCCGGCATCGGTCCCAAGATCGACTATTTCGACCATCAGATGACCGCCGGCCATGTGCTCGGCTTCTTCCCCTGCGTGACCCGCGACCAGTTGCCCGGCGGCGAGGGGTGGGCGATCGAGCGCGTCGCGCTAACCACGCACAACGGCACCCATCTCGACGCGCCCTACCACTTCCACTCGACGATGGACGGGGGCAAGCGCGCCATCACCATCGACGAGGTTCCGCTCGAATGGTGCTGGAGCCGCGGCGTGAAGCTCGACTTCCGCTCGTTCGCCGACGGCTATGTCGCGACGGCGGCGGACGTCGAACGCGAACTCGACCGGATCGGCCACGAGCTGAAGCCGTTCGACATCGTCCTCGTCAACACCGCGGCCGGCGCGCGCTACGGCCAGCCCGACTATGTCGCCACCGGCTGCGGCATGGGACGCGAGGCGACGCTCTGGCTCACCGAGCGCGGCGTCAAGGTGACCGGCACGGACGCATGGAGCTGGGACGCTCCCTTCGTGCACACGGCCAGGAAAGTCGCCGAGACCGGCGATGCCTCGCTGATCTGGGAAGGCCACCGCGCCGGCATGGTGCGCGGCTACTGCCACCTGGAGAAACTGGCGAACCTCGAGTCGATCCCGTCGACCGGCTTCGACGTGATCTGCTTTCCCGTGAAGATCAAGGGCGCCAGCGCCGGATGGTGCCGACCGGTCGCCGTACTGAAGGACTGAGCGGAGCCGCCGGCGCCCGGCGAGGCGCCGTTGCCGTCCCGACACGGTCCGGCGGCGAGCGGTACGGTCTTCACAAAGGCCGGCGAAGCGCCTTATTGCTGCCCGAGTTGCGTTGCCGAACAGCGGGCGGTGAGGGCGAACCGCGGCAGGGCGGCGCGAGATCGCAAGGAGAGTGGACGTGAGAAGGTTTCTGGCCGCGGTCTTCGTCGTGCTGGCGGCTACCGG
>DUSC01000062.1 GCA_012842935.1 Hyphomicrobiales bacterium | reverse complement strand
GCGACGGCCGACGCTCCGCGCAAGCCGTCGCTGCCGCGCGACCCGGCGATCTACCTCGTCGGCGTCATTGCGCTCCTGTGCATGGTCCCGGAGGGTGCCGTCCTCGACTGGGCGGCGCTCTATCTGCAGAAGGAACGAGGTGCGGGCGTGGGCGCGGCCGGCTTCGCCTTCGCGGTCTTCTCGGCGACGATGGCGCTGATGCGCTTCGCCGGAGACGGTATCCGCCACCGGTGGGGCGCCGTCGCGACGATGCGCGTTTCGAGCCTCGTGGCCGCCGCCGGCATGCTCGGCGCCGGCCTGTCGCCATGGCCGTGGCTCGCCATCGCCGCCTTCGGCCTTGCCGGCCTTGGCATCGCCAACGTCGTGCCGATCGCCTTCTCCGCCGCCGGAAACCATCCCGGCCTGTCATCCGGAACCGGCATGAGCATCGTCACAACGATGGGCTATTCGGGCATCCTCATTGCACCGTCCGCCATCGGCTTCATGGCCGAGATGGTCGGCCTGGCTCCCATCTTCGTCTTCCTCTCGGGGGTGCTCGTCGTCGTCTTCCTGAGCGCCGGCATGGTGAGGAACGCGGATATCCGCCGCGATCACCGACCCGTCGCATAGCGCCGCAGACCGTCATACAGATGATCGGCGACGCGGCGGATGCGCGGGCTTGCCCGCACGTCCTCGTGCATGGCCAGCCACATCGGAAGGGTCGGCACCGGAAGCCCGGGCAGGAGCGTTTCAATGTCCGGATCGGCTTCGGCAAGCCCTTTCTGGGCGAAGCCGATGCCGCTGCCGGCCCGGATCGCCTGCCAGAGGACGATCTGGTTGTCCGAGCGGAAGCGGAAGGCGTGACGGTCCACCGAAACGCCCATGGCCATGAAACCCCGGATGATGTCGTCGCCACGGTCGAATCCGACAAGATCGTGGGCGAGCAGATCTTCGGGCCGTACGGGACGCCCCCGCCGGTCGAGATAGGCCCGCGCCGCGCAGGCGCAGAGCGGCAGGTCGGCGATCTTGCGCGCCAGGAGATCCGGCTGGCTGGGCCGGACCATGCGGATGGCGATGTCGGCATCGCGCCGCAGGAGATTGTCGACGAGATTGGAGGCGACGAGCTCGACCTCGATGTCCGGTTCGGCAGCGGCGAGTTCGGCGAGCAGGGGCGGCAGGACATAGGCTGCGACGATCTCGCTGGCGGTGATCCGCACCGTTCCGGCGATCTTTTCCCCGGCACCCAACGCCAGCCTCGAAAACGCGGCCGCATCCTCGACCATGCTGCGCCCGCGATCGAGCAGGGCACGGCCGGCATCGGTCATCTCGTAGCCTCTCCGGCCGCGGCGGAAAAGGACGACGCCGAGCGCTCTTTCGAGTTCCGCGACATGCCGGCCGAGAGTGGGCTGGCTTGCCCGGGTCCGCCGCGCCGCAGCGGAAAGGCTGCCCGCTTCGGCAACCGCGACGAAGCTGCGGATCAGGTTCCAGTCGAGTTCGGGCGTCGTCATCTATTCGAGATTGAATGACAAACTGCAGAAAGTCACGGATTAATATTCGACGGCGACTGATGCAAGATACGCCTCATGAAAACGAAAGGAGGGATCATCATGGCAAAGGTCGTCATTCTCGGCGCGGCGGGCCGGGTCGGAGACGCGGCGGCGCGCGCATTCGTCCGGGCGGGCTGGACGGCGGTCGGCGTGGCGCGCAGCGCGAAGGCCGGTACGCTCGCGCCCGGCGTCACGGCGGTGAGGGCCGACGTCTTCGATCGCGACGGGCTGATCGCCGCCTGCCGCGGCGCCGACGTCATCCTCAACGCGGTCAACCCGAAATACACGGAGTGGAACGAGAAGGTCCTGCCGATGGCGGAGAACGTCATCACGGCGGCGGAGGCAGTCGGCGCCACCCACATGCTGCCGGGCAACGTCTACAATTTCGGCCATTCCGTCCACCTCGACATGGATGAGGACACGCCCGAGGTCGCATCGACGCCGAAGGCGGCTATCCGCATCGCCATGGAAGGACTGTTCCGCGAGCGCGCCGAAAAGGCCGGCGTGCGCACGATCGTGCTGCGGGCAGGAGACTTCTACGGCGGCGTGCGGCCGGAAAGCTGGCTCGACCTGATCATCCTGGCAAAGCTGCGCAGGAACGTGTTCACCTGGGGCGGACCGATGGACGTCCCGCACGCCTTCGCCTACCTGCCGGATCTCGCGGCGGCGTTCGTCGCGCTCGCCGAGCGGCGCGACGCGCTCGGATCGTTCGAGCGTTTCCATTTCGCGGGCCATACGTTGACGGGCGCGCAGATGAAGGCGGCGACGGAATCGGCGGTCGGCCGGCATCTGACGTGCCGCGGAATGCCGTGGCCGCTGCTGCGCGTCGCCGGCCTCGTCATGCCGATCATGCACGAGATCTCGGTGATGTCCTACCTGTGGCGGATGCCTCACTCGCTTGACGGGACGCGCCTCGCGGCGACCGTCGGCCCGCTGCCGGCGACATCACCGGTCGACGCCCTCCGGCAGGCGATCGACGATCTCGGCCTCGACGGACCCCGCCTGGCCGCCGCGTGACCGCGGCCCGGATCCGTCTCAGCCGGGCGCGGGTGCCCTAGACCCGTCCCATCACGACGAGGATGAGCAGGATCACCAGGATGATGCCGACGATTCCGGACGGGCCATAGCCCCAGCCGCGTGAATAGGGCCACGCCGGTACGGCGCCGAGCAGAATCAGGACGAGGATGATGATGAGGACGGTACCGAGCGTCATCGTAAACTCCTGCAACTGTAGCGACGACACTCAATGCGCGACGCGCGCCGCGGTTCCGCGGCGCGCGTCGGAGGAGCCCGACGGCAATGTCGGACGGAGGTCCGCTACTCGGCCGCCTTGGGATAGGTCATCGGCAGTTCTTCGGGCCTGACCTCGACCGCCGGTTCGGATGCAGGCGCGGCCGTCGCATCCGGGCGCTTGCGGCGCAGCAGCCTGTCGAGCAGCGAGCGCCGGCCGGCGACACGCTTGTCGCGCGTGAACACCATCAGCATCGACGGCGTCACCACCAGCGTCAGCAGCGTGGCGAAGGACAGGCCGAAGACGATGGCGCTCGACAGCGCGATCCACCATTGTGTCGACGGCGCGTTGATCGTCGTCTCGTGGTGAAAGATCTCCAGTCCGAAGCCGAAGGCGATCGGCAGAACGCCGAGAATCGCCGATATCGCCGTCAGCACGACCGGGCGGGCACGCTCGCGGCAGGTCTGCAGCACGGCGTCGATCTTGTTCCAGCCTTCCTCGCGCAGCCGGTCGTAGGTGTCGATGAGGACGATGTTGTTGTTCACCACCACGCCGGCCAGCGCGATGACGCCGATGCCCGACATGACGATGCCGAAGGTCTGGCCGGTGAGCAGCAGGCCGAGGAACACGCCGATGGTCGCCATCACGACGCAGGAAAGTACCAGCCAGACGCTGGTGAACTTGTTGAACTGCGCGAGCAGGACGACGAAGATCAGGAAGATCGCGGCACCGAAGGCCTTGCTGAGGAAGGCGCTGGCCTCCTGGCTGTCCTGGTTGGAACCGGCGAGCTTCCAGCGCACGTCACCGAGGTCCATCTCCGCGAGCGCCTGGCTCACCGCAGCCTGGACGGCCGCCACCTGGTGGCCGGAGGCGACGTTGGCCTGGACGACGACGGTACGCTGCGCGTCGATGCGGTTCAGGTTGCCGACCTTCGGCTCCGCCTTGCGGATGACGAAGTTCGAGATCGGCACCGACCCCTGCGCCGTCTCGACGCGAAGCTCGTCGAGAGTCGCCAGCGTCCGCCGGTCTTCCGGTACGCGCAGGCGTATGTCGACGGCGTCGTCGGCGCCGGCCGGCCGGTAATCGGTGAGCTTCAGGCCCGTCGTGACGAGCTGCACCACGGTGCCTACCGATGCGGGGCTGATGCCGTACTGCGCCGCCTTGGTGCGGTCGACCACGAGCGCCCAGTCGACGCCCGGCGGCGGCAGTCCGTCGGAGATGTCGATGACTCCGTCGATGCCGTCGATCTTCACCGCGACCTTGCGGGCAATCTCGTCGAGGCCCTTGGGATCGGTCGCCGACAGCCGGATCTGGATCGGCTTGCCGGTCGGCGGTCCGGCCTCGGGGACGCGCACCTCGACGTCGACACCGGGGATGCCGGCCATGACGCCGCGCAGGTCGTCGAGGATGTCGTTCGCCGGCTTGCGTTCGCGCCAATCGATGAACTCGTACTGGATGACGCCGATCACGTCCTCGGGGATGTCGGCGCCGCCACCCTGGCTCCTGCCGACGCGAGTGTATACCGACTTGATGCCCGGCCAGCCGAGCAGCTTCTCTTCCGCCTGGCGGGTCGCCGCGTCCATCTCCGCGAGGGACAGGTTGCCGCGCGCATGGACGTAGAGCAGTCCGTAGTCCGGCTCCACGCTCGGGAAGAACTCGACGCCGGCGCCGTAGTTCGAATAGGCGACCTGAACGCCGACCAGAAGGCCGACGGTCAACAGGAGGACAGTCTTCGGGAAGCGGACAGCCTTCTTGACGACGGCCATGTACCAGCCGTCCCTGTTGCCTTCTCCCTCATGGACGTGGGCCTTGGCGATCAGGGCGCCGATCGTCGGCGTGAAGACCAGGGCGTAGAGCATGGAGGCCGAGAGCGTCACGATGAGCGTGATCGGCATGTACTTCATGAAGTCGCCGATGACGCCCGGCCAGAACAGCAGCGGCGAGAAGGCGGCGACGCGCGTCATGGTGGCGGCGATGACCGGTCCGGCCATGCGCTTGGCTGCGAGTTCGAACGCCTGTTCCCTCGGCATGCCTTCCGACATCCGCCGCTCGGCGAATTCGGTAACGATGATCGCATCGTCGACCAGCATGCCGACTGCCAGGATAAGGCTGAACAGCACGATCATGTTGATCGTGTAGCCCATCAGGGCGAGCAGCAGGATGCCGATCAGGAACGAGGAGGGGATGGCGAGGCCGATCAGCAGCGAGGCACGGCCGGACAGCGAATAGAGGATGACGATGAATACCAGGATGACGGCGATCATCACGTGGTTCTGCAGGTCGTTGAGGAGCTGCAGCACGAAGACCGACTTGTCCTGCGTGTAGGTGACGCTCATTCCTTCCGGAAGCTGCTTCTGGAACGCGTCGGCCACCGCCTTCACCTGGTCGAGCATGTCGACGATGTTGGCGCCGACGCGTTTCTTTACCTCGATGGCGATCGCCGGCTGGCCGTCCAGCCGGGTGATCGACTGGGCGTCCTTGAAGGAGGAGCGGATGGTGGCGAGGTCCTGGGCGCGCACGACGGCATTGGGGCCGGCGGCGATGGGCAGGTTGGCGACGTCTTCCACCGTCTCGATCAGGGACGGCACCTTGACCGCGTAGCGGCCTTCCTCGCCTTCGATGTTACCGGCGGCCACCAGGCTGTTGCCGGCGCCGATCGCCTGGATGAGCTGGTCGAGCCTCAGGCCGTATGACGACAGCTTCACCGGATCGATGATGGCTTCGACCAGATCGTCGCGGGCACCCTGCAGCGTCCCTTCGAGAACGCCGGGCACTTCCTCGATACGATCGCGCAGTTCGCGTGCGGCGGCAGTCAGGATGCGCTCGGGCACATGCCCGGAGAGCGTGACGACGAGGACCGGGAATTCGGAGACGTTGACCTCGTTGACCGTCGGCTCGTCTGCGTTCTGCGGCAGGTCGCGCTTGGCGTCCGAGACCTTGTTGCGGGTTTCCTGGAGCGCCGTCTCGAGATCGGTCGACGGATCGAACTCGAGAAGGACGTAGCCGCCGCCCTGGTAGGCGGTCGAGCGCATCTCCTTGACACCCTTCAGCGACTTCAGCCGCGTCTCGACGGGCCTGAGCAGCAGGCGCTCGGAATCCTCGGGCGAGATGCCCTGATAGCCGAGGCTGATGTAGATGATGGGGATCGCGACGTCGGGCTCGGCTTCCTTGGGCACCGACTGGTAGGCGACGGCGCCGGCCAGGATGAGAAAGACGAGGACGGAGAGCGTGAGCCGGGTGTTGCGGATGGCGAGCTTGACGATATCCATCGGCTACTGCGTCCCGCCCATGACTTCGCCTATGAGCTTCCTGATGGTCTCCTGATCGGCCTCGACGGGTTTAACCGTCTCGCCTTCGACGACCAGATCCTGGCCGGCGACGATGACGCGCGCGCCAGGGGGGATGCCGCCGAGCACGAGGCCGGTCGGCGAATCGTCGATCAGGTCGATCGGATGGAACGTGACCTTGTTGTCGGCGTCGACGGCCCGGATGCCGAGATCGCCGCTGGCGCTCAGCGTCACGACGGAGCGCGGCAGCACGACTGCGTCGGCCGGCTCGGCGCGGACCACGATCTCGGCGGTCATCCCGGCGGGGATCAGGCCATCGGGATTGGGGACCTCGATCTCGATGGGAAAGGTCCTGGTGGCGGAAGACGCGTCGCGGCTGATGTAGCGTAGCGAACCGCGATGGGTCTCGCCGTTCACCAGCCGCATGTCGGCGACATCGCCGATCTTGATGAAGCGCAGGTCGCGCTCGCTGACCTCTCCGATACCGATGATGGGATCGAGGTCAAGGATGGTTGCAACCTGTCCGCCCTGGGCGACCGAGCTGCCCAGCTCGACGCCGATCTTGTCGACCAGGCCGTCGAACGGCGCACGAACCTCGTTCCGCTCGAGCTCGGCGATCGCTGCCTGCAACTGTGAGCTGGCCGCAGCCAGGGCCGAGCGGGCGCTCTCGAGCTGCAGTTTCGGCAGACTTCCGCCCTTGGACAGGCGTTCGGCGGCCTCCCACTCGGCCTGCCGCTGGGCAAGGAGAGCCTTCGCCGTCTCGACGGCGGCCTCCTTGTCCTCTGCGGAAAGTTTCAAGAGCAGGTCGCCGGCCTTGACGTGGTCGCCCTTCCTGGCCGGCAATTCGGCGACGATGCCCGCCGCACGGACCGTCATCACGGCGCGCTTGTCGGCCTGGGTCTGGCCGGAAATGCGGATCGCGCGCGCGTGGTTGACCCGCGGTGGCGAGACGACCGCAACGGTGCGGACGATGGCATCGGCCTTCTTCGGCTCTGCCGGGGGGGTGCCGGCTTCCGTCTGCGCACTCCCGACGGACGAGAACTCGCCCGTCGCGATCCAAGCGGCGAAGCCGATCGTGACGGCGACGGCCGCGAGCTTGTGGAACTTGAACTCTCTCATAGGTCCCTTCCGACGCCCCGTCCGCCCCGTCCGTCCTTGACGGGCACGGGCTTCGATATGGGCTCGTCCTGTTAAGCCTTCAATCCGCCCTCAACTGCGGCGAGACAGAAAGCGCGCCTTTTATCCTATCGCTGCAGTGCAATATAGTCAGAAACGGTGAAACGGTTATCAATATTGCTTGTGATGCCGGTCGCCTTGCGTCGCCCGAAGCTGCCGGTCGGCCCGCTTTTCCGGCATTTCTCAAATACATGTCAGCAGCCGTCAGCAATGTGATGCCGCCACTCAGGCGAAGGCGAAATCGCCTGCCAGCGGCAGGCGGCGCACGCGCCGGCCGGTCAATGCGAAGACGGCATTGGCAAGCGCCGCGGGCGCCGGAGGCGTCGCAATCTCGCCGGCTCCGCCCATTCTGTGGAAGTTTTCCAGGATGGCGATCTCGAATTCGGGGCACTGCGGGATGCGCAGCGCGTCGTAGTCGTGGAAATTGGACTGCTCGACGATCCCGTCGGCAAAGGTGATTTCCTGGCCTAGGGCCGCAGAAAGACCGTATACGGCGCCGGAGATGAGCTGCGCCTCGATGATGCCCGGATCGATCGCCGTGCCGACGTCGGCCGCGATCCACATCTTCTCCATGCGGATGCCCGACGGGGTGTCGGCGACCTGCACGATCTCGCCGACCCACGCGCCGAAGGAGAGGGTGAAGGCGAAACCCCTGGCGCGACCCGGGGCGACCGCCTCGCCCCAGCGCGCCATCTCGGCGACCTTGTCGACGACCTTCACCGCTGCAGGGTAATCGGCCATCAGCCTGCGGCGCATGGCGACCGGGTCGACCTTCGCCGCCGCCGCGATCTCGTCGAGGAAGCACTCGTGGAAGAAGCCGTTGTAGGAGTTTCCGACGGACCTCCAGAAGCCGACCGGGACCGAGATGTCGACCGGGATGGCCGACACGCGGTAGTTGGGGATCGAATAGGGCTGGTCGTGCGCGCCCTCGCTGATCGTCTTGTCGGGGCCAACGGGAGAAAGCGAGGGAAAGGTGCGCTTCAGGACACTGGCGACGATCGACGGAGCCGCGATGCGCATGTCGACGGCGGCCGGCATGCCGTCTTCGCCGAGGCGCGCCCTGAAGCGGCCCGCGGCGGCGGGCCGGTAGACGTCATGCCGGATGTCCTCCTCCCGCGTCCACGTCACCTTAACCGGACGGCCGTCGGTCTCGAGCGCCAGGAGGGTGGCATACATGGAGAAGTCCATCTCGCCGCGGCGGCCGAAACCGCCGCCCATGTAGGTCGTGTGAACCTTGACCTTCTCCTGGTCGACCCCCGCGAGGCCTGCGCAGAGCTGGCGCGTGATCGTCGGCATCTGGTTCGGCGACCACAGTTCGAGGACCCCGTCCTTGAGCCGCGCCGTCGCGTTCATCGGTTCCATGCAGGCATGGGCGAGGTAGGGGACCTCGTAGTCGGCCTCGACGATCCGCTCTCGCGGCGCGTCGGCGAAGGCGGTGTCGACGTCGCCGTCGTCGCGCAGCGCCGATCCGGCCCCGCCGTCGAGCGCCGTGCGCAAGGCCGATGCGATGGCCGCGCTGTCGGCAGGATACCCGGAGGGTCCCCATTCGACGTCGATCGCCTCCGCGGCGCGGAAGGCCGCCCAGGTGTTTGCGGCGACCACGCCGAAGCCGGCGCCGTAGGTCGTGTCGATCGGGACGACCTTGACGACGCCCGGCATCTTCTCGGCCTTCGAAAGGTCGAAGCGAATCGGCTTGGCGCCGAAGCGCGGGCTCATTCGGACCGTGCCGTAGAGCATGTCGGGGAGGTCGACGTCGATGCCGAAGATCGGCGCGCCGGTCACCTTGGCGAGCATGTCGATCCGCTTCTGCGCCCTGCCGAGGATCTTCCAATCCTTCCGGTCCTTGAGCGCGACCGAGGCGGGTACATCCATCGTGGCGGCTGCAGCGGCGACGTCGCCATAGGTCACGGAGCGGCCGGAAGGCAGGTGGTGGATCGTCGCGTCGCGGGTCGCCAGCTCGGCGATCGGCACATCCAGCCGTGCCGCTGCGGCTGCGACCAGCATGGCGCGCGCTGCCGCGCCCGCCTCGCGCATCCTGTCGAAACCGTCGCGGATGGAGGAGGAGCCGCCCGTTCCCTGCAGGCCGAGGATCTTGCCGAGCCCGCCCATGGCGTCGCGCGCCAATTCGGCCACCATGCCCTCGTCGTAGAAGGCGAACGGTCCACCCTCGGCGAACATCGCCGAATTGAAATAGGCCCACGAGGCAGGGCCGTGCTCGACCGTCACCGCCTCGAGCGGCACGTCGAGTTCTTCGGCGACGAGGGCGGCCAGCGACGTGGCGACGCCCTGGCCCATTTCGGCGCGCGGCGCGATCACCGTGATCGTGTTGTCGGCGGCGATCTTGACGAACGGATTGAAGGTCGTCTCGCCTTCGGCGAGTTCGTTGTCCAACGGGTTGGGATAGGGCTTGCGGTAATAGTAGTAGCCGACGGCGACGCCGCCCGCGATCGCAGCCGCGCCGACGAGGAAGGTCCTGCGTGCGATCTTGCCGATGCTCGCCATGGTCAAGCCCTCGCCAGCTTCAGCGCCACGGCCTTCCTGATGGCGGCGCGAATCCTCGGATAGGTTCCGCAGCGGCACAGATTACCGGCCATGGCGTCGTCGATCTCCGCGTCGGTCGGCTCGGCGACCGCCTCGAGCAGTGCAACCGCGCTCATGATCTGGCCGGCCTGGCAATAGCCGCACTGGGCGACCTGTTCCTCGAGCCACGCCTGCTGGACAGGGTGGAGGGTGCCGCCGGCGGAGATGCCCTCGATCGTCGTCACTTCGCCGTCGACGCCGCCGACCGGGAGCGAGCAGGAACGCACGGGCTGCCCGTCGATCAGCACCGTGCAGGCGCCGCACGCGGCGATGCCGCAGCCGAACTTCGGACCCTTGATGCCGGCGAGATCGCGCAGCGCCCACAGAAGGGGCATGTCCGGATCGGCGTCGATCTCGATCGCCGTGCCATTGACGGTGAGGCGCATCGCGGGATCCCTCGAATTTCCGGCCGGTCCCGGCAGGTGCCGGCTGGCCGCTGTCTCGGTGTCTTCTGACAGCTTGACAAATTTCGTCATTTTGTCAATAGGGAGGGAAGAGGAGTTCCCGATTGGATCAGGCGGCAATCCCAGAGATCGATCCGAAACGCGCACGCGTTCTGGAGGGTGCGGCGCGGGTGTTCCTGAACTACGGCTTCGCGCGCACGACGATGGACGACATCGCGCGCGCCGCCGAGATGTCGCGACCGGCGCTCTACTGCCTGTTCCGCAACAAGACCGACATCTTCCGCGCCATCGCCCTGTCGATGCTCGACCAGACCGTCGAAACGATGCGCCGAGAGCTGGAAGGTGACCGGCCGTTCGCCGAGCGGATGATGGCGGCGATCGACAAGTCCTTCATCGCCATGACGAGCCTCGTCAACGGATCCGCCCACGGTGCCGAGCTTCTGGACATGAAGAACAGTCTCGCCCGCGACATCGTCATTTCCTGGCGCGGAGAAACGAGCGCGCTCCTGGCGGGGGAGATCCGGAAGGAAGCGCTGCGGCTCGGCGTCGACCTCCCCTCGCAGGGCCTATCCGCGGAAGGCCTCGCCGACCTGCTGCTCGACGGACTTGAAGGCCTCAAGGGTCGGATCGCCGCGGTCGACCTGCAGCGCGAGGCGGCACGCGCCATCGTCCACGCGATCGAACGGGCTATCCGGCCCTGAAGCGGCGCGCGGCTCTCCGGTGTCCGCGCAAGGCGGCTGCTGCAATCCGACATCGGGAAGCGAGTCGGCCCGGCCGCTCAGTGGCCGCTCATGCCGTCTGTACCGATATAGGCGATGCGCAACATGTTGGTCGACCCGGGCGTTCCGAGCGGCACGCCGGCCGTGATGATGATGCGGTCTCCGGCCTTGCCGAAGCCCTCGTCGAAGGTGATGCGACAGGCGCGGTCGACCATGTCGTCGAGATCGGAGGCGTCGTCGGTGACGACGCAATGCGTACCCCACAGCAGTGAAAGGCGGCGCGCGGTGGCGACGATCGGCGAGAGCGCGATGATCGGCACCTGCGGGCGCTCGCGGGCCGCCCTGATGCCGGTCGTCCCGGACGCCGTGTAGGATACGATCGCCGAGAGGCGCAGCGTTTCGGCGATCTGCCGTGCGGCGAGCGAGATGGCGTCGGCGCCGGTCGCCTCCGGCTCCGAGCGCTGGGCATTGATGATTCCCGGGTAGGTCGGATCCTTCTCCACCCGTTCGGCGATGCGGTTCATCATGGCGACCGACTCGACCGGGTACTCGCCGGCGGCCGACTCTGCCGAGAGCATGATCGCGTCGGCGCCTTCGAAAACGGCGATCGACACATCCGAGACCTCGGCGCGGGTCGGCACCGGCGCGGCGATCATCGATTCCAGCATCTGGGTGGCAATGACGACCGGTTTGCCGGCGCGGCGCGCGGCGCGCGTGATCTGCTTCTGGATGCCGGGGACGGCCTCGAGAGGCATCTCGACGCCGAGGTCGCCGCGCGCGACCATCAGGGCATCGGACAGCTCGATGATCTCGGCAAGCCGCGCGACGGCCTGCGGCTTCTCGATCTTCGACATGATCGCCGCCCGGCCGCGCGCGATCTTCCGCGCCTCGGCGAGATCCTCGGGCCGCTGGATGAAGGACAGTGCGATCCAGTCGACGCCGGTCGCCAGCACGGCATCGAGGTCCCGGCGGTCCTTCTCGGTCAGGGCACCGACCGGCAGGTCCGTGTCGGGGAGGCTGACGCCCTTCTTGTCGGAGATCTTCGTCCCGGAGATGACAGTGCAGACGATGGAGCGACCGGTGGTTTCGACGGCGACGAGTTCGAGACGGCCATCGTCGATGAGCAGGCGATGGCCCGGCTCGACGGACTTCAGGATCTCCGGATGCGGCAGATGGACCCGCCTTTGGTCGCCCGGCGTCGGGTCGTCGTCGAGGACGAAGGTCTGGCCGACGGAGAGCTCGACCTTGCCGGCCGCGAACTTGCCGACCCTGAGTTTGGGACCCTGCAGATCGGCGAGGATGCCGATCGGCCGCCCGATCGCGGCTTCGGCCGCGCGGATGCGGCCGACCAGGGTCCGCATGAGATCGTGGTCGGTATGGCTCATGTTGATGCGGAAGACGTCCGCTCCCGCCTCGAACAGCCTGCGGATCGTCGCCTCGTCGGAAGAGGCGGGTCCGAGGGTTGCGAGGATCTTGACCTTCCGGCTGCGCCTCATTGTGTCCCTGTCCCGGTGACGGCGGCCGGGCCGCCGGCCACCGGCGTATCGGTCAACTGGACCATCCAGTTCGCCTGCTCGCCGGTGTCGTATTCCTGGAAGCCGGCGCGCTGGAAACCGCGCGCGACGCAGTCGGTGACCCCGGAGATCTTGAACTCCTTTTCGGCCACGCACATGTTGATCGGACCGTCCCAGCGTCCGCCCCGCTCGGCGTCCTCCGCGTAGAGGTAGTAGTAGCGCGACGACAGCGCCCCCTCGATGAGCGTCTTGCAGGTCGACGCCTCGATATGCCACCAGCCTTCGGTGACCCAACCGGCCTTGGCGCGGTAGCCTATCGACACGCCGACGAGATTCTGCGTGGCATTGCAGACGCGGAAGTCGGCGAGGGCCGGGGAAGACGTCAGCGCCGAGAGGAACGGGGCGCCGAGCACGATCGCGATCGCGGCCGCCACCCGGGGAAAGCGCCACCCGCCGGGCAGACTCATCCTGAAGCCCCTCGTAAGATAAATCAGCATCGTTCGACGACCCTTTTCGGCAAAGAACGGGCGCGTGTCAACGCGCCGCGAGCCGGGATCCCAATCGATTTAGATCGGCCCGGCGGCGCTCGTCACGGGCCCGGCTTCCGCGTTTCGGGTAAAACAATGTCCAAACAACGGCATTGCGCCTCGCCGGTCTTCGTGAAAAGAGCGAAATGTACAAAGACAGCGCCATTGCCGCGAGTTCCCGTTCGACATGACCCGGTCAGCAACCTTTGCTCCGTTCGAGATCGTCGAGGGTTCACGCCTGCGCGGCATCGTCCTCGTCGCCGACCATGCCCGCCGCGAACTTCCCGAAGAATACGGGGATCTCGGCCTGCCGCCGGCCGAGTTCGAGCGCCACATCGCCTACGATATCGGCGTCGAGACGGTGACGCGTTCGCTCGCTGCGGAGCTCGATGCGCCGGCCGTGCTCGCCGGCTTCTCGCGGCTCCTGATCGATCCGAACCGGGGCGAGGACGACCCGACCCTGATACGCCAGCTCTACGACGGGACGGTCATCCCCGGAAACTACCCGATGTCCGTCGAGGAGCGCGAACGTCGGCTGGAACGCTACTACCGGCCCTACCACGACGCGGTTTCGGCGCTGATCGCCTCGGTCGCCGGGGAAACCGGCCTGGCGCCGTTCATCGTGTCGATCCATTCCTTCACGCCGGTGATGAAGGGCATCGCCCGGCCGTGGCACGCCGGCGTCCTGTGGGACCTCGATCCGAGGGCTCCGCTGCCGATGATCGAGTTGCTGCGCCGGCCAGGCGACATCGTGGTCGGCGACAACGAGCCTTATGACGGCGCGCTGCGCGGCGACACGATGTTCCGCCACGCCATCGTCAACGGCTACGCCCATGTGCTCGTCGAGATCCGCCAGGACCTGATCTCCACGGAGGCCGACGCCCGATCCTGGGCGATGCGCCTCGCGCCGATCATTGACGAGATCAATGCCCGCCCCGACATACATCACGTAAGGCGGTACGGTTCGCGGACCGGCGCCGTCTGAAGGAGGCCACTTGACCCATCTCGATTCCGACCGGCAGCGTGAGTTCGAAGCGGCCGCCTTCCGTGCGCTTCTCGCCCATCTTCGTGCCCGCACCGACGTGCAGAACATCGACCTGATGAACCTCGCCGGCTTCTGCCGCAACTGCCTCGCCAACTGGTACCGCGAAGCGGCCGCGGCGGCGGGGGTCGAGATGTCGAAGGACGAGGCGCGCGAAGCGATCTACGGGATGCCCTATGGGGAGTGGCAGGCCCGCCACCAGGTCGAGGCATCGGAAGAGAAGAAAGCCGAGTTCGAGAAGAAGCGGCCTCGCGACCACTGAGGCGCCGGCCGCGTCAGGCGGCGCGGCCGTCGAACGAGCGGTCGACCTTGAGGAGCGCCGAGCGCAGCTTCTCCATGGCGCGGTTTTCGATCTGGCGGACGCGCTCCTTGGATATGCCGAGCGATTCGCCGAGCGATTCCAGCGTGGCGCCGTCCTCGCTCAGCCGGCGCTCCCGGATGATCTTCAGTTCGCGCTGGTTCAGCGCACCGAGCGCCCTATGCAGCCAGGCCGCACGGCGTTCGTCGTCGATCGCGTCGCCGACGACCTCGTCGGGCAACGGATCGTCGGACACGAGGAACTCCATCCGGTCGGAACCGCCGGATTCATCCTCGAAGACCGGGGCGTTCAGGGAGGTATCCGAGCCGGAGAGGCGTGCGTCCATCAGCGCGACGTCGGCTTCGGTCACGCCGAGCGTGAGCGCGATCTCGCGATGGACATCCGCTCCCGTCCGGTTGCCGTCTTGTCCGAGCCGCGCGCGCAGGCGGCGCAGATTGAAGAACAGGGCCTTCTGCGTCGAACTCGTGCCGCCGCGCACGATCGACCAGTTGCGCAGGATGTAATCCTGGATCGCGGCGCGGATCCACCAGCTCGCATAGGTCGAGAAGCGCACGTCCCGGTCGGGCTCGAAACGCGCCGCCGCCTCGAGCAGGCCGACATGACCCTCCTGGACGAGGTCGCTCATCGACAGGCCGAACCGGCGGAAACGCATCGCCATCGAGATGACGAGACGCATGTGCGCCATGGCGATTGCATGCAACGCGTCCTGGTCGCGATCCTCCTTCCAGCGCATGGCAAGGTGGAGTTCCTCGTCGCGCGCGAGGTATGGGGCCTTCATCGCCGCCCTGGCCATCCTGCGTCCCGAAGCCTCTTTCGACATGACCCTTCCCACCTTCGGCCTCCGAATCCTCTCGTGATTGACGTCACGAGATACGAACGGCGCGGCGGTCGAGTTGCATCCGCGCACAGTATCCGCAGACGGAAGAATGTCCGTCGGGAGAAATCGTTCCGTCCGGCCGCCGGGAAAGATCGCCGTCCCTCTAGGACAAGGCCCGCAGGTCGGCGAGAAGTTCGTCCCGCGCCCCGCGGGTGATGAGCGTCGCGGCGCTTTCCTGCGTCCGGCGCCAGAGCGGCATCGCCGCGGCAAGCAGGTCGCGTCCCGCCGGCGTGAGCGTCAGGAGGCGTCCCCGCCTGTCGGACGGGTCGGCCGCCACTTCGACGAGGCCACGCCGCTCCAGCGGCTTCAAATTGGCGGTCAGCGTCGTCCGATCCATGGCCAGCAGGCTCGATACCTCGCGGATGCGTGCGGGCTGGGGGCGGTTGAGAGACATCAGGAGCGAGAACTGTCCGTGAGTGATGCCAACAGGGCGAAACGCCTCGTCGAATAGACGCGCGAGTGCTCGCGCCGCCCGCTGGACATGCAGGCACAGGCAGTTGTCGCGGACCTCGATCGTCGTGGCGTAGGAGAGCGACTCGGCTTTTGACATGACCGGATAGTGTTGATATCAACGGAATTGTCCAGCGCCAAGATGTCGCGGTGGAGAAGGGCCGGTTCGGATCCGGCGGAAATGCGGGAGGAAAGCCGATGGCCGCCAAGGTCCTGATACTGGTCGGTACCAAGAAGGGCGTCTTCATCGCCGAAAGCACCGACGGCCGCCGCAGCTGGACCCTGCGCGGCCCGTTCTGCGAAATGTGGCCGATGAACCATGTCGTCGGAGATCCGGCGACCGGGACGATCTACGGCGCCGGCGGCAACGAGTGGTTCGGCCCGGCGATCTGGAAGTCGACAGACCTCGGCGAGACCTGGACGCATTCGAGCGCAGGGCTGGCCTATCCGGCCGGCGAGGAGCCGGTCAAGTCCGGGTGGAGCGTGGCGGTTGGCGACGGCACGGTCTATGCGGGCGTCCAGCCGGCGGGCCTGTTCCGCAGCGTCGACGGCGGCGCCAGCTGGACCCATGTCGAAGGCCTGCAAAAGCACCCGTCGCGCGAGCACTGGAATCCTGGCGGCGCCGGCCTCATCCTGCATTCGATCGTCCTGCACCCGCAGGATCCCGACCGCATCTGGATCGGCATCTCCGCGGCCGGCGTGTTCCACACCGCCGACGGCGGCGAGACGTGGGAGCCGCGCAACCGCGGTACGCGCGCGGACTTCATGCCGGAGGGGCAGAACTATCCGGAGTTCGGCCAGTGCGTGCACAACATCGTCATGGCAGCGGGAATGCCCGACCGGCTCTACCAGCAGAATCACTGCGGCATGTACCGCAGCGACAACGGCGGTGTCGAATGGCAGAGCATCGAGGACGGACTGCCGTCCGATTTCGGCTTTCCCGCCGCCGCGCATCCGAGCGACCCCGACACGCTTTACCTCCTGCCGCTCAACGGCGCGACCGAAGGCCGTTTCGTCCCGGACGCCAGGGCCGCCGTCTGGCGTACCCGCGACGGCGGACGGACGTGGCAGGACCTGCGCGAGGGCCTGCCGCAGGAGGGCGCCTATTTCGGCGTGCTGCGCCAGGCGATGGCGACGGACCGCATGGAGCCGGCGGGCGTCTATTTCGGCACGAGCAGCGGGGCGCTGTTCGCCAGCAGCGACGAAGGCGACAGCTGGTCGTGCATCGCCGAGCACCTCCCGACCGTCCATTCCGTCGAGACGATGGTCGTCGATGGCTGACGCTCCGGGAACGCGGGCGGAGCCGGCCGCGACGAGCGGCAACCCGATCGTGGTGCGCCTGCCGGGCGTGCTCGTCGACCTTTTTCCCGGGTCCCGGCGACGGGTGGAAATGGAGGCGCGGACCGTCGCCGAGATGGTCGATGCGCTCGACCGCCTGTGGCCCGGCATGCGCGACCGGATCTGCGACACGCGCCCGGCGATCCGCCGCCACATGAACGTCTTCGTCGACGGCGAACGCGCCACGATCGACACGCCGATCCCGGCCGGATCGGAAGTGTTCGTTCTCACTGCGATCAGCGGCGGATAGGGCCGGCCCTTGCGTCTCGTTGCGTCGGCCTCAATGCCGGCGCGACAGCTCGCGCGTCATCGCTTCCAGCCCGGCGAGGGTGAGCGGATACATTCGCTCGCCGAACAGGTCGCGGATCATCTGGATGGAGTGCGTGTAGCCCCAGTGCTTCTGCTGGATCGGGTTGAGCCAGACGCTGTCCGGCCAATGCGCGCGCACCCGGTTCAGCCAGGTGAACCCGGCTTCGGGATTCCAGTGCTCGACCGATCCGCCCGGCTGGGAGATCTCATAGGGGCTCATCGAAGCGTCGCCGACGAAGATGACCTTGTAGTCGTGACCGTACTTGTGGAGCACGTCCCAGGTCTGGAACGTTTCGGTGTGGCGGCGGCGGTTGTCCTTCCAGATGCGCTCGTAAAGGCAATTATGGAAATAGAAGTACTCCATGTGCCGGAATTCGCTGCGCACCGCCGAAAACAGCTCCTCGACGATACGGATGTGGTCGTCCATCGAGCCGCCGACGTCGAAGAACATCAGAAGCTTCACCGCGTTGCGCCGCTCGGGCCGCGTCTGCACGTCGAGATAGCCGTGCTCGGCGGTGGCGTGGATGGTGCCGGGCAGGTCGAGTTCCTCGTCCGCCCCTTCGCGCACCCAGCGGCGCAGGCGTTTCAGCGCCACCTTGATGTTGCGTGTGCCGAGCTCGACGGAATCGTCGAAGTTCCGGAACTCGCGCCGGTCCCAGACCTTCACGGCGCGCCGGTTGCGGCTCTCGTGCTGGCCGATGCGCACGCCTTCCGGATTGTAGCCGTAGGCGCCGAAGGGCGAGGTACCGGCCGTGCCGATCCATTTCGAGCCGCCCTGGTGGCGGCCCTTCTGCTCCTCGAGCCGTTTCTTCAGCGTCTCCATGAGCCTGTCGAAACCGCCGAGCGCCTCGACCAGCTTCTTTTCCTCCTCGGTCAGGTGCTTTTCTGCCAGCCGCCGCAGCCACTCCTCTGGCAGGTTCGCCGGGTCGATGCCGCCCTCGCCGGACAGCGCTTCGACGCCCCTGAAGACATGCGAGAAGACCTGGTCGAAGCGGTCGATGTGGCGCTCGTCCTTCACCAGGGTCGAGCGCGCCAGGTAATAGAAGGCCTCGACGTCATAGGTGGCGAGCCCGGCCTCCATGCCTTCGAGCAGGGTCAGGTACTCGCGCAGCGACACCGGAACCCGCGCGGCTTTCAGCTCGAGGAAGAAGGGGATGAACATGGGCGGGACCATGGCCTCTCGTCCCGAGGAAGGCAAGATGGCGCCGATGCTAGCAAAATGCCATATCGACCCAAACATGGAGAATGTTCATGGCGAGCCTGCACGTGCGCAATGTCGAGGACGAGATCGTCGACCTGCCGAAGAAGCGCGCGGCGCGCAGCGGCCGCTCGGCGGAGGCGGAACATCGCGAGATACTGCGGTCGGCACTGGTGTGGGACGCCCCCTTCTCGGTCGACAGGGACGAATGGAACCGTCGCGCTGCGGCCCTCCGCGATCGCCTCAAGGGACGCAACCACACGCCCTCCGAAGTGCTGCTGCGCGAATCGAGGGATGAACGCTGACCATGCGTCTGGTGGTGGACGCCAGCGTAGCAATCAAGTGGCTGGTTCCGGAAGCCGACTCAACCCATGCACTGGAGATCGCGAGCGCCTATGACCTCGTCGCCCCGCAGTTGATCTACGCGGAATGCACCAACATCGTCTGGAAGAAGGTGCGCCGCGGCGAACTGACAACCGAGGAGGCGCAGGAAGCGGCGATGTTCATCGACACGTTTTTCGTCCGGACGGTCGCGATGAAGGAACTCGTCCCTGTCGCGCTCGATCTGTCGCTGAACCTCGACCACAGCGCCCACGACTGCTTCTACTTCGCGCTTGCCATACTCAAGGACTGCCGGCTCGTCACGGCCGACCGAAAGCTTCGCGGCAGGATTGCCGAGACCTTGGCCGAGACAGAAGCGCAGCGATGCCTTCTACTGGGCGTGCCTCAAAGGTCATCTCGGAACGTTCACAACAGGTCGTATTCGATGAACCCGGTCCGTCTCGCCACCTTGTCGTAGAGGCGGCGCGCGGTGTCGTTGGTCTCGTGGGTCATCCAGTAGACGTTGGTCACGCCCTTGGCCGCAGCGGCCCTACGCACCGCCTCGATGAGCGCGGTGCCGACGCCCTTGCCCCGGGCGTCCGGATCGGAAAACAGATCCTGAAGGTAGCAATTGTCGAACTCCGACCAGCAGGTGCGGTGGTACAGGTAGTGGACGAGTCCCACCGGCTTGCCGTCCAGCAGGGCGATGAAGCCCTTCGGCTCGAACGCGCCGTCCGTGAACAGCCGTTTCCAGGTCAGCGCGTAGACTTTTTCGGGCACGCTGGCCCTGTAGAAGGTCAGATAGTCGGTCCACAGCCGCCGCCAGGCGTCGTGGTCGGACTGTTCGAGCGGGCGGACGACGAGTCCCGACATGGTCTTCTCCCCAAGAGGCTGCGACACCCCGGGGGCGTCTTCTGCCGGCGATCACTCCATGGAGGCGACGGGGCGTCAAGGCCCGCGAGACTGCGCCAGCCCGGCCGAAGCGTCGGGCCAAGACGATCGGAAGCCTGCCGCGCGCGTCGAACCACCGGGCGCGACCGGCCGGCGCGCTCCGTTTAAGCTTGCCACGACGGGACGGCGTCGCTACTCGGTGAATGGCACCCATCGAAGCGCCGAGGATCGGCGACAGGGGAGACTGGCCGCATTGCTTACGACTCCGGGGTCCGGCCGGGACGCGGCCGACGAACTGGCCTTTCCTTTCGCCGAGGCGCCGCCGACCGGTGAGCTTCGCGAGGTGGCTCCGGGGATCCTGTGGGTGCGCATCCCGCTTCCCTTCCGGCTGAACCACGTCAACATCTACCTGATCGAGGACGGCGACGGCTGGGCGGTGCTGGACACCGGCATCGCCAACACGCCGACGCGCCAGGTCTGGGAGGCGCTGGTCTCGGGGCCGCTCGCCGGACGGCGGCTGACCCGCCTGATCGTCACCCATTTCCATCCGGACCACATCGGCCTCGCCGGCTGGCTGTGCGACCGCTTCTCCATGCCCTTGCTGACCAGCCAGACGAGTTATCTCGGCTGCCTCAACATCTCGCTCAGTCCCGGCGCGATGGAGGCCCAGCACTATCGCGACTTCTATCTCCGCCACGGCATGGACGGGAACACGGCCGACACGGTGAGCACACACGGCCACGGCTACCTCCTGATGGTGACGCAGCTGCCGCCGACCTTCCGGCGCCTGGTCGCCGGCGACGAGCTGACGATCGGCGGCCGCCGTTTCGAGGTGCTGACCGGCGACGGCCACGCGCCGGAACAGGTGATGCTCTACCTTCGCGACGAGAACGTCTTCCTCGCCGCCGACCAGGTGCTGGCCAAGATCACGCCCAACGTCAGCGTGTGGGCGGTCGAGCCGGACGGCGATCCGCTCGGGCTGTACCTGCGCTCGCTGAGGGCGATCGCGGCACGCATCCCCTCGGACGCGCTGGTCCTGCCCGGGCACCAGCTGCCGTTCTTCGGCCTGCACAGGCGCTGCGCGCAACTCGCCGAGCATCACGAAAGCCGATGCACGCTGATCGCCGCGGCGTGTGCCGAGGGGCCGAAATCGGTCGCCGAGCTGGTGCCGGTAATCTTCCACCGGCCGCTCGACCCGCACCAGATGTCCTTCGCCTTCTCGGAAGTGCATGCGCATGTGAATTACATGCTCGGCCGTGGCGAACTCGCCTGGGACGACCCGCACGCCGAGCTGATGCGCGTCGTCCTGGCGCGCTGAGCAGACCTGTCCCGGAGGCGGCGCCCCGGGGGAGGCGTCCAGAACGGAACCGGCCTAGCCGTTCTGCCGTCGCGCCATGAAGGCCAGACGCTCGAAGAGGTGCACGTCCTGCTCGTTCTTCAGGAGCGCGCCGTGCAGCTTGGGCAAGGCGTTCTTCGCATCGGCGCGCAGGTCTTCGGGTGCCACGTCATCGGCGACGAGCAGGCGGATCCAGTCGAGGGCTTCCGAGGTCGACGGCTTCTTCTTCAGGCCCGGCACCTCGCGAAGCTCGTAGAACCGGGTCAGCGCGGCGCGCACGAGGTTCTGCTTGATGCCCGGATAGTGCACGTCGACGATGCGGTGGAGCGTCTCGGCGTCGGGAAAGCGGATGTAGTGGAAGAAGCAGCGGCGCAGGAAGGCGTCCGGCAGTTCCTTCTCGTTGTTGGACGTGATGATGACGATCGGCCGCTGGCGGGCGCGAACCGTCTCGCCGGTCTCGTAGACGAAGAACTCCATGCGGTCGAGTTCCTGCAAGAGGTCGTTGGGGAACTCGATGTCGGCCTTGTCGATTTCGTCGATCAGCAGCACGACCTTCCGGTCGGCGGAGAACGCCTCCCACAGCTTGCCACGCTTGATGTAGTTCTTGATGTCGTTGAACCGCTCGTCGCCGATCTGGCTGTCGCGCAGGCGCGACACGGCGTCGTATTCGTAGAGGCCCTGCTGCGCCCTGGTCGTCGACTTCACGTGCCACTCGATCAGGTCGAGGCCGAGCGCGGCGGCGACCTGGCGAGCGAGCTCGGTCTTGCCGGTGCCGGGCTCGCCCTTGACCAGGAGGGGCCGCTCGAGCGTGATCGCGGCATTCACCGCGACCATCAGATCCTTGTCGGCCACATAGGAGGCCGTGCCTTCGAAGCGCATGCGATAAATCCTGCCGGGTTTCGTCGCGCGGACCCTATTGCATGTCGCCGGCGAATGGAACCGCCCGCGGCCCCCCTTTCCGGCGGCCTTCCTCTGGCGGCGGACGCAACTGGCGGACATCCTCCTGTTGGCCTATATTCGACGACGGCGTTCTGGGCTTCTCGGCAGGAGTAACTTTTCCCCGGGGCCTTATTGATCTCGAAGGGAGCTGTCCCTGATCGGACCCGTGGGTCCTTTCACATGGCGCCCACCTACTTTGTAGGTTCCCGGGATCGACCCTCCATCGGTTGCCGTGGTTCGCCGCTTTTCTCTTTTTCATCATCCCTGAAATGCGCTTGTCTGGATAGGCACTGCGGCTATTGTGCAGCAAAAAGGGATGCTGATG
>DUSC01000061.1 GCA_012842935.1 Hyphomicrobiales bacterium | reverse complement strand
GGCCTTGTTGACGTGCCTATGAGGTGCGTTCCCGAGGCAAGGGCCGATGGAGGCGTCTTCGTCGAGGAGCCGCGAACGAACCCGCCGCCGGCCGGGACGTCTTCGGTCGGCGAATTGGCACGCTGACGGCGCCCTGCCTCAGACCGGCCCCGCCTCGAGCTCGACCGTGGCCTTGCCCGCCTCCAGCCGCCGGGCCAGCGCCTCCGCTTCGCCCTTCGCGAACAGGCCGCCGACGACGAAAACCCCGCCCGGGATCGGCTCGACCAGCCGGACCGACATGACGACGCGCCCGTCGACGCGAAGGTCGACCGTCTCGCCGACGTGCCGGGCGGTGAACGCGGCGAAAGCCGATCGGCTTTCCGCGGTCAGTTCGAGGCGGAGCAGCATCTGTCCCGAAACCTCGTCGGGCACGATGCCGACGGCGGCGATCGAAAGCGGAAGGCGTTCGGCCGCGGCGGGGCTTGCCGCGACAAGCGCGACCAGCGCCGATAGCAGCATGCGTCTCGTCGGGTGTCGGCGGCTGCGCACGAAGTGTCTTCCTTGTCTGGCGACGGAGTGTCCCCGGTCCGGTCGTGGCGTGCAAGGTCGGTGATGGTGCCCCCGGCAGGGATTGAACCCGCGACCTTCGGTTTACAAAACCGCTGCTCTACCGCTGAGCTACAAGGGCACTGCGGCGTGCGTTAGCAAATTTCGGCGGCGCAGGAAACTGCGAAGTCGCCGCGATGCGATGGCATCGGTTCACGACATCGCGCAGCCGGAAAAGCGCCCGCAGCGCCGGAAACCTGCGCACCCTCGCCAGCGCGCGTCGCTTGGAACGGCCGCCAACCTCCGTGTCAGGACGCCGAGGATGGCTCTGCTGCCGGCCGTCTTGCGATCCTCCGCTGCCGTGCGGCGCGGCAGGCGGAAGCCCGTTCGCCGTCCGGGCGGCAACGCGGACCGCAGCTCCGGGCAGCGCCCTCCGATGCGTGAAACGGCGGTCCGTACGGCCGCCGGATCCGTCCCGGCCGCTCACGCAATGGCGCCGCAGCGGCTTTGCCGGCCGATCGCGATCGTCGACTCCGTCCTCCGTCGGTCGCTTTGCAGCGCTCCCGGCCCATGCTACCGGAGGCCGAGGAGAATTTCCCCCGCATGTCCAGGACCACCCCCGACAGCTTTGCCTTCGTCGCCGCCGACACACCCGGCGCCCGCGAATCGGCCGCACGGCTCGCCGCCCTCTACGGGCAGCACGCGATCGATCAGGCCAATGTCATCGTCGCGCTCGGCGGCGACGGCTTCATGCTGCAGACGCTGCGCGAGACGATGAATTCGGGCAAGCGCGTCTACGGCATGAACCGCGGCACGGTTGGCTTCCTGATGAACGAATATGCCGAGGAAAACCTGCGCGAGCGGGTCGCGGCGGCCGTGCCCGAGGCGATCCGCCCGCTGGAGATGGAGGCGGTCGACGAGGGCGGACAGGTCACCCGGGCTCTCGCCATCAACGAGGTCTCGCTGTTCCGCCAGTCCTACCAGGCGGCGAAGCTGCGTATCCTGGTCGACGGCAAGGAGCGGCTGGAGGACCTGATCTGCGACGGCGTCATGGTGGCGACGCCCGCCGGCTCGACGGCCTACAATCTCTCCGCGCACGGTCCGATCCTGCCGCTCGACGCACCGCTCCTGGCGCTCACGCCCGTCAGCCCGTTCCGGCCGCGGCGCTGGCGCGGCGCGCTGCTCCCCAACAAGTCGGTCGTCCGCTTCGAGGTGCAGGAGAGCGCCAAGCGTCCGGTCAATGCGGTGGCCGACAACGTCGAGGTGAAGTCCGTCGTCAGCGTCGACGTGCGCGAAGCGCCCGACATGACGGCAACGATCCTCTTCGACGCCAGCCATTCCTGGGACGACCGCATCCTCGCCGAGCAGTTCCGCTATTGACGCAGCCGCAGGCGCGGCTGGTTAAGCATGAACGAAACGCGCTCGCGCGAGCAAGGCGGTTCATGTTGACAATTCGGTAACTTCTCCGTAACGCAGCGCACAATGAGCGAACGCGAATCCGTTCGCGGAGGCAGAGCTGAACGCCTCGCAACCAGCCAAAGATGCCGAACAATTGTCCGCTGACAGCCAGAACGCCCAGGAAGCTTTGACTTTCTCCAGCCTCGGCCTGTCGCCGAAGGTCCTTTCCGCAGTCACCGATGCCGGCTACACCACGCCGACGCCGATCCAGGCCGGCGCCATTCCCCATGCCCTCGCAGGCAAGGACGTGCTCGGCATCGCGCAGACCGGCACCGGCAAGACCGCAGCCTTCGTGCTGCCGATGATCACGCGCCTCGAGAAGGGCCGTGCCAGAGCGCGCATGCCGCGCACGCTGATCCTCGAGCCGACCCGCGAACTCGCCGCCCAGGTCGAGGAAAACTTCATCAAGTACGGCAAGAACCACAAGCTCAACATCGCGCTGCTCATCGGCGGCGTCTCCTTCGAGGAGCAGGACAGGAAGCTCGAGCGCGGTGCCGACGTTCTCATCGCCACACCGGGCCGCCTGCTCGACCACCGCGAGCGCGGCAAGCTGCTGCTCAACGGCGTCGAAATCCTCGTCATCGACGAGGCCGACCGCATGCTCGACATGGGCTTCATCCCCGACATCGAGCGCATCTGCGAGATGATCCCCTTCACCCGGCAGACGCTGTTCTTTTCGGCGACCATGCCGCCGGAGATCACCAAGCTCACGGAGAAATTCCTGCACGCGCCGGTGCGCATCGAGGTCTCCAAGGCGGCGAGCACGGCTTCCAGCATCACCCAGCGCCTGGTGAAGTCCGGCAACAAGCCGTGGGAAAAGCGCGAGACGCTGCGACGGCTGATCCGCGAGGAAGGCGACGCGATCAAGAACGCGATCATCTTCTGCAACCGCAAGGTCGAGGTCGCCGAGCTGTTCCGCTCGCTGACCAAGTACGAGTTCGACGCCGGCGCCCTGCACGGCGACATGGACCAGAGCGCGCGCATGGCGATGCTGAAGGGTTTTCGCGACGGCAAGCTGAAGTTGCTGGTCGCCTCCGACGTCGCCGCACGCGGCCTCGACATCCCCGACGTCAGCCACGTCTTCAACTACGACGTGCCGATCCACTCCGAGGACTACGTCCACCGCATCGGCCGCACCGGCCGCGCCGGGCGCTCGGGCAAGTCGTTCACCATCGTCACCCGCAGCGACATCAAATACCTCGACGCCATCGAGAAGCTGATCGGCCAGAAGATCGAATGGCACGACGGCGACCTGTCGACGGTCGTGCAGAGCGATGGCGAGGACGAGGCGCCGCGGCGCGGCCGTGGCGCATCGCGCCGCGGCGGACGCCGGGACGACGCCGAGA
Source organism: Hyphomicrobiales bacterium (assembly GCA_012842935.1). Lineage (GTDB taxonomy): Bacteria > Pseudomonadota > Alphaproteobacteria > Rhizobiales > Rhizobiaceae > DUSC01. The sequence continues at coordinate 97 of DUSC01000061.1, read as the reverse complement.
GGAAGCCACGCGGCGAGCGCCGCCCGCGCCGTTCCGAAGAAGTCGGGACCGTTGAAGAAGCCGCCGCGCCCGCCGAGGCCCGCGCCGCCGAGCCGCG
>DUSC01000060.1 GCA_012842935.1 Hyphomicrobiales bacterium | reverse complement strand
CGCGCAAGCCGCTGATTTCGTTGAAGGGGCGGCGGACGTCTATCCCCGCGTCGGCGAGGCGGCCGGCCGGCGGCGCTTCATCCTCCCTTTCGTCATCCTCGGGCGAGCGCCGCAAAGCGGAGCGCGGCCCGGGGATTCATGCCGGAACGGCCGGGAGCTAATCGGCGGTGCAGAGAAGCGTGCCGCGACGTCCTTCTGCGGTTGCCCGGCGCTCGGCCATGCTGCTAGCACAGGCGGAACGTCGGAGACCCGCCATGACCAGACGCAGGATCATCGTGCCGGCCGCCTTGCGCGGCGTCTACGAGCGCTGGAAGTTTGCGCCGGCCGTCGTGGTCGACGGCCTTGTCTTCTGCTCGGGCATCGTCGGCACCAGCGTCGACGGCGAGCCGCCGCGGCGGGGCGATCCGGCGCAGGCTCTCGACGGCGCCGAGGCGACGACCGCCGATGCCGAGGCCGGCGTCGCCGCGCTGGTCGCGGTGCGCGATCCGGAGGCGCAGTTCGCCACGGCCTTCGAGGCGCTCGCCGCCATCCTCGCCGAAGCCGGCGCCGGCCTCGGCGACCTCGTCGAGATCACCACCTATCACGTCGACATGGCGACCCACTGGGATGCCTTCATCCGGGCGCGCGACCGCTTTCTCGTCGAACCCTTTCCGGCATGGACGGCGATCGGGGTGGCCGCGCTGATCGTTCCCGGCGGTCTGATGGAAATCCGCGCCGTGGCCGAGCTTCCGGCGAAGGCCTGACCGCCGGGGCTGCTCAGGAGCCCGCCTGCGGCAGGTAGCGGGCAATCAGCTGCTCGACGTGGTCGTTGCGGCTGCGCGCGCTGTCGGCGCCCATCACCACGACGATCAGCCGCCGGTTGCCGCTGCTCACCGACGTGACGATGTTGTAGCCCGAGGCGCGAATGTAGCCGGTCTTGATGCCGTCGACGCCCGGCACGCGGCCGATCAGGTCGTTGTGGCCGCGGATCAGCTTGCCGCGATAGGTGAAGTCGCGTTCGCCGAAATAGTGGAAGTACTGCGGGAAGCGCTTGCGCAGTGCCATGCCGAGGAGCGCCATGTCGCGGGCGCTGGTGCGCTGGCCGTCGTCGGGCAGTCCGGAGGCGTTGCGGAACACCGTCGAGCGCATGCCCAACTGGCCGGCCCTGGCGGTCATCGCCCGGGCGAAGGCCTCCTCGCTGCCGGCGAGGTATTCGGCGACGGCCACCGCGACATCGTTCGCCGACTTCGTCGCCAGCGCCCGGATGGCGCTGTCGACGTCGATCGATTCGCCGGCCTTGAAGCCGATCTTCGTCGGCGGGCGGCTGCGGGCGAAGTCGGAGACCGGGATCTCGGTCGCCAGGCCGACCCTTCCGCTCTCGAGCGCCTCGAAGAGCAGGTAGAGCGTCATCATCTTGGTCAACGACGCCGGATAGCGCGTCGCCTCGGCATCCGACTGGTAGAGCATGCGTCCGCTGTTTCCGTCGACCACGATCGCCGCGTAGCGCTCCGTCTCGAGCCGGGGCGGCTGCGGCGCCTCCAGTTCAACGCTCGTGCAGCCGGAAATGGCGATCGCAGCGACGAGAAGGACGAACAGGCGGCGGAAGATCGCGGCAAGGGCAGGTCTGGGCAAGGGACGGTCCGCTCGCTCGGGTGGATGGGTCGTCAGGGTAGGAACAGAGCTGTTCAGATGCAATGTGGCCGAAATCCGCGTGTTGCCGGCTAACGGCGCCCGATCCGCGCGGCCGCTGCCGCAGCGGGGCGCGCAGACGCCGCTCCGGGCGGTCCTGTCTCTCTTCCGACCCATAAGCCGGCCGACTTGCCCGAACCTGTCCGGCCGGCGGCGAGCCGGCCTCTTGCCGCCATCGCGGCGCCAAGATTGGCCGCCAGCCTCGTCGGCCGAAGGAGCCCCGGTTTCGGGCTCGCGCTGCGCGGCCGACGGCAGAGCTTGCCTGTTGGCGGGCGGGCGCTAGCATGCGCGCGGAATCGGGCAGGAGCGGAACACGTCATGGTCGGGGAAACGGCGTCGACGCTGTTGAGGGTGTCGCTGGCACGGACGGGCAAGTGGGCGGGCGGCATCGGGCTGGTCGGCGGCTTCGTTGCCGACGTGCTCAATCCGCTGGCGCCCTTCGCCGCCTACATCGCGCTGACCGGGGCGGTGGCGGCGCTGCTGATCGGGATCGCCATCGTCTTCCGCCTCGTCGTCGCCGACCGCGGCGTGCCGGCGATGATCTTCGCCGCGACGACCGCGGCGATCGCCGGGGGCGTCTACACGCTGCAGCAGCAGGCCGACGCGAATGACGGTGTCGTCGCCAAGCTGGTGCCGGCGGTGGCCGAGCTGCAGCGCACCGTCGGCCTCGTCGCCGCCGACGTCGACGAGATCCGGAAGACCGTCACCGAGACGCAGAAGACGGTGACCGAGACGCAACAGACGGTCACGCGGACGCAGCAAGCGGTCGCGGAAACGCAGAAGACGGTAACCGAGACGCAAGCGACGGTCACGCGCACCGAGGAAGCCGTCGCCGAGACGCAGAAGGCGGTCGGCGAGACGCAGCAGGCAGTCGCGGAGGCGCGCGACGCGACGACCCGGATCGAGGAACAGACGCGCGTCGTCGCCGAGAACCAGGCCGTGCAGCAGAAGCAGGCCGAAGCGCTCCAGGAGACCGCCGAGCGCATCGCCGTGTCCATCGAGGCGATCGCCGACGGCTTCGCCCGTCTCGCCTCGCAGGGCGGCGTCATCGCCGAGCCGAAGCGGCCCGACGAGTTCTACCACAATGCCCGCCTTCAGGAACTCGGCGGCGACATGGTCAACGCGCGACGCAGTTACCTCGCCTTCGCCGATTTCGACGTCGACGCGGTCGATCCCTATCTGCGATTCGCCACGCTGCTGCGTGTCCAGGACGGCCGGTCGGGCGCGCGCGAGGTCTTGGGCACGCTCGCCGAGAAATCGAAGTCGCCGGCGATCCGGCTCGTCCACGCTCTGCAGTTCGACGACGCGCAACGTGCCGCCAAGCTCGACGCCTTCCTCGCCGACAACGCCGCCTACGGACCCGCCTTCTTCCTCAAGGCCGAGGAGTTCTCGGAAGACCGCCTCGGCGTCCAGACGCTCGCCGACAAGAAGGCGGAGGCCGAGTGGCTGTCCCGCTTCGTCGCGGCAGAGAAGGACGGCACGCTGGTCAGGCACTTCATCGACCACGCGCTGCTCGGCGAATGGCTGGAGCGCGCCAACCGCCGCCTGGCGACGCTGGGCGATTTGAGCGACCCTTCGCGCTTTATGCCGAGAATCGTGCCGCAGCGCTCCAACGCCGACTGGATGATCACCGTTTCGCTGCCCGAGCCGGCGACGGCGATTCTCTGGCGGCTCGGCGACTCGGGCGACTTCACCTCGACCGGACAGCTCGCCATGATGGATCAGTCGACCGGCAAGCCGATGCCCAATCCGACCTTCGTCCTGCCGGCCACGACGTCGGCGGCCTCGATCTGGATCAAGTATCTCGACATGCGCGGGCGCGAGACCGGGCCTTTCGCGGTTCGCTTCGATCCCGATTCGATGCTGCAGGAGGCGAACAAGCAGATTCTCGAGCAGTTCTGGACGTCGTGGATCGCCTTCGACGCCAGCGGCAACCGCGGGCTCGTCTACTTCACGCACATGCTGTCCTACCGCTGCGCGATCAAGGCGGTGCACTACGGCTTCAACGGCGGTCCCCTGGCGAAGTCGCTCGACATGCCGGCCTGCAATCCCGCCGACCCCTACGCCCTGCCCGACGGCTACCTGCCCTATTTCCGGGTGGGCGACGACGTCGCCTCGATGTCCGTCCAGGTCACCTACGCCGACGGCACGCAGTCGCCGGTCCGCGAATTCAGGCGCTGAGCGCCGGCCGGCGCCTGTCGGCGACGCACGCCGGCATTTACCGCCAACTTCCCCTTACGTTAAGTCAATCGTAAGCATCACTGCTTAGTTTTTCGGCAGTTGGACGAAGGGCGGCAGGCGGCGATCGGCCATGCCGGGGACGGGCGGTATCGTGATGCGCGGGACGATGCACGGCGGTTCGAGGGCGGATCTTCAGGCCGTGTCCGCCGCGGTCAGCCAGATGAGCAACTATGTCGGCCTGATGCGCGAGCGCATCCGCATGCTCGAGGCCGTCATCGAGAACTTCCCGGGCGGAATCTCGCTCTACGACAGCAACAACCAGATGGTGCTCTGCAACGACCAGCAGAAGGCGCTGCTCGACTATCCCGACGAGCTGTTCTCAACCGGCTTTCCGACCCTCGAGGAACTGTTCCGCTTCAACGCCCGGCGTGGCGAATACGGACCCGGCGACGTGGAGGAGCATGTCCGGCGCCGGCTGGCGCTGGTCCGGGAACGGCGTCCGCACCAGTACGAGCGCGTCCGTCCCAACGGAACGGTGCTCGAGGTACGCGGCGTTCCGATCGAGGGCGGGGGCTTCGTCACGACCTATGTCGACGTCACCGAAAAGCGCCGCAACCAGGAACTGATCGCCCACATGGCGCATCACGACATGCTGACGGACCTTCCCAACCGCAAGCTTTTCGCGGACCGGCTGCAGATGGCGATCGCCTACAGCGCGCGCAACGGGCTGATGGCGGTGCATTTCCTCGACATCGACAACTTCAAGCCGGTCAACGACACCATGGGCCATCGCGCCGGCGACGAATTGCTGGTCGCCATCGCGACGCGACTGCGTTCCTCCGTCCGCGAGCAGGACACGGTGGCGCGCCTCGGTGGTGACGAGTTCGCCATCGTCCAGACCGGAATCCGGACACGCGCGGACGCGGCGGTCCTCGCCGACCGGATCATCGGCCAGGTTTCGCGGCCGTTCGACATCGCCTCGACGCAGGTTCGCGTCGGCGTCAGCATCGGCATCGCCTTTGCGCCGCTCGACGGATCGACCACCGACGAACTGCTGGCGAAGGCCGATTCGGCGCTCTACCGCAGCAAGGAGCAGGGACGCTGCCGCTACAGCTTCTTCGGCGTCGAGTCGGTCGCCGCCTGACGCCGGGGCGCCGGCGCTCCTACTTGTCGACGCCGCCCCAGATGGCCTCCGCGGTGCGCACCACGAGGTCGAGCTTCCGCTTCTGGTCGTCCTCGGTGATCCTGTTGCCTTCTTCGGTCGAGGCGAAGCCGCACTGCGGCGCGATGCCGAGCTGGCCGATGTCGGCGTAGCGGGACGCGGCGTCGAACTTGCGCTTGAGATCGTCGAGGTTCTCGAGGTCGCCCGTCTTGGTGGTGATGAATCCCGGCAGGACGCGCTTGCTTCCCTTCGGCAGCAGCCGCAGCGGCTCGAGGCCGCCGGCCCGCTCGGAATCGTATTCCATGAAGTAGATGTCGACGCCGGTCTGGTTGAAGATCGCGTCCGCGGCCGGATCGTAGGCGCCTTCGGCTGCGTAGGTGGACACGAAGTTGCCGCGGCACATGTGCATGCCGATCAGCATGTCGTCCGGGCGGTCCTTGATCGCCTCGTGCATCATCCACGCGTAGCGTTCGATGAGCCAGTCGGGATCCTGGCCGTCGGCGGCCTTGGCGGCGCGGTGCTTGGGATCGCACAGATAGGCGAAGAAGATGTCGTCCATCTGCAGATACCGGCAGCCGGCGTCGTAGAAGGCCCTGACCGCCTTCGCGTAGGTTTTCGCCAGATCGGCGAACAGCGCCTCGGGATCCTGGTATTCCTTGGGATGGATGTCCGCCTTGGCCGTGCGGAAATGGCAGCAACTCGGCCCGGGGATCGAGATCTTCGGCGTCACCTCCGTCACCGAGGCGACGAAACGGAAGTGGTCGAGCATCGGGTGGTCGTCGGGAAAGTCCAGCTTCCCCTTGATGGTCGGGAAGATCGGCCGCAGCTTGACGCCGTGGAACTGGACTCCCTCCTCGCGCTCCTCCAGCTCGAAGCCTGTCAGTCCGCCCATGAAATCGTAGTGCCAGAAGGAGCGCCGGATCTCGCCGTCCGTCACCGCCAGCAGCCCGGCGTCCTGTTGCAACTTCACGGCATCGCGGATCGCCGCATCCTCGATCTCGCGCAGTTCCTCCGCGTCGCCCGACTTCTCCTCGTAGAAGCGCTTGCGCGCGGCCTTGACCGCGGCGGGGCGCAGGAGGCTGCCGACATGATCGGCGCGGTAGGGCGGTTTCTTCACATCTGCTGTTGCCATGGTGGATCCTCCGGTTCGCCACCTTCATTGGCACGGAGCACCGAACTTGACAATCGCGCTGTATACAGCATGTACTTTATCAGGCCACGGCTCTGGGAGGACCACGGCATGTTTCCGCACTCGCAGGTGTCCACCGCCCGCCTCGCCGCGCCTCGCGGCGGAGGCCGGAACGCGCCTGCCGGGGATCCACGGTAATGGCCCGCGCGCCGTCCGATGATCGCACCGTGTCGCAGACCCTGAAGGCCGTGCTCGGCGTCCGCGATCTCGTCTACTCCGGCACGGCGGCGCCCGGCGAGCGGCTTTCCGAGATCACCCTGTCCGAGCGGCTCGGCCTGTCGCGCACGCCTGTTCGCGCGGCGCTGGCGAGGCTCGAGCAGGAGGGGCTGCTCGAATCGATTCCTTCCGGCGGCTACGCGGTTCGCGCCATGTCCGAGGCGGACATCGCCGATGCGATCGAGCTGCGCGGCGTCCTCGAGGGAACCGCGGCCCGCCTTGCTGCGGAACGCGGTGTACCGCCGGCGAAACTGTCGCTGTTCAAGGCGCTCGTCGCCGATCTCGACGAGATCGTCCGCGTTCCCATCGAGGAACTCGACTTCTCCGCCTATGTGAAGAAGAACGCCGAGTTCCACGAGACGCTGGCCGGCCTCGCCGGCAGCCAGGTCATCCGCCGGGAGATAGAAAGGGTGCTCCGGCTGCCTTTCGCCGGGCCGAGCGCATTCCTCAACGCCCAGACCGACATTCCGGCGTTCCGTGCCTCGCTCACGGTCGGGCAGGCGCATCATCGCGCGATCGTGGAGGCGATCGAGCTGCGCGAGGGCGGCCGCGCCGAGGCGCTCGCCCGCGAGCACGCCCGGCTGGCGCGCCAGAATCTGGCCTTCGTCATGGCGAACCGGACGCTGATGCGCGGCGTGCCCGGTTTCTCCCTGATGCCGACCTGAAGGACGGACGGGCATGGACGGAGACTGGCGGATGGCTTGCGTGACCCGTGCCCGCACGGTCGCCGCCGGCGTCCGCTTCATCGAATTCGCGCTGAGCGGCGCCCCGGTCGCGCTCGAAACCGGCGCGACCGCCGACCTCGTCGTCGGTCCCCGCGGCGGCGTCCACACCTTCGCGTGCCTGCCCGCCGAGCCGGGCTCCCTGCGGATCCTCGTGCCGCGCGCTTCCACGGCGGCGGCGCGCTTCATGTGGGCCCTCGTCGAGGGGGCCCATGTGAGGGCAAGACTGTCGCGCGCCAACGGTCCGCAAACGCTGCCGCGACAAGGGCCGGCAATCCGCGGCCTGCCGGCGGTGCGGCTCGTGATCGGGGCGTCCGCGTCCCGCCATTCCGTCAGCCTCGACGCGGACGCGGCGCAAGCAGCCGCGGGCGTCGACGCGCGCCGCGCGGCGATCTATACCCTTCCGTACACGCGACGGAGGGGAGAGGGCGCCGGGGCCGGTCACGACAAAGGTCGGACTGGTGCGGGAAAAAGTTCTACCGTATAACAATATCCTATCGGCAAGGGAGGAATACCGATGAAAGCCAGCACACTACTTGCAGCAGCCTTTGCCTTCGGCGCGATGACGGTGGCGTCGTTCGCGCAGGAGGTGACTCTGAAGCTTCACCAGATGCTGCCGCCGCAGGCGACAATCCCGGCCAAGGCGCTCGCGCCCTGGGCGGAAAAGGTGATGGCGGATTCCGGCGGGCGCATCAAGGTCGAGCTCTATCCGGCCATGCAGCTCGGCGGCAAGCCGCCGGAGCTCTACGACCAGGCCAAGGACGGCGTCGTCGATCTGATCTGGACCGTGATCGGCTATACGCCGGGCCGCTTCCCGACGACGGAGGCATTCGAGCTGCCATTCAACATGACCACCGGCGAAGCGACGTCGAAGGCTTTCCACGAGTTCTGCGAGAAGCACTGCGCGAAGGAATTCGAGGACGTCAAGGTGATCGCGTGGCACGCCCACGGACCCGGCCTGATCCACTCGAAGATCCCGATCAACAAGCTCGAGGACATGAAGGGACTGAAGATCCGCGGCGGCTCGCGCATGATCAACCAGCTGCTCGAGAAGCTCGGCGCCACTCCGGTCGGCATGCCGGTGCCGGCGGTGCCGGAAGCGCTGTCGAAGGGCGTCATCGACGCGACCACCATCCCGTGGGAAGTGACCCCGTCGCTCAAGGTCGCCGAACTGGTGAAGAACCACACCGGCTTCTCCGGCAAGAACGGCCTGTACACGCAGACCTTCGTCTTCGCCATGAACAAGGCATCCTACGAGCGGCTTCCCGATGACCTGAAGAAGGTCATCGACGCGAATTCCGGCATCGAGACCGCGGCGATGATGGGCCGCGTGATGGACGAGGGCGACAAGATCGGCCTCGAGATCGCGCAGAAGGCCGGCAACAACATCATCACGCTCGACGAGGCCGAGACGCAGCGCTGGAAGGACACGGCCGCGCCGCTGGTCGAGGCCTGGGAAGCGGAAATGGCCGCCAAGGGCATCGACGGCAAGGCGCTCGTCGAGGAGGCGCGCGCGCTGATCGACAAGTACACCGGCAACTGATCCGGCTCGAACGGGCCCCTTCGTCGAACGGCCGGGCGCCAGTCCGGCCGTTCTTATTCGGGCCGGGCCGGGCCGGCCTGACCGTCCAGCACGTCGCGCAGCTTGCGCGCCAGCTGCTCGACGGTGAAGGGCTTGGCGATGAAGTTCACGCCATGGTCGAGCACGCCGTTGTGCACGACCGCGTTCTTCGTGAAACCGGTGGTGAACAGAACCCTGGCCGACGGGAAGCGCCGGCCGATCTCGTCGGCGAGCTTCCGCCCGTTCATGCCCGGCATGACGACGTCGGTGAACACCAGCGCGATCCCGGGGTCGGCTTCGAGCCGCCGCAGCGCCTCGTCCGCGTCCGCCGCCTGCAGGACCCGGTAGCCGAGTTCGTCGAGCGCGGCCACCGTGACGGCGCGGACAGATTCGTCGTCCTCGACGACGAGGATGGTTTCCGATGCCGCCGCGCCGGGCGCAGCGGGGCGTTCGGGCGCGATCTCTTCCTTCTCGCCGAGGTGGCGCGGCAGGTATATCTTGACGGTGGTGCCCTGGCCGGGTTCCGAATAGATCTTCAGGTGCCCGCCCGACTGCTTGACGAAGCCGAACACCTGGCTGAGGCCGAGTCCCGTTCCCTTGCCCACGGGTTTCGTCGTGAAGAAAGGCTCGAAGGCGCGTGCCATCACGTCCGGCGTCATGCCCGAACCGGTGTCGGTCACCGCGATCATCACGTACTGGCCGGGCCGCACCTCGGCGTGGGTGCGTGCATAGGCTTCGTCGAGATGAGCGTTCGCGGTCTCGATCGTCAGCCTGCCCTCTCCGGCCATGGCGTCGCGTGCGTTGACGGCGAGGTTCAGGATGGCGTTCTCGAGCTGGCTCACGTCGGCATAGGTCCGCCACAGACCGCCGGCGAGCACGGTCTCGACGGACACACCGGCGCCCAGCGCCCGGCGCAGCAGTTCCGACATGCCCGATACCAGCCGGTTGGCGTCAACGGGGCGCGGCGACAGGGGCTGCTGGCGGGAAAACGCGAGGAGGCGCTGCGTCAGGGCCGCGGCGCGGTTGACGGCGTCGGTCGCCGAGTCGACGAACCGGCCGATGTCGGTCTCGCCGCGTGCGAGCTTCCTCTGGATGAGGTTGAGGGCGCTCATGATCACGGCGAGCATGTTGTTGAAGTCGTGGGCGATGCCGCCGGAGAGCTGACCGACTGCTTCCATCTTCTGCATCTGCCGCACCTGCGCCTCGGCTTCCTGCCGGGTCGCCATCTCGGCGCGCAGCGCGGCGTTCGCCGCATCGATCTCGGCATAGGCGTCGGCGATCGTCCGCATCCGCCGGCGCAGGTCGACGAAGCCGAACAGGCCGAGGGCGACAATGGCTGCGCCGCCGACGAAGGAGCCGTAGCGTTGCCACTCCGAGACCCGTTGCGCCTCGCCGAGCCGCGCGGCCAGCGCCGCCGATTCCGTGCGCTGCATGTCGGCGAGCAGCGCGCGGATCTCCTCCATCAGCCTCTTGCCTTCCTCGCCGAGGATCAGGTCGCCGGGAGCGGCCGCGCCGTCCGAGCGGAATCGGTCGATGACTTCGGCCATCTCCGCGAGTCTCCCGGCGACGGCTCCTTCGAGGGACGCGGCCTTGGCCGCGACGTCGGGGTCGCTGTCATAGCCCCTTTTCAGGGCCTCCAGTGCATCGGGGAGCGCCCCGGTCGCGGCGCGGTAGGGCTCGAGATAGGAGTCCGCCCCGGTGAGCAGAAAGCCGCGCTCGCCGGTCTCGGCGTCCTGCAGCAGCGACAGCACCGCGAAGAAGTCCCGTTGGCGCCTGAAGGCGTCCGCGACCGCTTCGCCGAGCGCCGCCTGCCTCTCGACGAGGACCGATCGCCCGCCGACGACGGCCGCCAGCACGGCGAAGATGCCCACCAGCGGGAGGAGTTGCGTTCGCAGGGCTGATCTGACGCGCCGTTCCATCAATCATCGGGCCCTACATGCAGTGTCCGACGACCTCTAACAGCCGTCGCGCCGAACACAAGGCTCCCCAGGCCGCGGCCGATGTCCGCCACGGTCACGCTGCGGCAGGAACGTCCCGTTTCCATCCTGCCGCCGACGTCGTAGACTGCATCCGGGTGCCTGCCGCCCGTTCCGTCGGACCGCACGGAGCCGAAGCCATGTCCGAGATCGCCCATCTCGCCTCCACGCTCTTCAAGCGCGCCGCCCGCGCGCGCCGGGTCGTCGTCGCCATCGCCGGGCCGCCCGGCGCCGGCAAGTCGACGGTCGCCGAGCAGCTTGCGATGCTCCTGCCCGAAGGCGCCGCCGCGGTGGTGCCGATGGACGGCTTCCACTTCGACGACCGGGTGCTCGAGGCGCGCGGCCTGGCATCGCGCAAGGGCGCGCCGGAGACCTTCGACTTCGGCGGCTTCGAAGCGCTCCTGAAACGCCTTCGCGCCGTCGAGCCGGACGTCGCGATCCCACTCTTCGACCGGACGATGGAGCTGTCGCGGGCGGGCGCGGCGATTGTCGGCGAGGAGGTGCGCTTCGTCCTGGTCGAAGGCAACTACCTGCTTCTCGACGAGGAACCGTGGACGCGGCTCGCCGCGCTGTTCGACGTCTCGGTCTTTCTCGACGTGCCGCGCGACGAGCTGGAGCGGCGCCTGCGCCGGCGCTGGCGCGACCTCGGCCGCGCCGACGGCGACGCCTGGGTGGAGGCCAACGACATGCCCAATGTCGACCGCGTGCTGGCCAGGCGCAGGCCTGCGGACATCGTGGTCTAGACACCCTCCGCCGCGCTCCATGCGGCTTCGGCGGCTGCACCCATCCAAGCCTCGCGCTGGCCCGTTGCCCCGCCAGTCGCGCCGGGGCAACGCTCGGTTCTCACGGGGCATCGAGGGCGAGCGGGGCGACCATGAAGACCGGGTTCATCGGCTTGGGCAATGCGGGCGGCAAGCTCGCCGGAACGCTGCTGCGCAACGGCGTTGACCTGACGGTGCGCGATCTCGATCGCGCCGCCGGCGAGCCGTTCCTGGCGAAGGGGGCGAAATGGGCCGAGAGCCCGCGCGCCATGGCGGAAAGCTGCGACCTGATCATCACCTGCCTGCCGTCGCCGGCTGCCTCCGCCGCGGTCATGGAAGGTCCGGACGGCATCCTGCCGGCGCTCGGCCCCGGCAAGATTTGGGCGGAGATGTCGACGACGGATGCCGGCGAGATCGGCCGGCTGGCGGCCCTTGTCGCCGCGACCGGTGCCGAGGCCGTCGACTGCCCGGTGTCGGGCGGCGTGCACCGCGCCGCCACCGGCAACATCTCGATCTTCGCCGGCTGCTCCCGCCCGACCTTCGAGCGCATCCTGCCGATGCTGCGCATCATGGGCCGGCGCATCCTGCATACCGGGCCGATCGGCACGGCGTCGACGCTGAAGGTGATGACCAACTATCTCGCGACGGCCAATCTGCTCACGCTCTGCGAGGCTTTGGTGACGATGAAGGCGGCCGGCATGGACCTCGCGACCACCTACGAGGCGATCAAGATCTCGTCGGGCACGTCCTTCGTCCACGAGACCGAGAGCCAGGTCATCCTCAACGGTTCGCGCGACATCTCCTTCACCATGGACCTCGTCATGAAGGATATCGGCCTCTTCCAGAAGATCGCCGAGGAGCACCACGTGCCGCTGGAAATCTCGCCGCTGATGATCGACATCTTCCGCGACGGCCAGAAGCGCTACGGTGTGCGCGCCAATTCCGACGACATCATCCGCCGGCTGGAAGAGGCGACCGGCCTGTCGATCCTCGCGCCGGGGTTCCCCGCCGAGATGGTCGACGACGAGCCGGAAGAGCTCGGCTACGAGGTCGTGCCTCCCGGCCGCGGCTGAGCTCTTCGCGTCAGAACGGTCCGAACAGCCGCTCGGCATCGGCCGCGGTGTAGTAGCCGAGCGCCACGTCGCGCCGGACCAGTTCGCGGTCTCGCTTCAGCGGGTCGCCATAGCCGCCGCCCCCCGGGGTGCCGACCCTGACGCGGTCGCCGGCCTTCAGCGGGATGTCCTGTTCCTTGGAGAGGTGCGGCGGCGTGTGCGGGACGCCGCTCCGGAAGACCGTGACGGTGTTGACGGCCCCGTCGCCGCCGCCGAGCACCCCCTGCGGACCGAAGCGGCCGTGGTCCATGACGAAGGAGGCGCGCGCCTCGCCGCGCAGAAGCTCGACCTCGTAGGACAGGCCGAAGCCGCCGCGCCGCTCGCCGGCACCGCCGGAACCCTCGCGCAGTGCGTAGTGGCGATAGAGCACCGGGAACGCCTGCTCCATGATCTCGACCGGCGGCGACTTGGAGATGCCGATGGTCGAGCAGCCGTTGGAGAGTCCGTCGCCGGAAGCGCTGCCGCCGTAGCCGCCGCCCGAGATCTGGTACATGACGAAGCCGCGGTCGCGCGCCGGATCGTGGCCACCCAGCGCGAAATTGCCGCTGGAGCCCGCCGGCGCGGCCGTCACGCGGTCGGGCAGTGCCTGAACCATTGCTGCGAACACGGCCTCGGCGATGCGCTGCGAGACTTCGGCCGCGCAGCCCGACACGGGGCGCGGGTACCTGGCGTCGAGGAAGGTCCCTTCCGGGCGCTTCACCACCAGCGGCTCGAAGGCGCCCGCACTGATCGGCACGTCCGGGAAAATGTGGCGCATGGCGAGGTAGACCGACGACAGCGTCGTGGCGATGACGCTGTTCATCGGCCCGGCGCAGGGCGGGCTCGAGCCGGCGAAGTCGAAGGTCAGCGTGTCGCCTGCCTTCTCCACCGCGAGCGCGATGGTCAGCGGCTGGTCGACCACCCCGTCGGAATCGACGAAGGCCTTCGACGTGTAGGTGCCGTCGGGGATCGCGGCGATGTGCGCGCGCATCTGGTCGGCGGCGCGCGCCCGGAGCTCGGCGATCGCCGAGGCGACCGTGTCGTCGCCGTAGCGGTCGAGGACGGCGAACAGCCGGTCCTGGCCGACGGCCAGCGCCGCCGCCTGGGCGCGGATGTCGCCGATGCGCTGGTCGGCGACGCGGATATTGGAGGTGATGATGGCGTAGATCTCGGGATCGAGCACGCCCTTCTTGAACAGCTTCACCGGCGGCAGGCGCAGTCCCTCCTGCTCGACGGCGGTCGCCGAGGCGGAGAAGCCGCCGGGCACGGCGCCGCCGATATCGGGCCAGTGGCCGGTATTCGACAGCCAGCAGAATATCTCGCCGTTGCGGTAGACCGGCATGGCGAAGCGCACGTCCATCAGGTGCGTTCCGCCGAGATAGGGATCGTTGACGATGTAGATGTCGCCGGGTTCCGGCGGCAGGCAGCGGCCGTCGCGGATCATCTCGATCAGCGTCCCGGTCGAGTATTGCATGACGCCGACGAACACCGGGAGACCCTGCGATCCCTGGGCGATCAGCGAGCCGTCGACCGCCGAATAGATGCCGTCCGAACGGTCGTTGGCCTCGGCGATGACGGGCGAGAAGGCGGCGCGCGAGAAGGGGAGGTCCATTTCGTCGCAGACCTGCTGCAGCGACGACTGGATGACCGACAGCGTGAGGGCGTCGAGCGCGGCCATGGTCAGCTCCTGCCGATCTCGATGACGATGTTGCCGTCGCCGTCGGTGACGGCGCGGTCGCCGGGCTCGATCACGGTCGTGGCGTCGAGCTGCTCGAGGATCGCCGGCCCGTCGAAGGCGACGCCGATCGGCAGCTTTCCGCGATCGTAGACCGGCGTCTCGATCCACTTTCCGTCGAACCAGACCGGCCGACGCTCGAGCAGCGCGCCGGCGACGGTCGACGCCCGCCCGGCCGGATCGATCAGCGTCGACAGGTCGACCTCGGGCCTGACCCCGATCACCGACGTGTTGAGGTTGACGAGGTTGGCGCGGATCTCCGGGAGGCGCACCTTGAAGCGGGCGTGGTAGGCCTCCTCGAACAGGGCCTGCAGCATCGCCCGCGTCGGCTGCGGCGAGGGCAGCGGGACGTTGAGGATGTGCGTCTGGCCGACGAACTGCATGTCGGCGAAGTGCATGTGGCGGATCGCGCGCGGCCGCACCGCTTCCTTGGCGATCAGCGCCTCGCCCTCGGCGCGGTGGCGGGCAAGTACGGCGTGTGCCTCCGCCTCGTCCAGCACGGCGACAGGTCGGTTCAGCGTGTTGACGAAGTCGTGGCGCAGATCCGCCACGACGCAGCCGAGCGCGTTGGTGATGCCCGGCCGGGCCGGCACCAGCACCCGGGGCAGGCCCAACTCGCGGGCGAGTGCGGTGGCGTGGAGCGGGCCGGCGCCGCCGAAGGCGAACAAGGCGAAGTCGCGCGGGTCGTGGCCGCGCGCGATCGACACCATGCGGATGGCGCCCGCCATCTTCATGTTGCCGAGCCGGAGCACGGCGCCCGCCGCAGCGGTGCCGTCGAGCCCGGTGGCGCGGCCGATCCTTTCGGCGAAGATTTCGCGCACGGCGTCGACGCCGACGGGGTTCGGCACGGCGAGCAGCTTGCCGGGATGCAGGCGGCCGAGCACGAGATTGGCGTCGGTGATCGTCGGCTCGACGCCGCCGCGGCCGTAGCAGATCGGGCCCGGCCGGGCGCCGGCGCTCTGCGGGCCGACCTGGATCAGGCCCGACGCGTCGACGCGCGCGATCGAACCTCCCCCGGCGCCGACCGTGTGCACGTCGACCATCGGCACGTGGATCGGCATCGCGTATTCGATCTCGGTCTCGTTGGAGACGGCCGGCTCGGCGTTGCGGATCAGCGCCACGTCGGTCGATGTGCCGCCCATGTCGTAGGTGACGAGGTCCGGATAACCGGCGCGCCGGCCGGTATAGGCCGCGGCGATGACGCCGGAGGCCGGGCCGGACATCACCGTCTTTGCCGCCTCGCGGGCGACGAAACGCGCCGAGATCATGCCGCCGTTGCCGTTCATGATGAGGAAGTCGCGGCGGTAGCCGAGCTTCTCCAGCTCGCTGCGCAGGCGGGCGACGTAGCGCTCGAGGATCGGCTGCACCGAGGCATTGACCGCGGCCGTCACCCCGCGCTCGAACTCGCGCGCTTCCGAGAGCAGCGAGTGGCCGGTGGTGATGTAGCCGTTGGGCCAGAGTTCGGCGGCGATCTCGGCGGCGCGCCGCTCGTGCGCCGGATTGGCGTAGGCATGGAGGAAGTGGATGACGAGCGCCTCGCAGCCCTTGTCGAGCAGCGCGGCGACGGCGGCGCGGACGCCCGCCTCGTCGAGCGGCTGGCGCACCAAGCCGGAGGCCTCCATGCGCTCGTCGACCTCGAGCCGCAGGTCGCGCGGGATCACCGGCACGAAGGTCCCGGTCATGCCGTAGGCCTGCGGCCGCGTCCGCCGGCCGAGCTCGATGACGTCGCGGAAGCCCTTCGTCGTAATCATGCCGGTGCGGGCGAGGCGCCGCTCGAGGACGGCGTTGGTCGTCGTCGTCGTGCCGTGGACGATGAGATCGATCCCGGCCGGCGAGGTGGCGGCTTCGGCGAGCGCGGCGACCACGCCGTGCGCCTGGTTGTCAGGGGTCGTTGGCGTCTTGGCGATTCGCACCCGGCCGCCGTCGCGCCCGTCGATCAGGATCAGGTCGGTGAAGGTGCCGCCGACGTCGATCCCCGCCACCACATCGCCGGCGCTTTCGTTCTCTCCCATGCGCGTTTCCCGATACCCGCGACCTAACGTCACATCGTTGTTTGGAATGGTGTTTCCCGGCCCGAGATTGACCATCTATTCATTTGTATACTAATAAATCCCGGACTCAAGCATCGACGCACGAAGCCTTTGCCGCCGCGCGAGAAGCTCCCATTCCGAGCGGCGGGTCCGGGCTTGATCGTCGCAGAGGACAGATCGCCATGCAGACCGCGGCTACAGCGCTCAAGGACGTCGAACCTACCCGCTTCCCGACCCCGGCCAACTGTTACGCCGAGACCGTGGTTTCCGTGAATCACTACACGGACCGCCTGTTCTCGTTCCGCATCACCCGCCCGCAGTCCTTCCGCTTCCGTTCGGGCGAGTTCGTCATGATCGGCCTGCCCAACGCCGAGAAGCCGGTGTTCCGCGCCTATTCGATCGCCAGCCCGGCATGGGACGACGAGCTCGAATTCTTCTCGATCAAGGTACCCCACGGTCCGCTGACCTCGGAGTTGCAGAAGATCCGGCCCGGCGACACGGTCCTGATGCGGCAGAAGTCGACCGGGACGCTGGTCGTCGACGCGCTCACCCCCGGCGAGCGTCTGTTCATGTTCTCCACCGGCACCGGCATCGCGCCTTTCGCCAGCCTGGTGCGCGATCCCGATACCTACGAAAAGTTCGGCCACGTCTACCTGACGCACACCTGCCGCGAGAGTGCCGAGCTGCGCTACGGCGAGGAACTGTTCGACCGGGCGGCCAACGACCCGCTGATCGGCGAGGTCGCCGCAGGCCGGCTCACCCACTACGCGACGACCACGCGCGAGATCTCGCCGCGCATGGGCCGCATCACCCGCCTGATCGAGAACGGCAAGCTGTTCGAGGATCTCGGCATAGCCCCCCTCGATCCGAAGACAGACCGCGTGATGATCTGCGGCTCGCTCGAATTCACCAAGGACGTCAAGGCGATCGTCGAGGCCCGCGGTTTCCGCGAGGGCTCGCTGAGCAATCCCGGCGACTTCGTCGTCGAGCGCGCCTTCGTCGGCTGACCAGCCGCGGCGGCTCGGACCCTACGGGCGGACCCTCGCGCTCGCGGCGCGCCGGCGGCGCCGGCCGATCCATTTCTGCACTTCCATCGCCACCAGCAAGGCCGAGGCCGCCAGGAGCAGGAGGCTCCATTCGGTCAGGTCGACCGGCGTCAGCGACAGCGTGTCGGACAGAAACGGCGCGTACATGGCGGCGACGTGGAGGGCCTGCGCGCCGATCACGCCGAAGACGAGCAGCGGATTGGCCCGCAGGCTCTGGCGGAACACGGAGTTGTGCTCCGAGCGGCTGTTGAAGGTCTGGAAATTCTCGAACAGCACGAAAAGGAGCAGCAGCATGTTGCGTGCCGCGTCCACCGTGTAGCCGGCGCCGAGCAGCCAGGCGAACAGCGCGAAGCCGCCGACGCCCATCACCAGTGTCGACGACAGCACGCGGCCGATCATGAGTCGGTCGAAAAGGGGCTCCGACGGACGGCGCGGCGGGTAGGCGAGCTCGTCGCCCTCAGCCTTCTCGGCGGCGAGCGCGACGTCCTGGATGCCGTTTGTCACCAGGTTGAGCCAGAGCAGCTGAACCGGCAGGAGCGGCATGGGCAGGCCGAAGGGCAGCGCCAGCAGGAACAGCGCCACCTCGGCGGCACCGGTGGAGGCGGACATGAAGACGATCTTGCGGATGTTGTTGTAGGCTACCCGCCCTTCGCGGATGCCGCTGACGATCGAGGCGAAGTTGTCGTCGGTCAGCACGATCGCCGCACTCTCCCGGGCGACGTCTGTGCCCTTTCGCCCCATGGCGACGCCGACATGGGCGTGCTTCAGCGCCGGCGCGTCGTTGACGCCGTCGCCGGTAACGGCGACGAAATGGCCGTTGCGCGAAAGCGACTGGACGATGGCGAGTTTCTGCACCGGCTCAACCCGGGCGTAGATGTGCGCCCGCGCGGTCAACGCGTCGATCGCGGCCGGCCCGTCGCGTTCGGCGCGGGCGATATCCTCGCCGATGGCGACCCCTTGCGTCGAAAAGGCAATGCCCGCCTCTTCGGCGATGCGGCAGGCGGTCTTCGGGTCGTCGCCGGTGATCATGACGACGTCGATCCCGGCGGCACGGCAGGCGGCGATCGCGGCCGGCACCTCCGGCCTGACCGGGTCCTCCATGCCGACCAGGCCGAGGAACAGGAGGTCGACGAGATGGTGGTGCCCGTAGCCGGCACCCGAGGCGGCACCGCCCGCTTCGCCCTCGATCTCGCCCTCGGCGAAGGCGAGCACGCGCAGGCCGCGGGCCGCCATCTCGTCCTTCTGCGCGAGCAGCGCCGCCCGGTCGATCGCAACGGCCTCGCCGCCGCGGTCCATGCGGTCGGCCATGGCGATCAGCGTCTCCGGCGCACCCTTGACGAGGATGCGGATCTTCTCCTCTGCCCGGTGGAAGGAGGCGGCGTAGCGGCGGTCCGGTTCGTAGGGAATGCGCCCGACCTCGGGCAGCTCGGCATGGATCTCCTCGCGCACGATACCGCCGCGCCGCGCCGCGTCGAGCAGCGCCACGTCGACCGTGTCGCCGACACCCTTCCAGCCGTCGCCCTCGGCCACCAGACGGGCCTCGTTGGGCAGCGCGGCGGCGCGCAGCAACAGCGCGGCCGCGTCACGCCGGTCCTCGCCGTCCGGGCCGTCGATCCCGCCCCCGTCGCCGCCGACCTCCGGCCGCAGCGAAAGCAGCGTCCCGTTCGGCAGGCGGATTTCCGTCGCGGTCAGCTCGTTGAGCGTCAGCGTGCCGGTCTTGTCGGTCGCGATCATGGTGCATGAGCCGAGCGACTCGACCGCCGCCATGCGGCGCACGATGACGTTGACGCCGGCCATGCGCCGCATACCGATCGCCAGCACGATCGAGATCGCTACCGGCAATCCCTCGGGGATGGCGCTGACGGCAAGTCCGACCGACATCAGGAAGAGGTCGCGCGGCGCCATCTCGCGCAGCAGGCCGACGGCGAAGAGAAAGAGCACGGAGATGCCGACCGCGACCGCGATCAGCCGGGCGAAGCGTTCCAGCCTCAGGATCAGCGGCGGACGCGTCGGCGTCTCGGCGCCGATCTGGCTGGCGATCCTGCCGATCTCGGTCGAAACGCCGGTCGCCGTGACCACGCCGCGGCCCCGGCCGCGCGTGACGGACGTGCCGGCGAAGACGCGGCAGGATCGCGGCATGTCCGGCGCCTGCGTCCGCGCGACATGTTTCGCCACGGGCGCCGATTCGCCGGTCAGGAGGGATTCGTCGCAGCGCAGGTCCTGCGCCTCGAGCAGGGCGAGGTCGGCCGGAATGCGGGCTCCGGCCTCCAGCACGACGAGGTCGCCCGGCACGATGTCGCGCGCGTCGATCTCGGCGGGCGCGCCGTCGCGCACCACCACGGCCTTCGGCGCCTGCAACGCACGCAGCGCCGCGGCGGCGCGGCTCGCCGAATATTCCTGCGCCGTGCCGATGATGCCGTTGACGAGCAGTACCGCGGCGATGAAGACCGCGTCCTCCAGGTCGCCGAGGAAGACGGAAACCAGCGCTGCGGCGAGGAGGAGATAGATCAGCGGGCTGAGGAACTGCTTCAGGAAGAGCAGGGCGATCGTCGGTCCGGGCACTTCCGGCAAGGCGTTGGGACCGGTCACGGCGAGCCGCGCCGCTGCCTCGACCGACGACAGGCCGACGGCTGCGGATGGCCCTGCGGCAGTCTTTCGTGGCAATCCGGCAGGCGTCATCTTCGCTCCTGGCATCGACATACCGGTTCGACGGCAGCGCGGACCCGCCTCGCCCGCGTCTCTAGGAGGTTGTGGGCCCGACTTCCTTGACGGGTGTCAACCGTCACGGTTGATCCCGCGCAATGCATCTCCGCGGGATCGCGTCTGCTATGGCGCCTCAGCAACGAAGAGGAGGTTGGAATGACCGCGACCACCGTCCATTCCTTCGCCCACGCGGCGGAACAGGCGCAGCGATGGGTCAACGAGCTCTGTGCGGACCTCGGCTGGAGCGAGCGACGCGCCTATCGGCTGCTCCGCTCGGTCCTCCACGCACTGCGCGACTGGCTGCAGGCCGACGAGATGGCCGATCTCGCCGCACAGTTGCCGACGCTCGTGCGCGGCGTCTATTTCGAGGGCTGGCGGCCGTCTGACGCACCGCCCGCCGAGCGCGGCAAGGCGGACTTCATCGCCCGCGTCGACGCGGACTTCGCCGACGATCCCATCGACGACACCGATGTCGCGATCGCGGCCGTGTTCCGTCTCCTCGACCGCCACGTCTCCAGCGGCGAGATCGGACAGGTGCGTGCCTCCATGCGCAAATCGCTGCGCAGGCTCTGGCCCGAGCACTGAGCGCCGGCCGCGATGTTCCGCGACCGCGCCCATGCCGGCCGGGATCTCGCGGCCGAACTGAAAAAGCTCGACCTGCCCGATCCGGTCGTTCTCGCCCTGCCGCCCGGCGGGGTTCCCGTCGCGGTGGAGATCGCCCGCGCGCTCGCGGCGCCGATCGACCTGCTCCTGGTGCGCAAGGTCGCCGCGCCCGGCAATCCCGAACTCTGTGTGGCCGCGATCGTCGACGGCATGCCGCCCGATGTCGTCATCAACCGCGAGATCGTCGAGGCGTACGGCCTCGACGACGACGCTTTGCGCCAGCTCGTCAAGGAGGCGCGGCCGGAGTCGGACCAGGGTCGCGCCGCCTATGCCAGCCGCCGCCGGCAGCTTTCGGTCAGGGGCAGGACGGCGATCCTCGTCGACGACGGCGTCGCCACCGGCACGACCGTCAAGATGGCGCTTCGCGCGCTGCGCCGCCGCGAGCCGGGCGCGATCGTGCTCGCCGTCCCGGTCGCGCCCGCCGAGGTCGCCGACGAACTCGCGGCCGAAGCCGACCGCCTCGTCTGCCTCAGCCGCCCGGGGCGGTTCCGCGCGCTGAGCTTCCATTACCGCGACTTTCCCGAAATCTCGCGCGAGGAGGTGGTCGAACTGATGAAATCGGCCCACCTCGCCCGCAAGGCGGCGTTGACGGCCAGGCGTGGGGAGGCGTGAAGCCGGGTGGCCGGAAGGAGCCCGCCCGCGCGGGTGCCCGCCGTTGCCGCCGTTCTTGACCCCTGTCAAGGTAGGCCTTCCCGCGTCCGGATAGACAGGCGCCTTCACTGGAGAGCGGAATGACCGCGCCCATCTTTGTGGCCGAAGCCCTGACCAAGGTCTACCGCGCCGGGGAAGTCGAGATCTGGGCCCTGCGCGGCGTCGACCTCGAACTCTTCGAGGGCGAGATGGCGGTCCTCCTCGGGCCGTCGGGCAGCGGCAAGTCGACGCTGCTCAACATCATGGGCGGCCTCGACCAGGCGAGCGGCGGCAAGGTCCGGTTCCGCGACATCGATCTCACCGCCTGCAACGAAAACCAGCTGACGCGCTACCGCCGCGACCATGTCGGCTTCATCTTCCAGTTCTACAACCTGATTCCCAGCCTCACCGCCTGGGAGAACGTGGCGCTGGTCACCGAGATCGCTAGGAACCCGATGGATCCCGGCGAGGCGCTGGAGATGGTCGGCCTCAAGGACCGGATGACGCATTTTCCGGCGCAGCTTTCCGGCGGCGAGCAGCAGCGCGTGGCGATTGCCCGCGCCATCGTCAAGCGGCCCGAGGTGATGCTCTGCGACGAGCCGACCGGCGCGCTGGATTCGAAGACGGGCATCCTCGTCCTCGAGGCGCTGTCCAGGGTCAACACCGAGCTCGGCACGACGATGGCCCTCATCACCCACAATGCGGCCATCCGGCAGATCGCCCACCGGGTGCTCACCTTCCGCGACGGGCGCATCGCGGAAACCCATGTCAACGACCGTCGCGCCGCGCCGTCGGACGTCGTCTGGTAGCGCCATGTCGATGCTCGACCGCAAGCTTATCCGCGACCTGGCGCGCATATGGGCGCAGGTGCTGGCCATCGCGCTGGTCATGGCCTGCGGCGTCGCCACCATCGTCATCGCCATCGGCGCCTACCGATCGCTGGAGGAGACGCGCGCCGCGTTCTACGAACGCTACCGTTTCGGCAACGTCTTCGCCTCGGCGACGCGTGCGCCGCTGCACCTGCGCGAGCGCATCGCCCGGCTTCCCGGGGTCATCGGTGTCGAGCTCCGCGTGGTCCGGCCGGTGCTGCTCGACATGCCCGGCATGATCGAGCCGGCAACCGGCATCGCCGTTTCCATCCCCGATCGCGGCGAGCCCTCCGTGAACCGCCTCTATCTGCGGACCGGACGCCTGCCCGAGGCCGGCCGCACCGGCGAGGTCGCCGTGACCGAGCCGTTCGCCCTGGCGCACCGCATGGAACCGGGCAGCACCTTCACCGCACTGATGAACGGCCGCAGGCAGCCGCTCACCGTCACCGGCATCGTGCTTTCGCCCGAATACGTCTATTCCATCGGCCCCGGCGACATGATGCCCGACCCTCGGCGCTTCGGTGTCTTCTTCATGTCGCGCGCCGCGCTCGCCGGCCTGTTCGACATGGACGGCGCCTTCGACGACGTGGTGCTGAGAACCCAGCGCGGCGCCAATCTGCGCGCCATCGTCGACGATCTCGACCGTATCCTGAAACCCTACGGCGGAACCGGGTCGTACGACCGCACCGACCAGATCTCGCATGCCTTCCTCGACAACGAGCTGATCCAGCTGCGGGCGATGGCAGCCGTCATCCCGCCTGTGTTCCTGTTCGTCGCCGCCTTCCTGGTCAACATGATCCTGTCGCGGCTCATCACGCTGGAGCGCGAGCAGATCGGCCTGCTCAAGGCGATCGGCTTCGGCCCGGCCGCCATCGCCTGGCACTACGTCAAGCTGACCCTGCTCGTCGTCGCGATCGGACTGGCCATCGGCGTGCTGTCGGGCAACTGGATGGGGCGCAGCCTGACGCGGCTCTATGCCGAGTTCTTCTCATTTCCCTTCCTGATCTTCCGCCAGAGCCTCGACCTCTACGTGCTCGCCGGCGGCGTCACTGCGGCGGCCGCGCTGGCGGGAGCGGCGCGCGCCATCTGGAGCGTGGTCGTCCTGCCCGCGGCAGTCGCCATGCAGCCGCCGGCGCCCACCCTTTACCGCACCTTCTTTTCCGGGGGAGCGGCCTATCTGCGATTTCTCTCGCAGCTCACCGTCATGGCGTTGAGGCACCTGGTCCGCTGGCCGGTGCGCACGCTCCTGACGACTCTCGGCACGTCGCTGTCGGTGGCGCTGCTGGTGACGGCGCTGTTCTCCTTCGATTCGATCGACTTCATGATCGACACGATCTTCTTCGGGGTCGAGCGACAGGACGCGACGATCGCCTTCGTCCAGGACCTTTCGCCGCGCGCCATGGCGGCGGTCGAACGGCTGCCCGGCGTCATGCGGGCGGAGCCGTTCCGGTCGACCGGCGTGATCATGCGCAACGGCCACCGCGAGCGGCGCCTGTCGATCTCGGCGCTGCCACACGGCGCCGATCTCGGCCGCATCCTCGACGTCGACCTGAGGCCGGTCGAGCCGCCGGCGGTCGGCCTGCTCGTCTCGGAACGCGTCGCGACGCTGCTTTCGCTGCGCGTCGGCGACAGGGTCGAGGTCGAGCTGCTGCAGAAGGACCACCGCATCGAGACGGTGCCGATAACGGCGATCGTGCAGAGTTTCGTCGGCCTGGCGGTCTACATGCGCTCCGACGCGCTCGACCGCCTGCTGGGCGACGGCCCGCGCGTCTCCGGCGCCCGCATCGCCGTCGATTCCAACCGCCTTCCCGCCCTCTACCGGGCCGTAAAGGAAACGCCGGCCGTCGCCTCGATCGCGCTGCAGGACGCCTCGCGCCAGCGCTTCCGCGAGACGATCGAGCGGAACATCACGATCATGACCACGGTCTACACCGCGCTCGCGGTCGTCATCACCTTCGGTGTCATCTACAATTCGGCGCGCATCCAGCTGTCGGAGCGGGCGCGCGAACTCGCCAGCCTGCGCGTGTTCGGATTCACACGCGGCGAAGTCTCCGCTGTGCTCGTCACCGAGCTCGGCGTCATGGTGACGCTGGCGCAGCCGCTGGGCTGGCTGCTCGGATACCTCTTCTCCTGGTCGGTGGTGAAGGGGTTCGAGAGCGACCTCTTCCGCGTACCATTCGTCATCAACACGGCGACATTCGCCTTTGCCAGCTTCGTCGTCGTCGCGGTCGCTGCGGCCTCGGCGCTGATCGTTCGGCGGCGGGTCGACCGCCTCGACCTGGTCGGGGTCCTGAAAACAAGGGAGTAGTCCGATGAACAAGGTGTGGCTGAAGCGCCTGGCCTACGCGGTCCTTGGCCTGGCCGTCGTCGGCGGCTTCGCCTACGCCCTGCGCGAGCAGCCGGTGCTGGTCGACGTGGCCGAGGTCATAGAAGCGCCGATGCGCGTGGCGATACGCGAGGAGGGCGCGACACGCGTACGCGAGGTCTACACGATCTCGGCGCCGATCGCCGGCCACCTGGCGCGGACCGTGATCAAGGAAGGCGACGAACTCCGCGCCGGCATCACCGTCGTCGCCTCGATCCATCCACTCGATCCGCCGCTGATCGACCGGCGCACCGAGGCCGAGCTGCTCGCTGCGCGCGACGCCGCACGCTCGGCTGTCGCCATCGCCGAGATCGAGCTGGCACGCGCCACGACGGCACTCAGGCTCGCCCAGGACGAACTCGATCGAGCGCTCAAGCTGTTCGCGCCCGGCATCATCTCGGAGAGCGCATTGCAGCGCTACGCCAGCCAGGTCGAAATCCAGAAAGCGGCCGTCGACGCCGCCCGGGCGACCATCGAGGTCCGCAAGGCCGAACTCGCCAGCGCCGAGGCACGGCTCCTGCAGCCGGCCCCGAGAGCCGGCGACGACGCCTGCTGCGTGAACCTGACGGCGCCCGTCGACGGCACCGTGCTCGGGGTGCTCGCGCGCAGCGAGCAGGCCGTCGCCGTCGGCACCAAGATCGCCGAGGTCGGCGACGTCGGAGACCTCGAAGTCGTCGTCGACCTCCTCTCTTCCGACGCGGTTGCCGTGGGACCCGGCACACGCGCCTCGATCACCGACTGGGGCGGCGCACGGCCGCTGCCAGCCCGGGTGAGGCGCGTCGATCCTGCCGCATTCACCAAGGTCTCGGCGCTGGGCATAGAGGAGCAACGGGTCAACGCCGTCCTCGACCTCGAGGAAACGGACAAGCGGCTCGGCCACGGTTTCCGCGTCTTCGCCGAGATTGTGGTGTGGGAATGTGCCGCCTGCCTTCAGGTGCCGATCGGCGCGCTGTTCCGCGAGGGCAGCCGGTGGAGCGTCTTCGTCGTCGACGGCGACCGGTTGAAGCGCGCCGCGGTCGAGATCGACCACATGAACGACGATGTCGCGGAGGTGAAGGGCGGGCTCGCCGCCGGCCAGCGCGTCGTGCTGCACCCGAGCGACAAGGTCGAGAACGGCAGTCTGATCGAGGTCCGGGACGGCGCGGCGCGGAAGTAGGGCGACCCGCTTCCGGTCCGCCGCCGGCCGCCGTTACGGCTGAAGCACGTAGGTACCGGGAGCGGCTGCGATCGGCCGGTATTCGGTTCGCCCGCCGCCGGCCTCGCGGCCGGGCACAGCCTGCTCGCCGGAGTGCCTCGCCAGCCAGGCGAACCACGAAGGCCACCATGAGCCGGGCTGCTCGTCGGCCCCCTTCAGCCAGTCGTCCGGGGCCGGGTGCGGCGTACCGTGCCGGTAGGCGAGGTGCCGGTAGGCGCGTCGCGGATTGCCGGGCTCGGCGACGATGCCGGCGTTGTGCCCGCCATTGGTGAGCACGAAGTCGACGTCCGTGTCGAGGATGTGCACCAGCTTGAACACCGAGCGCCACGGCGCGACGTGGTCGGTCAGCGTGCCGACGGCGAACACCGGCGCGGCGATGTCCTCGATATGGACCGGGCGGCCGTCGACGGCGAAGCGGCCCTGCGCCAGATCGTTGCGCAGGAACAGCGAGCGCAGATACTCGGAATGCATGCGGTAGGGCATGCGCGTCGCGTCGGCATTCCATGCCATCAGGTCGGTCATCGGCGGCCTCTCGCCCATCAGGTATTCGCCGATCAGCCGCGACCAGACGAGATCCTGCGAGCGGATCATCTGGAAGGCGCCCGCCATCCGCCGCTGGTCGAGATAGCCCTCCTGCCACATCATGTCCTCGATCAGGGTGACCTGGCTCTCGTCGATGAACAAGCCGAGTTCGCCCGGCTCCTCGAAGTCGACCTGAGCGGCGAACAGCGACACGCTCTGCAATCGTTCGTCGCCGTCTCGCGCCATTGCCGCGGCGGCGATCGACAGCAGCGTTCCGCCGAGGCAATAGCCGACCGCATGAATCTTCGACCCCCCGGCCACCGCCGCCACGGCGTCGGCCGCCGCCATCACGCCGAGGCGCCGGTAGTCGTCGAGCGACACCTCGCGGTGCTCCGGGCCCGGATTGCGCCAGGAAATGCAGAAGACCGTGAAGCCCTGCGCCACCAGGTGGCGGATCAGCGAATTGTGCGGCGACAGGTCGAGGATGTAGTACTTCATGATCCAGGCAGGCACGATCAGCACCGGCTCGGGACGGACTGTTGCGGTCGACGGTCGGTACTGGATCAGCTCGATCAGTTCGTTTCGGTAGATGACGTCGCCCGGCGTCGCCGCCACCGTCTCTCCGGCGATGAAGGACTCCGCGCCGGGCGGCCGTTCGCCGCGGATCAGGCGCTTCCAGTCCTCGACCAGATTGTCGAGACCGCGAACGAGGTTGGCACCGCCCTCCCGCGCCGTCCGCTCGAGAATCTCGGGATTGGTGGCCAGGAAGTTCGAAGGCGACAGCATGTCGAGGAACTGGCGGCTGTGGAACTCGACCACGCGCTCGTGCTGGGCGCTGACGCCGGCCACGCCGGTGGTCGCGTTGTGCCACCACTGCTGGGTGAGCAGGAAAGACTGCTGCAGGACGTTGAACGGAAAGGCCTGCCACGCCGGCGCGCGGAAGCGCCGGTCCTGCGGCAGCGGCTCGATCACCGGCGGCGCCTCGCGGGTCGTGGCGCAGGCGGCCAGAAAGCGCTGCATCCGGGCGTTCTTCTCGATCGCCTTTGCCAGTAGTTCGCGCTGCTTGCCGGGCGAGACGGCGAGGTTCAGCATCCAGTCGTGCCACGCCTCGGCGATGCTGATCGGCGACAGCCCGCCGGTAACGGCGGCGATTGCCGCGTGGAACAGCCGGTCGGCGACGCGGTATTCGCTTTCCGCGGCGTTCTCGGCGGCATTTCCGGCCGCCGCATCGGCAGCGACTTGCCGCCTTGCAAGCGGCACGGTCCGCCGGCGCCCGGCTGCGGCAGGTCCGGTGCGGTCAACGCCGGCAATCCGGCTGCGGCTCCTTGCCGTCCTCACGGGCCTGTCCATGCGAAACTTCGTCCTTCTGCGACACCGGGCGGCACCGGGCGTGCATCGGCCTCAGGCGACGGTCTGCGCGGCGATGTCCTCGATCGCGGCGCCGGTCTCCCTGCGCACGCGCCGAGCCGTGTCCGAGGCGATCCGGGAACTGATGTCGGCCATCTTACCGCTCTCGGATGAATATTCCGTGACGGCGTTCTGGAGGAAGCTCGCATAGACGTCGATGGCGTCGGTGAAGTCGGCCGACGCGGCGAGGTCTTCGACCAGCTTCACGTCTTCCTCGCAGCGATGCTTGAGGAATGACAGTGCCTCGATCTGGTAGCGCATCATGGCCTTGTAGCCCTGCGCCTGCATGCGGGCCATCGAGAACAGGAGCTTCTGCACGTTGGCGGCCAGGGGTGCCGTCAGGGCGAACGGATCCGGCTGGGCGGGTGCGGCGGGCTTGGACATGGTCGGTCTCCGGGGTTTCGAACCGCCTGGCGGAATGCGCCGGAACGCCGTCCGGCGGCCGGCAGGACTGCTCCTCTTACTAGGCGTCCGCCGGCTGGCTTCATTGATCCCGATCAACACTTTCGGGCGCCGCGGCTGACATTGTTTTCGAACGAGTTCGACCTGGGAGAGCTACGATGAAGACCCCTAGAGTGTGGGTTCTGGTGGCGGACGGATCGCGTGCGCGGATCCTGCGCGATCCTTTCCGCAGGTCCGGGTCCGACGGAGGCGCAGACGAACTGGTCTTCCGTGCCGAGCAGCGCCAGCTCCGCGAGATCATGGCGGACAGGCCGGGCCGCAGCTTTGCCTCCGAAGGCGCCCGCCGCTCGGCGATGGAGTATCGCTCCGATCCCGTGCGGGAGGACGAGAAGGCCTTCGCCAGCCTCCTGACCGAGGTTCTCGACAGCCATCGGCGCGCCGGCGATTTCGACCGGCTCGCCGTGGTCGCGTCGCCGCGGATGCTGGGCGACCTGCGCCATGCCTTCACGAATGCGCTGCGCGGCGTCACCATCCGGGAAGTCCCGCGCGACCTGACCCGGATGCCGTCGCCGGAACTCCGCGACGCGCTCGCGGCACTCGACGTCGGGCGGGTTCCTCTCGGTGAGGCGGCACCTGGGCCCGGCACCCGGACCCAGGCGCCCTAAAAGGCTGAAAGGACCGCTGGATGCGGACAGGATCGCACGTCAGACCGACCCAGAAATGCGACCTCTGCCCGATACAGCATCGGTCCGTCTGCGCCGCGGCGGGCGGCAGGATCAGGCAGGAACTGAATCGCATTTCCTTTCGCCGCACCTTTGCCGCCGGCGAGACCATCGTCGGCGAGGCGGAGGAGGCCGGCATCGTCGGCAATGTCGTCCGCGGCGTGCTGCGCATGGTCAGGACGATCGCCGACGGCCGCCAGCAGATCGTCGGCCTGCTGTTCCCCTCCGACCTGTTCGGCAGGGTTTTCGCCTCGCATTCGCGCTATGCCATCGAAGCGGCGACCGACGTCGAGCTGTGCTGCTTCGACCGCGTCGCCTTCGAGGCCCTGCTCGTCGCCAATCCCGATGTCGAGCATGAGGTGCTTCTCAGCACGCTCGACGAACTGGACGCGGCGCGCGAGTGGATGGTGCTGCTCGGTTGCCAGACGGTTCTCGAGCGCGTCGCCGCATTCCTGATCATCGTGCGCCGCCGCATGATGAAGACGACATCGGACGAATGGATCCCGGGCATGCACATTTCCGTTCCGATCGGCCGGCGCGACATGGCGACCTATCTCGGCACGACGGTGGAATCGATCAGCCGCACCATCCGCGCCCTCGCGCGCAGGGGCGTGATCCGCATCATCGACGCGCAGAATTTCGAAGTCGTCCGGTGGGACCGCCTTGTCGCCCTGTCCGGCCGCGAGGAGCTGGAATTCGACGGCGGGAAGGCCGGCGCGCGGGACCGCCGGCATCTGGCGGATACGGGCGCCGTCGCGCGACAGACGGGGACGGGACGGCCCGTCGTCGACATGGAGAAGTAGGTGCCGGGCGGCGCGGCTGCACGCCGCGGCCGCCGTGCCAGGTTGACACGCCTCAAGGCAGGGTCGCGAAACCGTCACTAGCGTCGGAACGGAAGGCCGGTACAGTCGCCGGCGAAGTCCGCGTCAGCCGGGGCGTTTTCACGAATCGCCGTCACCGGCCGCGCAACGAAGGAACCCGGATGATCGTCGAGGACCAGTCAGCCGTCGTCGCCTTCCTGACCAGTCCCTACACCCATGGCGAGGACGGGCCGGTCGAGGTGATGGAAACCCATATCTCGCTGGTGTTCCTCGTCGGCGGCCGCGCCTTCAAGCTGAAGCGCGCCGTGAAGCTGCCCTATGTCGACTTCTCCAGCGCCCAGCTCCGCCTCGCCGCCTGCAGGAAGGAGGTGGAGCTCAACTCCCCGACCGCGCCGGGTCTCTATCTCGGCGCCCGCGAGATCCGCCGCGATGCTGCGGGCCGGCTCGGCTTCGGCGGCGAGGGCGAGCTGGTCGATGCCGTCGTCGAGATGGTCCGCTTCGGGCAGGACTGCCTTTTCGACAGCATGGCGGCAGACGGTCGGCTCACCGCCCGACAGATGGAGGAGGTCGCGCACATGATCGCGCTCTTCCACCGCGACGCGCCGGCGGCGCCGTCCGAGAAGGGCACAGCCAACATGGCTGCCGTGCTCGACGTCAACGAGGCCGGGTTCGCCACCAGCAGCGTCTTCTCCGGCGGCGAGACCGAGGCGTTCAACCGCGCTTTTCGCGCCGCGCTGGAGCGCGTCTCTCCGCTTCTCGACCGGCGCGGCGAAGAAGGCCGCATCCGGCGCTGCCACGGGGACCTGCACCTGCGCAACATCTGCCTGTTTCGCGGCCGGCCGCGGCTGTTCGACTGCATCGAGTTCAACGATCGCATCGCGACCGTCGACGTGCTCTACGACTTCGCCTTCCTGCTCATGGACCTCTGGCACCGCGACCTGCCGGGCTTCGCCAACCTCGCCATGAACCGCTATCTCGACGAGACCGGCGACGAGGTCGGCTTCGTGCTCCTGCCCTTCTTCATGGCGGTCCGCGCCGCCGTGCGTGCCCATGTGACGGCGACGCAGGCCGCCGAGACGGCGGGCGGCGGGGTACACCTCGCCGCGTCCGCGCGTTCCTACTTCGACCTGGCGCGGACGCTGCTCGAACCCGTGTCCGGCCGG
>DUSC01000006.1 GCA_012842935.1 Hyphomicrobiales bacterium | reverse complement strand
TCAAGGCATAGCGATAGTTGCGCGCCGCGGCGGCGGGAATGACCGGCGTGGCCGGAACGGCCTGACGCTGTGAAGCGGGTGGCTGCGGATAGGCCCACGCCACCGCTGGCATGTACGGGTTGGCGCCGGCGCGCAGCTCGAGCATGTAGATGCGGCGGTCGGTGGTGATGACGAGGTTGGTCATGATGTCGGGCCGTGTCGGCTTCACCAGCACGTGGACACGACGCGTGATCCCCGATCCGCTCTCGGTGTCGCCGATGATCCAGCGCGCGGTGTCGCCGGCGGCGATCGGGCCGGCGCCGGTCAGGCTTTCGCCGGGCTCGAGCGCGATGTCGGTGATCTGCCCCGGCGCGGTATAGACCTGATAGAGCGCGCCCTCCGACCACGGGTAAATCTGGATGGCGTTGTAATAGCCCTCGCGGCGCGGCTCGACGCGGGCGGCGGCATTGGCATTCGCCACGCGCGCCGTCGGCGAATTGGCGGCGGCCCCGCCATGGCTGGGCGTCCAGGCGGGCGGAATGTGCAGCGGACGTGGGCGCTCGTCGGTGAGCGCGGCCGGAACGGGCGGCAGAGGCGGAACGTCGGAATCATAGCTGATCTGCGGCGGCCTCTGGGTGGCGCATGCGCTAAGCAACGTCGCGGACAGAAGCGCAGCCGGGATTGCGGATTTACGGAAAGCCGCATTTGCGGCGCGGACATTCTTTCGGCTCATTGCCCCAGCTCCCGCGACCAGTTGATCGCATTGACGTAGATGCCGAGCGGATTGGCGCGGAGCCGCTCCGCGTTACGCGGCGGCTGCACGACGATGGTGAGGATGGCGGTCCAGCGCTCGGTCGATGCGAGTTGGCCGTTCTCGTAGCGCCGCTCGGTCCAGGCCACGCGGAAGCTGTCGGGCGAGGCCTGGATGACGCTCGATACGTCGACCGCGACCTGCTGCTTGCCGACCTTGGTGAACGGGTCGTTCGCGCGCGCGTAGTCGTTCAAGGCCGCCGCGCCGCGATCTGTCGTGAAGTCGTAGGCGCGAAGCCAGTTCTGTCGCACGACGATCGGATCAGCCGGAATCGAACGGACCTGCTCGATGAAGCGCGCGAGGTGGAACGCGACCTGCGGATCGGTCGGGCGATAGTCGGCAACCGCGGGCGCGACCGCCTGCGCCTGGCCGAGATTGTCGACCTGGACCACCCAGGGCACCACGGTGCCGCGCGCCGACTGCCAGACAAGCGCGGCCGCGAATCCAGCGGACAGAAAGAGGCAACCGAAGGCCATGAGGCGCCAGTTCTTCGCCTGCACGCGCGCCGAGCCGATGCGCTCGTCCCAGACCTGGGCGGCGCGCTGGTAGGGCGTTTCCGGTTCGGGCGTTTTTCCGTAGTGCGTGGAGGGCCGTTTGAACATCACTGGTCTCGCTGGGAGAGGTTGATGGAGGCGCCGCCGCCATGGCTGTCGCCGCTGCGGATCGCGTGCGCGGCGGCCATGAGGCCGTGATGGAGCTGCTGCGAGCGCTTCATGCGGCGGGCCCAGGCCGGGGGACCTTCCGTTGCAGGGCTTGCGGGCGTGGCAGAGTCAGCGCCGCCAATCGTGCCCATCGTCGAAGCGCCGCCGGTCGCCTCGAAAGCGGACTGAGCGCCTCGGGCGTAGCTGGAGCGCGTGCTGTCGGCCGCGCGCGAGACCGCGCGGCGAAGCGGTGAGACGGCTGCCCCGCCAGCAGCATGCGCGACCCCGCCAAGTCCCGACGCGACGCTGGCCGCGCCAGATTGTCCGGCAGCCCCGAGGCTGTAGGCGGTGGCCGCGCCGCCCACGAGGGCCGCGCCTCCGCGCGCTGCCGCAGCGGTGCCCGAGATTGCGGCCGCACCGCCGCGCAAAGCGAGTCCGCCGGCGGCCCCCGCGGCAACCGCCGCGCCGCCGGCCGCAAGGCCGGTGCCCACGGCCGCACCGGCGCTGAGCTGGGGACCGCCGCTGACGAGGCCATTGGCGATCCCGGGCCCGAAGATCCCGAGGCCGAGAAGCGATAGCGCGGCCAGCACGATCGCCATGGCCTGGTCGATCGTCGGGCTGGCGCCGCCGAAGCCGGCGGTGAACTCGGAGAACAGCGTCGAGCCGATGCCGATGATGACGGCGAGCACCAGAACCTTGATGCCGGAGCTGATCACGTTGCCGAGCACACGCTCGGCCATGAAGGCGGATTGGCCGAACAGCCCGAATGGAATGAGAACGAAGCCCGCGAGCGTCGACAGTTTGAACTCGATCAGCGTGACGAAGAGCTGGACGGCGAGGATGAAGAAGGCGAGCAGCACGAGCGCCCAGGCGAGGAAGAGGCAGGCGATCTGGATGAAGTTCTCGAAGAACGACCAGTAGCCCATGAGGCTGGAGATCGAGTCGAGCAGCGGCCGTCCGGCGTCGAGGCCGGTCTGCGCGACGCGGCCCGGGCGGAGCAGATCGGCCGTCGTGAAACCGGTTCCGCTCGCCTTCAGTCCGAGGCCGGCGAAGGACTCGAAGACGATGCGCGCGAGGTTGTTCCAGTTGCCGATGAGATAGGCGAAGACGCCGACGAACAGCGTCTTCTTGATCAGGCGGGCGAGGATGTCGTCATCGGCGCCCCAGCTCCAGAACAGAGCGGTGAGCGTCACGTCGATCACGATCAGCGTGGTCGCAACGAAAGTGACCTCGCCGCCGAGGAGGCCAAACCCGCTGTCGATATAGCGAGTGAAGACCTCGAGGAAATGGTCGATGACGCCCGTGCCGCCCATGATGCTACTCGCCGCCTGGCGCGGCGCCTTCGCGGCGCGTCTCCTCGCGGGAGCCAGGCGATCCGGACCCGGCTTGCGGGCGTGTCGTGCTTGGCGTCAGGAAGCGCCGGCGGCTCTCAGCCCAGGCGCGCAGGCATGCGGGGTCGCGCGGCCCGGCCTCGCCGAGACTCTGGCAACGGAATAGCTCATCTCGGAGCGCGTCCGCCGCACCCGTCTGCGCCGGTCGCGGCAATGCTGCCTCCGGCCGCTCCTCCTTCCGGCTCAGCTCGATCACCGTCGCGGTGATCGCGACGGCGACGAACGCGATTGCGCCGATGAGAGCGAGGGTCTTGGGGTCCACGAGTGCCCCCGTCAATTGCCGCTGCCCTGGAACATGCGGGCATTGCCGGGCTGATAGCCGGCGCCGGGCGTGAGGAAGCGCCGGCGCTGTTCGCGGCCCTGTTCGGCCGCCGCCGCGCGCTCGGCATCGGCAAGAGCGCGTGCGCGTCCATCGGCCGCCACGACGGCGGTGAGGTCTGCGAGCTGCTGGGCCTGGAGGGCGAGGATCTGGTTGCCGGCTTGTGTCGCCTGCAGCGCTCCGGTCGCGCCCTGGCTCTGGCCGACCAGCGCCGACATCTCGGCACGATTGGTGTCGAGATTGCCGACGACGGTCGCTTGGACGCGCATCGCGTCCTGCAAGCCGCCGACAGTATTCTGCCACCGGGTGTGCGCATCGGCGATCAATTGCTGGTCGGACGCGGACAGCGAGGCATTGCCGTAGGTCGTCTGAAACGCCTGGTCGATCTGCTGGACATCGAAGGTGATGTTCTGCGCCTGGCCGAGGAGCTGCTGGGTGCGCTGGATGGACTGTTGCAGACGCTGCAAGGACGAATACGGCAGGCTCGCGAGATTGCGGGCCTGGTTGATCAGCATCTGCGCCTCGTTCTGAAGCGAGGTGATCTGGTTGTTGATCTGCTCCAGCGCGCGGGCCGCCTGCAGGACGTTCTGCGCGTAATTGGTCGGGTCGTAAACGATCCACTGTGCTGCCGCGGGCGCGACCAAGACAGGCGAAAACGAAAGCGGAAGCGAGAGGGCCGTCGCGGCGAGAAGCGCCGCGCGCGATCGACGGATGATCATGACGGAGTCTCCAGATTGGTGAGGCTTGGGATGAGGTCGGCCGCCCACGCGACGCCACGGTGGCGCAGCCATGCGGGCAGGAAGCCGTCGCGGCCGTGCTCGGCGAGGATGCGGTCGATGGCGGCCTGGTCGGTCTTGGAGGACGCGGCGCAGAGTGCGAGGGCGACGTCGGAGAGGCCGAGCTCGAACAGGCGATTGCCGCGGCGCGATTGGCAGTAATAGTCGCGCTTCGGCATGGCGCGGGCGAGGATCTCGATCTGGCGATCGTTTAGCCCGAACCTGCGGTAGATCGCGGCGATCTGCGGCTCGATCGCCCGCTCGTTCGGGAGCAGCAATCGCGTCGGACAGCTTTCGATGATCGCCGGCGCGATCGGCGAGTTGTCGATGTCGGAAAGCGACTGCGTAGCGAAGACGACGCTGGCGTTCTTTTTCCGGAGCGTCTTCAGCCATTCTCTGAGCTGACCGGCGAAGCCTTCGTCGTCGAGCGCCAGCCAGCCTTCGTCGACGATCAGCAAGGTGGGCCGTCCGTCGAGGCGATCCTCGATCCGGTGAAACAGATAGGCGAGCACGGCTGGCGCTGCGCCAGTCCCGATCAGGCCCTCGGTCTCGAACGCCTGGACCGATGCTTCGCCGAGATGCTCATGTTCGGCGTCGAGCAGGCGCCCATATGCCCCGCCGACACAGAATGGCCGCAGCGCCTGCTTGAGATCGTTGGATTGCAGGAGCACCGCGAGGCCGGTGATCGTGCGTTCGACGACGGGCGCGCTCGCGAGCGAAGTCAGCGCGGTCCAGAGATGCTCCTTGACCTCTGGCGTGATCGTCACGCCCTCGCGCATCAGGATCGCGACGATCCAGTCGGCGGCCCATGCGCGTTCCGGGACATGATGGATGCTGGCGAGCGGTTGCAGCGAAACGCTGTCACCTGACCCTTCCGTGAGGCCGCCGCCGAGGTCGTGCCAGTCACCGCCCATCGCCAGCGCCGCAGCGCGAATCGAACCGCCGAAGTCGAAGGCGAAGACCTGCGAGCTGGAATAGCGCCGGAACTGAAGCGCCATCAGCGCCAGCAGCACCGACTTGCCGGCGCCCGTCGGGCCGACGACGAGCGTGTGGCCGACGTCGCCGACGTGCAAAGAGAACCGGAACGGGGTGGACCCTTCGGTCTTGCCGAACAGCAAGGGAGGCGCACCGAAGTGCTCATCGCGTTCCGGGCCGGCCCAGACGGCCGACAGCGGGATCATGTGGGCGAGATTGAGCGTCGAGATCGGCGGCTGGCGCACGTTGGCGTAGACATGCCCGGGCAGCGAGCCGAGCCAGGCGTCGACCGCATTGATCGTCTCGGGCATCGCCGTGAAGTCGCGGCCCTGGATGACCTTCTCGACCAGCCGCAGCTTCTCGGCGGCGATGCGCGGGTCGTTGTCCCAGACCGTCACCGTCGCGGTGACATAGGCCTCGCCGGCGTAATCGGCGCCGAGTTCCTGGAGGGCGAGATCGGCGTCGGCCGCCTTGTTGGCGGCGTCCGTATCCAGGAGCGTCGACGCCTCATTGGTCATCACCTCCCTTAGGATGGCGGCGATCGACTTGCGCTTGGCGAACCACTGCCGGCGGACTTTTGTGAGCAGCCTGGTTGCGTCGGTCTTGTCGAGCAGGATGGCGCGCGTCGCCCAGCGATAAGGAAACGCCAGCCGGTTCAGCTCATCCAGAATGCCCGGCGTGGTTGCCGTCGGGAAACCGACGATCGTGAGCACGCGAAGGTGCGCGTCGCCGAGCCGCGGCTCGAGGCCTCCGGTGAGCGGCTGGTCGGCCAGCAGCGCGTCGAGATACATCGGCGTCTCGGGCACGCGCACGCGATGGCGCCTGGTCGAGATGCAGGAATGCAGGTAGGTCAGCGTCTCGCTGTCATCGAGCCAGGCGCATTCGGGCATGAAGGCTTCGATGAGCTGCAGAATGCGGTCGGTGCGATCGACGAAGCCGCGCAGGATCTCGTGCGGATCGACGCCGCGGTCGGCCTTGCCCTCGTAGAGCCAGTTCTCGGCGCGGGCGGCGTCTTCGGCCGGCGGCAGATAGGCGAAGGTGAGGAAGTAGCTCGACTCGAAATGCGCGGTTGCCTCTTCGAAGTCCGCCTTGCGCTCGGCGTCGACGAGGGCCGATGCCGCGTCGGGAAATCGGCTCGACGGGTAAGCGCCGACGCCATGGCGCTGCGCCTCCACGAAGATCGCCCAGCCGGAGCCGAGTCGGCGGAACGCGTTGTTGAGGCGACCGGCGACCGCGACCAGTTCGGCCGGCACCGCGGAATCGAGGTCGGGACCGCGAAAGCGGGCCGTGCGCTGGAAGCTGCCATCCTTGTTGAGGACGACACCCTCTGCGATGAGCGCCGCCCAGGGCAGGAAGTCGGCGAGGCGCGCAGTCGTGCGGCGATATTCGGCGAGGTTCATCATCGGTCGCCTCACACGCCCAGGAACCCGGGAATGCGCAGGTGCCGGCGCGTGACCTCGACGAACATCGGATCGCGCTTTGCCGCCCACACCGCCGCGAAGTGACCGACCGCCCAAAGCCCGAGGCCGACGAGCCAGAGCCGCAGGCCGAGCCCGAGCGCGGCGGCGAGCGTGCCGTTGAGGATGGCGATCGAACGCGGCGCGCCGCCGAGAAGGATGTGCTCGGTCAGTGCCCGATGAACCGGCACCGAGAAGCCGGGCACCTCGGTGGTATCAAGCACACCAACCATCACACCACCGCCCCGCCGCCGAAGCTGAAGAACGACAGGAAGAAGCTGGACGCGGCGAAGGCGATCGACAGACCGAAGACGATCTGCACCAGACGGCGGAAACCGCCGCTCGTGTCGCCGAAGGCGAGCGTCAGGCCGGTGACGATAATGATGATCACCGCGATGACCTTGGCCACCGGGCCCTCGATCGATTGGAGGATCTGTTGAAGCGGCTGCTCCCAGGGCATGGACGAGCCGCTGGCATAGGCCGGCGCGGCGTAGAGGAGCCCTGCCGCGATCAAACCGATGCGGCCGATCCGTTCGAGGATCGAGCCGGTGAATAAACATTGCTTGAATGATGGCTGTCGAGCCGAGGTCATGCGTGATCTCCTGCTGTGCCTGCTGTCGCGGAGGTGATGCGGTAGTCGCCGCCGGGTCCGAGGCCCTCGACGCGGGCGAGCTCGGCGA
The DNA here is from genome assembly GCA_012842935.1 of Hyphomicrobiales bacterium. Lineage (GTDB taxonomy): Bacteria > Pseudomonadota > Alphaproteobacteria > Rhizobiales > Rhizobiaceae > DUSC01. The sequence goes on along the minus strand of DUSC01000006.1, from coordinate 912 downwards.
GACGGCGCGAGGCGCCGCGGCCGCTCAGCACGGCGACGAGATCGATGGTCTCCGCGATCAGCGCGCGCGGGACAGTGACGACGGCTTCCTGGATGAGCTGCTCGAGACGGCGCAGGGCGCCGATGGCCGTGCCGGCGTGGATGGTGCCGATCCCGCCGGGATGTCCCGTGCCCCAGGCCTTCAGGAGATCGAGCGCCTCGGCGCCGCGCACTTCGCCGATGGGAATGCGGTCTGGCCGTAGGCGCAGGGAAGAGCGCACCAAATCGGATAGCGTAGCGACACCATCCTTGGTGCGCATGGCGACGAGATTGGGCGCGGCGCACTGAAGCTCGCGGGTGTCCTCGATCAGGACGACGCGATCGGCCGACTTCGACACTTCCGCGAGGAGCGCGTTGGTGAGCGTGGTCTTGCCGGTGCTCGTTCCGCCGGCGACCAGGATGTTGCGGCGGTCGGCGACCGCACGGCGGAGAATCTCCGCCTGATCCGCCGTCATGATGCTGGCGGCGACATAGTCCTGCAGCGTGAAGACGGCGATGGCCGGCTTGCGGATCGCGAAAGCCGGCGCCGTGACCACGGGCGGCAGCAGGCCCTCGAAGCGCTCCCCCGTTCCGGGCAGCTCGGCCGACACGCGTGGGTTTCCGGCGTGAACCTCTGCGCCGACATGATGGGCGACGAGCCGCACGATGCGCTCGCCGTCGGCGGGCGACAGATGCTCACCCGTATCGGCCAGGCCCTCCGCGAGCCGGTCGATCCAGAGCCGCCCGTCCGGGTTGAGCATCACCTCGACGATCGACGGGTCTTCTAGGAAACCGGCGATTGCCGGGCCGAGGGCGGTGCGCAGCATGTGTCCTCTTAAGCTTCTTGGCTTACGAACATATTGATTGTTTCGATGGGCCTGCGGCCCTGGTTGCG
>DUSC01000059.1 GCA_012842935.1 Hyphomicrobiales bacterium | reverse complement strand
TCGTTCGCGAACGGCTCGGCCGTTCACGCGCTGCCGATCAGGACGCCCGCGGCGAAGACCAGCGCGCCGCCGAGCACGACCTGGAAGGTGGCGCGCAGGAACGGCGTCTCCATGTAGCGGTTCTGGATGAAGGCGATCGCCCAGAGTTCGACGAACACCACGATCGCGGCCACCGTCGTCGCCGTCCAGAAGTTCGGGATGAGGTAGGGCAGGGCGTGGCCGAGCCCGCCCACCGCCGTCATGATGCCCGAGGCAAGGCCGCGCTTCAACGGCGAGCCGCGCCCCGACAGCTTGCCGTCGTCGTGCGCGGCCTCGGTGAAGCCCATCGAGATGCCGGCGCCGACCGAGGCCGACAGGCCGACGAGAAAGGTCTGCCAGGTATCGCCTGTGGCAAAGGCAGCGGCGAAGATCGGCGCCAGGGTCGATACCGAGCCGTCCATCAGCCCCGCCAGCCCTGGCTGCACGTAGGTGAGGATGAACTGGCGGCGCTCGGCCGTGCGCTCCTCGGCCTGCACGTCTTCGGGCACATGGGTCTGCTCCATGTTGTGTGCGACCGCCTCGTGCTTGCCCTCGGCCGCGGCGAGATCGCCGAGCAGCTTGCGCGTCGAGGCGTCAGAGGTCCGCTTCGCCGCCTCCTCGTAGAAACGCTGCGCCTGGCGCTCCATCTCGGCGGCACTGCCGCGCACCTTGTCGATGCCGAGCGGCCGCACCAGCCAGTCCGGCTTGCGTTCGTAGAAGCCGCGCACGTGCTCGCGGCGGATCAGCGGGATGCGTTCGCCGAAGCGGGCGCGATGCAGGTCGATCAGCGCCGCCCGGTGGCCGTCCTCCTCCTCCGCCATGGCGTCGAACATCTTCGCCGACTGTGGGAACGCCTCGCGCAGACCGTCGGCATAGGCGCGGTAGATGCGGCTGTCGTCCTCTTCCGACGAGATGGCGAGCGCCAGGATTTCCTGTTCCGAGAGCGAATCAAACGAGCGGCGGTCGAAGCCGAAGACGCGGGAAAGCATGATTGCGGATATCCAGTTTAGAACGATTCTAAACTTAGCGCCGGCGGGCTCGCTCTTCAATGCCTTGTCACCGATACGTTGCCATGTCCTTCGGCATCACCCGCCGGGCGGCACCGATCGATGGATCACATCTTTTCATTGGTGGGACGGCGCCGGGCGAGCCACACTGGAGGTCCACTCGCTGCGTGACCCGTCATGGATGCCGCTGCTATCGCCCTTCCTGGAATGGACGACGTGTGCGCCGCCGCGCGGCGTCTGGCCGGGATTGCGGTGACAACGCCTCTCCTCGAGAACGCAGAACTGAACGGGCGCCTCGGCGGACGCATCCTCTTCAAGGCCGAGACTCTGCAACGTACCGGTTCGTTCAAGATCCGCGGCGCCTACAACAAGATCGCGGCGCTCGATCCGGCGAAGAGGGCGGGGGGCGTCGTCGCCTTCTCTTCCGGCAACCACGCGCAGGGCGTGGCCGAAGCGGCACGCCTGTTCGGCATCCGTGCCGTCATCGCCATGCCCGGCGACGCGCCCCGGGTGAAGCTCGACAGGGTCCGCGCCATGGGCGCCGAGATCGTTCCCTTCGACCGCTTCCGCGACGACCGCATGACGGTGGTGAGGCCCTGGCTCGAATCCGGCATGGTCCTGGTGCCGCCCTACGACGACTCGCTGATCGTCGCGGGGCAGGGAACCGTCGGCCTCGAGATCCTCGACCAGGCGCGCGCCGCAGGAGCCGAGCCCGACGCGGTCGTGGTGCCGTGCGGCGGCGGCGGGCTGACTGCCGGCGTGGCGATCGCCGTCACCGGTGCGCTGCCCGGCGCGGAAATCTGGGGCGTGGAGCCGGAAGGTTTCGACGACACGCGCCGCTCGCTCGCCGAAGGCCGGCGCGTCGCCAACCTGCCGGGGCACAACTCGATCTGCGATGCGCTCCTGACCCCGGAGCCGGGCGCCGTCACCTTCGAGATCAATCGGCGGAAGATCGCCGGCGTCGTAACCGTCGGTGACGACGAGGCCGTCGCCGCGGTGCGCGAGGCGATGCTGTCGCTGAAGCTCGTCGTCGAGCCGGGCGGCGCCGTCGGCCTCGCCGCGCTGCTTTCGGGGAAGATCCCCGTTGCCGGGAAGACCGTCGTCGTCGTGTTGTCCGGCGGCAACGTCGATCCCGCCGCCTATGCGCGGACCATCGGCGGGGCGGCGTGAGGAGCCGTCAATCCAATGTCCGGCGGAAGCGCAGCAGTGCCAGCGCCGCATAGGCGAGGATGAAGACCACCAGCGCGCCGATCTCGAAGGACACCGCGGCGAAGTCGGCACCCTTCAGCATGATGGCGCGGATCACCCTGAGGAAGTGCGTCAGCGGGAAGATCTCGCCGAGCACCTGCGCCCAGCCCGGCATGCCGCGATAGGGAAACATGAAGCCGGAAAGGAGCAGCGACGGCAGGAAGAAGAAGAAGGTCAGCTGCATGGCCTGCATCTGCGAGCGCGCGGCGGTCGAGATCGTGTAGCCCAGCAGTACCAGAGACAGCACGAAGACCAGGATTGCGCTCATCAGGAGCGTCATCGAGCCCGCGAAGGGCACGCCGAAGAGCAGCTTCGCCGCCGCCAGCACGACGGCCACCTGCACGGCGCCGACGACGAGATAGGGCAGGATCTTGCCGAGCATGATTTCCAGCGGGTTCGCCGGCATGGCGAGCAGGTTCTCCATCGTGCCGCGCTCGGACTCGCGGGTCAGCGCCATCGACGTCATCATCACCATGGTCATCTGCAGGATGACGCCGAGCAGCCCCGGCACGATGTTGTACTGGGAGATGCCCTCGGGATTGTAGCGGCGGTGGACGACGACCTCGAGAGAGCCGGCGGCCGACCGTTGCGCGGCCGCCTCGAGTCCCAGCTCGCGCAGCAGGGCCTGTTGCGCCACCGTGCCGAGCGTCGATATGGCGCCGCTCGACGCCGACGGATCGGTGGCGTCGGCCTCGATAAGGATCTGCGGGCGGTTGCCGCGCGCCATCCGGGTGGCGAAGTCGGCGGGGATGGTGACGACGAAGGCGACCTCGCCGCTCTGGATCAGCGCCTCGGCCTCGGCCGCGCTGGTCGCCACGTGGTCGAAGCGGTAGTAGCCGGTCGTCTCCAGCGCCGAGACCATGGCGCGGGTGAAATGGTCGTTGCTGGTCGCCACCAGCGCGGCCGGCAGCGCCTTCGGGTCGTTGTTGATGGCGAAGCCGAACAGGACGAGCTGCATCAGCGGTACGCCGAGCATCATGGCGAAGGTGATGCGGTCGCGCCGCATCTGGATGAATTCCTTGGCGAGCAGCGCCGCGAGGCGGGCGAGCGAGAAGGCGCCATTCATGACATGTTGTCCCGCGAGGCGCCCATGAACTGGATGAAGACGTCCTCCAGGCTCGTCTGGCCGGCCTCGACGATGGTTCCCGGCCGCTCGCGGATCGGCGCCAGCGCCGCCTCGAGCGCGGAGAGGTCTGAGCCAACCACGTGCAGCGTCGTGCCGAACGGTGCCACCTGGTCGACGCCGGGCCGGCCGGAGACGGCCGCGGCCACCTCGTCGAGCCGCGGCCCGTGGATGACGAAGGTCGTCAGCCCGGAGCCGGCCACCACCTCGTCCACCGTGCCGGTCGCCAGCATGCGCCCATAGGAGATATAGCTGATGCGGTGGCAGCGCTCCGCCTCGTCCATGTAGTGGGTGGAGACCAGAACGGTCAGGCCGCCATGGGCGAGGCGGTGGATCTCGTCCCAGAAGTCGCGACGCGCCTTCGGGTCGACGCCGGCCGTCGGCTCGTCGAGCAGCAGCAGCCTCGGCTGGTGCATGATGCAGGCGGCGAGTGCCAACCGCTGCTTCCATCCCCCCGACAGCGTACCGGCGAGCTGGCTGCGCCGCGTCGTCAGACCAAGTTCCTCCAGAGTGCGGTCGACCGCCTCCCTTGCCGGCTTCATGCGGTAGAGGCGCGCGACGAAGGTCAGGTTCTCGGCGATCGTCAGGTCTTCGTAGAAGGAGAACTTCTGCGTCATGTAGCCGACCTCGCGCTTGATCCTCAGCGCATCCGTGCGCAGGTCGTGGCCGAGTACCTGGCCCTCGCCCTCGTCTGGGGTCAGCAGGCCGCACATCATGCGGATCGTCGTCGTCTTGCCCGAGCCGTTGGGGCCGAGGAAGCCGACGATCTCGCCTTCGGCGACGCTCATCGACACGTTGTCGACGACGGTCTTTCCGCCGAAGCGCTTGACCAGCCCGCGCACCTCGATGGCGTTCATGGCGCGTCGCCGAGTTTGACGTCGACGATCTGCCCCGGCTGCAGCCCGTCGCTGCCGCCCTCCGGTCGCGCCTCGACGAGGTAGACGAGCTTCTGCCGGGTCTCCAGCGAGTAGATGACCGGCGGCGTGAACTCCGGACTGGTGGAGACGTAGCTGACGCGCGCGGTCAGCCCGGGCGCGCAGCCGTCGCAGTTGACCTTGAGGCGCGAACCGACGGTCACGGTCGAGAATTGCGCCTCCGGCACGTAGATGCGCAGCTTCACCGCGCCGTCCGGCAGCAGCGACACGACCGGCGCCGACGGGCCGGCGATGTCGCCCGGATTGCGGATGATGTCGTCGATGCGTCCAGCGGCGGGGGCGACGATGTTGCGCCGGGAAAGCCGCCAGCGCGCCTGGTCGAGGGAGGCGGCCGCCTGCCGAACCTGGTTCTCCGCGGCCCTGATCGCCTCCGGTCGCGCCGGCAACGCGGCGACGGCGAGGTTGGCCCTGGCCTGGCCGATCGCGGCGTCGGCGACCTCGACCTGCGTCGAGGCCTCGTCGAGCTGGGCCTGCGTGGCGATGCCGCGCCTGAACAGGTCCTGCACGCGGGCGAGCACGCGCTGCGCCTCCGAGGCCTGCGCCTCGGCCGAGCGCAGCGTCGCTTCGAGCACCGCGATCTCCTCCGGACGCCGCCCGAGCCTCAGGTCCGCGAGCTGCGCCTCGGCCTGACCGAGGGCAGCCTCTGCCTGCGCGACGGCGATGGTTGCGTCGTCCGACTCGAGCGCGGCGATCGGAGCGCCTTCCGCGACGCGCTCGCCGCGTCTGACCGCGACGCTGCGCACCTGCGCGACCTCTATCGGCGCGAGCAGCACGTAGTCGCCCTCGACGTAGCCGACGGCGACCGGCGGCGTCGCCGCACAGGTCGAGATGAGCGTTGCCAGATAGGGAATGGAGCAGAAGATGCTCATGACGACCTGCCTCTGATCGCGGTCCCGATGGCGTGCACGTTCTCGCGAACGACGCTGGTGATGCGCACGGCCTCGGCGGCTCCGACCGAACGCCAGCCCATGCGTCGCAGCACCGCCTCGCGGCCGATGCGGAAGTAGATGACCTGGCCGATGATGGCGAAGACGCGCAGCCGTGTCTCTTCGGCTTCGGCCTCCTCGCCGGTTGCCGCCGCCCAGATGGCGCAAAGGCGTCTGTGGATCGGCTCGAACAGGCCGGTATAGATGGCATCGAGCGCGGCGGTCGGATGGGACAATTCGCGCAGGACGAACTGGACGATCTCTCCGGCCTGCGGTTCGGCGACGATGAAGCCGACCATGCGCTCGACGATGGCGTCGATCTGTGCCATGGCCGCGGCTTCCCCGCTGGCGCCGTCGCCAAGCGGGACGGCTGCGATCGCCGGACCCGCGATCCGCTGGACGGTGTCGACGATGAAGCCGGCGCAGGCGAGCCTCAATCCCTCCTTGCCGCCGAAATGGTAGGCGATCGAGCCGATGTTGGCGTTGGCGGCTGCCGCGATGTCGCGCGTCGACGTCCCGTCGAAACCCTTCTGGCCGAACAGCCTCAGCGAAGCGCGGATCAGCGCCGCGCGGGTTTGCTCGGATTGCGACGAGAGTGCCTCGCGCGACCTGCCCGATGTCCGTGCCTCGTTCATGACGCGTTTTTAATCAAACGATTGATTAATGTCAACGGTATTGAATGTGACAGGCGCGAACGGTTAAGTCGCCGCGTGGCGAGGGAAAGCGAACGTAAATTCCTTGCGGCCGGCGACGCTTGGCGCGCCGGCGTAGGCGAGGTCGTGACAATCGCCCAGTTCTACCTATTCGCCGAGCCCGACCGTTCGGCGCGCGTGCGCATCCGCGACGGCCGCGAGGCTACCGTCACTTTCAAGTTCGGCGACCACGGCCGCCATCGCGAGGAATTCGAATATTCGGTGCCCATTGCCGATGCCGAGGAGATGCGCGCGTTCGCCATCGGCCGCGTCATCGCGAAGAGCCGCCACCACGTTCCATGGCGCGGATATGTCTACGAGGTCGACGTCTTCGAGGGCGATCTCGACGGGCTCGTGGTCGTCGAGCTGGAAACGGCGGACGAGGTGGCCGAATCCGACCTGCCGCCATGGCTCGGCCGCGAGGTCACGGGCGAGAGCGCCTACTACAACGCCAGCCTCGCGCTCTACGGGAAGCCGCGGCCATGAACTACCGGATCAGGCCCGACCATCCGTTCGCCGCAGAGGTTCGCCGCGTCGGCACGGAGCTCGTCGACGGGATCCTGTCCGACCTTGATCTCGCCCGCCGCAAGCCGGAGGAGGGATTCCACCGCTGCCGGCGCCGCATCAAGCGCCTGCGCGCGTTGATCCGCCTGGTACGGGCGGCCGATCGCGGCTACTGGGAAACCGAGGACGCGCGCTGGCGCGATCTGTCGCGCAGTATCGCCGGCGCCCGCGAGGCCGCCGCCCTCGTCGAGACGCTCGACCGTATCGTCGCCGCCTTCCCCGGGGAGACGAAAGATCCGGCGTTCGCCGAGCTGCGCGCCGCGCTGGTGGCGCGCCACGACCGCATCGCCGGGGAGACGTCGGGCATCGATTCGGTCATCGGTGCTGCGGTCTGGACCGCGGAGGGCGGCCGCGCCGCGCTCGCCACGGCGTCCCTGCCGGACGACCCGGGCAAGGCCGCCGACCTGCTCGCCGAAGGCGCCGGCCGCGTCGTGCGCCGCGCCGCGAAGGCGCTGCGGCGGGCGCGCCGCAGCGGCAAGACCGAAGACTTCCACGAACTGCGCAAATGCGTGAAGGCCCATGCCATGCATGTGGAACTGCTGCGCGACTACTGGCCGAGGCCGGTCAAGGCGCGGCTGAAGGCGCTCGACGCCCTGGGCGAGAGCCTGGGCGAACTGAACGACGCGCTGGTCATGCGCCTGCTTGCTTCTTCCGACCATTCGGTGTTCGGCTCCGACGATACGCGGCGCCTGCTCGTGCGACTTCTCAAGCGCACGGAAAAGACGCTGCGCCAACGCTGCCTCGACGAAGCCGAGGCCGTGTTCGATCTCGTGCCGCGCCGGATCGGCCGCAAGGTCGCCGGCCGCTATCGCGACGATGTGGCGGCCGCGGACTGACAATTCCCCGGCCTTCACCTTTGCCGGCGCCCGGTCCATAAATGCTGCCGAGACGTGCGGGAGGCATGCGGGCGGCCATGGGTGCTGAGGGCGATACCTTTCTCGATCGTTTCGGCCGCTTCCTGGCGCGCCGGCTGGAGTCCTCCTCCTCCGGCTACGAGCCCTACACGCCGTCCGATCCCGAAACGCTGCGCCGCACCCTCGAACCCGGCGACATCCTGCTTGTCGAGGGCAACCAGAAGATTTCGGCGGCGATCAAGTACCTTACCCAGTCCACCTGGTCGCATTCCGCACTCTATGTCGGCGATGCCCTGCCGGAGCCGGCCGACGGCAGCGAGCGGCCGCGCCTCGTCGAGGTCAATCTCGGCGATGGCTGCATCGGCGTGCCGCTGGGAAAATACCGCACCTACAACACCCGCATCTGCCGCGCGAGCGGGCTCACCCCCGAAGACCGGGCGAAGGTCGTCGCCTTCATGGTCGATCGTATCGGCTTGCGCTACGACCTGAAGAACATCTTCGACATGCTGCGCTATTTCTTTCCGACGCCGCCGGTGCCGGTGCGCTGGCGGCGCCGAATGATCGCCTTCGGCTCCGGCGATCCGACGCGGGCCATCTGCTCGACGCTGATCGCCCAGGCTTACGCCACCGTGCGCTATCCCATCCTGCCGGAGATAACCCGCGCACCCGGGCGAGCCTCGGCGCAGTCGCACTACTCGCGCGAGGAGATCCTCCACATCCGCCATCACTCGCTCTACACGCCGCGCGACTTCGACCTCTCGCCCTATTTCCGCATTGTCAAGCCGACGCTCGAATACGGCTTCGACTATCGTACCATCCAGTGGGCGGAGGACGTCGGCGCCCGGCGCATCCGTGCCGCCGAATAGGGCGGTTCGGCCGGACGCCGCCTAGGGCTCTCCGGCCTGCGGCACCGCGCGCAGCTTGTCGGGGTTGCGCACCACGTAGATCGCCGCGATGGCTCCGGCCCCATCGACCGAGAACGCCATCGTGTGGTCGATGCGCCTGTCGAGCCGCACGATCAGCCCAGGGCCGCCGTTGATCGCCGCCGGCAGGATCGAGACCGACGCCCGCGCCGCGCTCTTGCGCGAAAGGCCGAGCAGTAGGCGTGCCACCTTGTCGGCACCGCTGACCACGTTGAGCGCGGCCGTCACCTTGCCGCCGCCGTCGGAGACGAAGTCGACGTCGGCCGCGAGCAGCTTCTTCAGCGGCTCGACATCCCCGGTCCGCGCCGTCTCGGCGAAGCCGGCGACGAAGCGGGCCACGTCGGCCTCGCTCGGCTGGAAGCGGGCGCCGCCTTGCCTCAGCGAACGCCGCGCCCGCGACGCCATCTGTCGGCAGGCGGCGGGCGAGCGCTTCAGCGTCTCGCCCACCTCCTCGAAGCTCAGGTCGTAGAGGTCGTGAAGGAAGAGCGCGGCACGCTCCAGCGGCGACAGCCGCTCCAGCGCGCGCATGACGCCGAAGGATATGTCGAGCGCGGCGTCGCTCGTGTCCGGCTCGACGGCGCCGGCCGCCTCGACCAGCGGTTCCGGCAGCCACGGCCCGACATAGCGCTCGCGCCGCGCCCGCGCTGCCTTCAGCCGGTCGAGGCATAGATTGGTGACGATGCGCGACAGGTAGCGGCCGGCATGGTCGGGGTCTTCTGCTGAGGCGGCGAAGCGCAGCCAGGCATCCTGCACGGCGTCTTCGGCCTCGCTGACCGAGCCGAGATAGCGGTAGGCGAGCCTGAGCAGCCGCTTGCGTTCGCCGAGGAACGCCGAAAGCCGCGCCTCTTCGCCCCTGCTCTCTGCCGCGCCGTCACCCATGGACAGCGTCCTCCCGCCCCATCCGCTCGAGTTCCGCCGCGAGGTTCGCGATCACCGGACGGCAGGCCAGGCCGTGGCCGAGCCCACGCTTGAGCATCGGGTAGAACAGGCCCGACACGACGGCAGCCGCCAGGCCGGCGACACCGCGGCGGCCCCACCTCGTTTCGCATTCGGCCAGGAGATCGGCAAGGTCGTCGCCGTTGGCGAGAACGGCATCGGCGTAGCGCGCGGCGAGGGCCATGCCTTCAGGGGCCTCGTCGCGGCGACCGGTGAGGATCCGCGCGAGGTCGGCACGGTTCACGCCGGCCTCCGTCGCCATCGTCACGGCCAGTTCCAGGCACGGCCCGCAATCGGCCGACTTCGCGGCGACTGCCTTGGCGGCGTAGTAGGGCGCCGGCGGCAGGCCGAAATGATGGCCGGTGAAAGCCGAGACCATGGCGAGCTTCGCCGCACCGGCCGGATCGAGGTCGGCGAGTTCGGTCAAGTAGGAGGTGTCGTAGTCGTAGCGCGTGCCGAAGGCGGCGAGCCGGCGTTTCAGGACGGAGGCGAGCATCAGGCGACCCTCCTCTCAAGCGGCCGCCGCCGGAGGAAGGCAAAGGGCAGGAAGCCGGGGACGAGGATCAGGGCGGTGTCGCGCAGTGCCGTCGCTGCCGTCGCGCCGTGCTCGAAAATCTCGATGAGGTGGATGCCGGCATGGCCGCCCAGGAAGATCGCCGGCGCCAGGAGGAAAGCAGCGGGGGCATCTGCGCGCGTCGCCGCGACGAGCGCGGCCGCCGACGCCAGGAAGGCGAGCCCGATGTCGCGGATGAAGTGCAGGTTTGCGGGGCCGGTCTCGGTGACGTCGGGGACAAAGGCATACCACGCCTCCGGCGCGACGAGCATGAACCCACATTCTCCAAGTAAGTCGCTGATTTCGCT
>DUSC01000058.1 GCA_012842935.1 Hyphomicrobiales bacterium | reverse complement strand
GATATCCATCTGCCGGGAGCGCTCGACGGTCGTCTTTCCCGACCCGCCGTCCGGCTCGCCCCAGACAAGGGTCAGCACATCGCCTTCGCGGACGTCGGAGTCGACCGTGCCGAGCGAGAGCATGCGCCGCTCATTGTAGCTGTAGCCGGAGAACATGGAGAGGCCGACCATCTTGTCGCCCCGCATGACGCGGTCGTAGCTCGACGAGGCGTAATTGGACAGCGGCAGGTCCATGAACTTGACGTTGGGTCCTTCGTCGAACATGGTCGCGAAGGCCGCGACGACGTCCTCCGGATTCCATTCGAAGGTCACCTTGCGGCGATGCTCCCGGCCGGCCATCTCCTCGAGCGCGGCGCGGCCGACGAAGTCGTGATCGAACTTCACGTAGATGCCGTAGCCGAGATCCCACGGCGTCAGGTAGTAGTCCTCGATATTGCCGGAGACATACGAGCCGCCGATAGCCCCGGTCGCCTCGTAGCCGTTGCCGGGCAACCACTCGCGATAGGCTTTCAACGCCTCGCCGGTGTAGATAGCCGGCAGAGGCGACGGAATCCAGCCGGACTCCAGCGTGTTCGTCGCATAGGCGCGGCTGCCGACCGGAACGATGCCGTGCTCCTCGCCGGCGGCAAGGATCGCGTCGCGGATCAGATCATAGTCCTCGTAAGGACCGTAGAGCTCGAGGCCGGGGACACCGGCCATGCCGTGGCGCAGCGCGCGGACTTTCCTGCCGGCCACGTTGATCCAGTCCATGTTGAAGAACTTGATGTCCGGAACCGGGCCGCCGTTGAGCTTCTCGAGGATCGCAGGGGCGTTCGGGCCCTGCACCTGGAAGCGGTAGTGTCGGCGAACGACAGGCTTGCCCTGGGGGCGCGACGGGGAGCGCGGGTCTTCCGTCAGCTTGACGTCATAACCACCCGTCGCCGCATTGAACTGCACCCAGCTCACCGTCGGCGCGCGACCGACGAGATTGAACTCGGTTTCGCTCTCGCGGAACATGATGACGTCGCCGATGACATAGCCCGCCGGCGTCACCGGCACGAAATGCTTCGCCTTTCCCGGCGTGAAGCCCTTGAATGAATTGATGGCCAGATGGGACAGGAGCTTCTCGGCGTCCCGGCCCTCGACCTTCAGCTCGGCCATGTGGTGCGACTGGTCGAACAATACGGCGCTGTGGCGCCAGGCGCGCTGCTCGTCGCGCCAGTTGGTGAATTCCGGCGCCACCACCGGGTAGACGTAGGCGCCGATACGCGAATTGCGCAGCATGTCGACCGGATTGCCGACCTGGCGCAGCTTGTCCTCGAGATTCCTGTAGGCCATCGGATTTCCTCCCTTGCAACGGGTATGGGCAGGCGACAAGGCCCGTCCATCACGCTTATGTATACAATCGCTCCGATCTAGCGGCTTCGTCAAGCGATATATAGCCAATAAGCGCCATTTCTCCGCGATTATGTATACAACCTGCATGTAGATCGGAACCGGCACGACCAGTGCTCCAGACCCCGGGAAGGCCGGCGAAGCGTGTGCCGCGCGTTATGGCTGGTCGCGGCCGGCACAGTCGTGTTCGAAGAGCACCACGGGCGCGCCGTGATGCGCGGTGCGGTCGAACTCGCGAAAACCGTGGCGGGCCGCCAGTCGCAGCGAAGGTCTATTGTCGGGGTCGATCAGGCAGGTGATGCGGCGGCCGGGACGAGTGGCCTGCGCCCAGCCGAGGAT
>DUSC01000057.1 GCA_012842935.1 Hyphomicrobiales bacterium | reverse complement strand
CCGGACGATCGTCGATCTGGCGGCGCGACGAAAGGCGCCGGTATGGGTGGCGATGGAATACCGCTACATGCCGCCGCTGCAGCGGCTGAGGCACGAACTCGCCGACGGGACGGTCGGGCGGTTGCACATGATCTCGATCCGCGAGCACCGCTACCCGTTCCTGCGCAAGGTCGGCGACTGGAACCGCTTCGCCGCCAACACCGGCGGGACGCTTGTGGAGAAATGTTGCCACTTCTTCGACCTGATGCGGCTGCTGGCCGGCGCCGAGCCGGTGCGCGTCTACGCTTCCGGCGGCATGGACGTGAATTTCCTCGACGAGGACTATGACGGGCGGCGTCCCGACATCCTCGACAACGCCTTCGTCGTCGTCGACTTTGCCAACGGCGTGCGCGCCATGCTCGACCTGTGCATGTTCGCCGAGGGCGCCTACTGGCAGGAGCAGGTCTCGGCGGTCGGCGACCGCGCCCGCGTCGAGGCGCTGATCCCTGGGCCGGCGCGTTTTTCCGCCGACGGCCGCGAACGGCCGGCAGAACTCGTCGTGTCGCCACGCGCCACGAAAGTCGAGCGCCGCGAGACCGTGCACACCGACGAGACGATTCTCTCGGCCGGCGACCATCACGGCTCGACCTACTTCCAGCACAGGAAGTTCTTCGACATGGTCCGTGACGGGGGGCGGCCTGAGGTGACGCTCGAAGACGGGCTGATGGCGGTCGTCATGGGCGCGGCGGCCGAACGCTCGGCGCGGACCGGCCAGGCGGTCGACCTCACCGCGCCGGCGTGACGACGCGGTTCGGCCACGACGAGGGCGCCCACCCGCTTTTCGCCCCTTTGGCCGGCTGTCTGTCCACTTTCCGCCCAACTTCGTGCTAGTACTCTGGCGAAGGGCGGCGCCCGGCCGTGTCCGGCATGGGAACGAATCACCAGGAGAGGGAAGACCAGATGAAGAAGACCGTGATCGCAGTGCTCGCCGGCACGCTTGCCGTCGCAGCCTGCACGACCGACCCCTACACCGGCGAACCGACCGTATCGAACACGCTCGGCGGTGCCGCGATCGGCGCTGCGGCGGGCGCGGGACTCGGCACGCTGGCTGGCGGCGACGACCGCCGCAACGCGCTGATCGGCGCTGGTATCGGCGCGCTGGCAGGCGGCCTGATCGGCTCGACGATGGACCAGGCGGAAGCCGAACTGCGCGCGCAATTGCGTGCCACGGGCGTCAGCGTCACCCGCGTCGGCAACCAGGTCATTCTCAACATGCCGTCGGACGTGACCTTCGAGACGGACCAGGATCAGATCAATCCGGTGTTCTACCCGACGCTCAACTCGGTGGCGCTGGTGCTGAAGAAGTACAACCGCACCATCATCGACGTGTACGGCCACACCGATTCCACCGGCGACGACGCCTACAACTTCAACCTGTCGCAGCGCCGCGCGCTCTCGGTGGCCAACTACCTCAGCCAGCAGGGGGTCGATTCGCGCCGTTTTGCCGTGACCGGCTTCGGCGAAACCAGGCCGATCGGCAACAACAACACCGCCCAGGGCCGCGCCCAGAACCGTCGCGTCGAAATCCAGCTGTCGCCCCTCACCTGACAGGGACGCGTCACACCTCGCCGTCGGGCAGGCGGTCGCGCGTCAGCACCCCCGACCGTTCGACGGGGGGGCGGGGGATAGTCCGGGGCCTGCCGCGTACCGCCGCGAAGCCGCAAACGACGGCAGAAGCGACAGACTCGATGTTCCCTCCCACCTGTTCCGGAGGAGCAGGCGTGGGGGGCGATCCGAACGGATCGGCGATCGCCCTGCCGGGCAGGGGCGGTCGCGAAAGCGAACCGACAGGGCCGTACGGCCGCCCGCCGCGTCCGCTCAGCCCTTCAGTGCCGAAGCGATTCTCGCCGCCAGGCGCGCATTGTTCTCGATCAGCGCGATGTTGGTCCTGAGGCTCGCCCCACCGGTCAGCTCAAGAATCTTCGCCAGCAGGAACGGCGTCACCGCCTTGCCCGAGACGCCCGCAGCCTCTGCCGCCGCCTGCGCCGCGGCGATGACGCCGGCCATCCTTTCCGCCGGGATCTCGTCCTCTTCCGCCACCGGGTTGGCGACGAGCATGCCGCCGCCGAGACCCAGAGCCTTGCGTGTGGCGAAGAACCGGGCGATCGCGTCCGCCCCGTCGAGGCGCAGCGGCGCCGGGTGGGACGAGGTCCGCGACCAGAAGGCGGGCATGACGTCGGAGCGGTAGGCGACCACCGGGACGCCGCGCGTCTCCAGCACTTCCAGCGTCTTGGCAATATCGAGGATCGCCTTGGCGCCGGCCGACACCACGATGACACCGGTACGCGCCAGCTCGTCGAGGTCGGCGGAAATGTCGAAGCTCGTCTCCGCACCGTTATGCACGCCGCCGATGCCGCCGGTGGCGAAGACCTCGATACCGGCGAGCGCGGCCGCGATCATGGTCGCGGCAACCGTGGTGCCGCCGGTGCGCGCTTCCGCGACGGCGAAGGCGAGGTCGGCCCTGGACAGCTTCATCGCCCCTGAAACCTTCGCCAGCGCCTCCCGCTCGTCGGCGGAAAGGCCGATCTTCAGCCGGCCGCCGATCACCGCGATGGTCGCCGGCACGGCGCCTTCCTCGGTGATGATCGCCTCGACGCGCGCGGCCATGGTGGCGTTGTCGGGCCAGGGCATGCCGTGGGTAATGATCGTGCTTTCCAGCGCCACCACCGGCCGGCCGGCGGCGAGCGCCGCGGCGACGGGTGCATGGACGTCGGTATGGGCGCGGGCGGATGCGGGCGTCATGGCGTCTTCCTTCCCTGTCTGTCTCGTCTCCCCGGGCCGGTGCGCCGCCTCATGCCACCATCTCGGGCTGCGGCACAAGGGCGAGCGCGGCGGCGAAAGTGCGTGCGTCGAGTTTCACGACGGCCGAGGACTGCTCGACCGTCAGCATGGCCGCCGCCAGTCCCTCCCGGAGCGCTTCGCGCAGTTCCTGCCCGCGCATCAGCGCCGCCACCGTGGCGCCGGCCAGCGCGTCGCCGGCGCCCGTGACGTCCGCAATCCGGCGCGCCGCGGGGGCGGCGATGGAGAAGGTGCCGCCGCCGTCGAAGCCTGTCGCCCCGGCGCTGCCGGCGGTGATCACGCCGGCCGCCAGGCCCCTGGCGCGCAACGCCGCAGCGAGCGCAACCGGCTCGGCCGCGTCGCCGGCGCCCGCCAGCCGGCGCGCCTCGGCGCGGTTCATGAACAGGCATGAAATCCGGGGCAGGAGTCCGGCGAGCCGCACCGCCTTGGCGGGCGAAATCGCGACGGCGTGGAGCGGCCTTGCCGCGCTGGCCGCGGCCAGTTTCTCCAGCGCCGATGCGGGTATGTTGGCGTCGCACAGCACGGCGTCGGCGGCCGCGACCGCCTCGCGCAGCTTCGCCCGCGCCGTCTGGCGGTGGAACGCCACCTCGTAGAGCTCCATGTCGGCGAGGCCGGCGATTAGCTCGCCGTCGCCGTCGAGCAGCGCCGTGTAGCTCGGCGTGCGCCGGTCGAGGAAGACCGCCGACAGGTCTTCGATGCCCGCCGCCGCGATGGCACGCGCCACCGCCTCGCCGGCGGCGTCGCCGCCGCGCACCGACAGAAGCGCGCCGGCAACGCCGCGCTGCACCGCGTTGCGCAACGCGTTGAACACCACGCCGCCGATCTCCTCGCGAAGCACGCCAGGATTGGACGTGCCGGGGATGTAGGTCCCAGTGACGCGACCGCGGCGGTCGACATGGGCGCCGCCGACGGCGAGCAGACGGGGGAGGGGCATGAAAGTTTCCGGACAGTCGACTGGTCGGCCGACCTTAGGCCGTGGCCGTACCGCCCGCAACGCCGCGGCGCGGATGCCGCGGGCGCCACAGAATCGCCGGGTGGTGCCGCCGAGCGCCGCGCCGGGTTCCGCTCGCCGCGCCGGGCGTCGTCCGCGGCGGAAGGTCGGCCGCCGAAACCGCGGAACATTTTTCGAACAAACATGGATTTCATTGGTTATTCAATCGTTTGGTCTCTCTTGCAAAAAGAGAACAAACAAGGTACAAAATGAAATGCGCGCGGGATTGTCCGGCCTTCATTGACGACCAAGGGGTGATGTATCATGGCTCAGAGCTCATTGCGGCTGGTAGAGGACAAGGCAGTGGACAAAACCAAGGCTCTGGACGCGGCGCTGTCGCAGATCGAGCGCGCGTTCGGCAAGGGCTCGATCATGCGGCTCGGCGCCAACGAGCAGGTGGTCGAGATCGAGACGGTTTCGACCGGCTCGCTCGGCCTCGACATCGCGCTCGGCGTCGGCGGCCTGCCGCGCGGGCGCATCATCGAGATCTACGGGCCGGAAAGCTCGGGCAAGACGACGTTGGCGCTACACACGGTGGCCGAGGCGCAGAAGAAGGGCGGCATCTGCGCCTTCGTCGACGCCGAACACGCGCTCGATCCGGTCTATGCCCGGAAGCTCGGCGTCGACCTGGAGAACCTGCTGATCTCGCAGCCCGACACGGGCGAGCAGGCGCTGGAAATCTGCGACACGCTGGTTCGTTCGGGCGCGATCGACGTGCTGGTCGTCGACTCGGTCGCAGCCCTGACGCCGCGCGCCGAAATCGAAGGCGAGATG
>DUSC01000056.1 GCA_012842935.1 Hyphomicrobiales bacterium | reverse complement strand
GGCGCTGATGCTGCCCGCCTGCCTGATCCTGGCGCTCGCCATCGGCCGACCGAACCCCTTTTCCTTCGGCGGGGCGCGCAACGACCGCTTCGATCCGCAACGGCCCGGCATCGTGCGCTTCACCCGCCATCCCCTGCTTGCAGCCCTGACGCTGTGGTCTGCCGCCCATGTGCTGCCGAACGGCGACCTTGCGCATGTCCTCGTGTTCGGCGCCCTTGCGGCCTTCGCCCTGTTCGGCGGCCGCCTTGTCGATCGGCGGCGGCAGCGCGAGATGGGGCCGGCCTGGGCCGACCTTCGCCGGGCTGTCGCGTCATCGCCAGTCGCGGCGATCCCTGACGGCGAGACGCTCGCGCGTCTGGCGGCCGGGCCCCTGCTTTACGCAGCCCTGATCCCGATACACCAACTGGTCATCGGGGTGGATCCGCTGGGCTGACTCGTCAGGTCGCCGCGTCGTCGATGAGCGGGCTGGGGCGCGCAAAGCGCAGAAGCTCCGCCTGATCGGTGATGGTGACGCGGGCCCCGTCCACGGCCAGGCCGTAGGGCTGCAAGCCCTTGAAGGCGCGGCTGAGGTTTTCGGGCGTCATGCCCAGAACCGAGGCGAGGCGGCGCTTTTCATGCTCGAGCTCGAACGAGACCGCGCCGCCCGCCCGCCGCTGCTGACGCAGCAGATAGTTCGCCAGCCGCTCGAGCGAGGTCCGCAGCTTCAGATCCTTCTGCGCCTTGACGACCGAACGGTAGCATTGCGCAAGCTCGGTGACCACAGCGCGGGCGAAGTTGGCGTCGATGTCGAAAACGGCTCGCACGTCCTGGCTGGGGATGAGCGCGATGCGGCTCTTCTCCAGCGTCCGGGCCGACATGAGGTAAGGGGCATCCCGCACCGTTGCGGCGAGGATGAAGGTCGAGATCGGCCGAACTGTCGCCAGGCTCGTCTCGCGGCCGTTCCACGATGCGAAAAGGTCAACCGACCCGGACAGGACGATGTGCAGGAAGTCGCTGGGATCGCCTTCGGCAATCAGCTCGATCTGCGCGGGAAAGGTCTGGACATAAGCGCCCCGGACCAGGGCGGCGAAGTTCGCGTCGGTCATTGCCGCAAACAGGGGGAGGTCGCGAATCTCGCCGAAGGCTGAATCTGGCATCCGCCACTCCTTGAAACTGCCTTTGCAAGGATCGCCCCTCCGATTGATAAATGTCAAGGCCACGTTTGACCTGCGCTGCGCGCGCCTTGACCTGACGCCGCATCGAGCATGACAATTTTCCGCAAGTCATTTATTTCACACGGAAATTTGCGAAATTTGATCCAGATCAACCCCGCGCGCGCGCCTCGGCCGCAGGACTGCAACAACCCCTTCGGGGGCTGACTGCGTCCATTTAGCCGGAGTTGTCGCCATGCCAACCGCATTGCCAGTCTCGCGCGCGGATCAGAACCGCGCCCTGACGCTGAGCACGATCGCCTTCACCGCCTGCTTTGCGGTGTGGACGATCTTTTCCATCATCGGGGTCGCCATCAAGGGCGAGCTGGGGCTGAACGACACCCAGTTCGGCCTTCTGGTGGCAACCCCGATCCTGACCGGGTCGCTGACCCGCATCTTTCTGGGCGTCTGGACCGAGAAATACGGCGGGCGGCTGGTGTTTTCGGCGCAGATGATCCTTGCGGCCCTGGCAACCTGGGCGCTGACGCTGGCCGACAGCTACCTCATGTATCTGATCGCGGCCCTGGGCGTGGGCCTTGCCGGCGGGTCGTTCATCATCGGCGTGGCCTATGTCAGCCGCTGGTATGATGCGGGCCGCCAGGGCACGGCGCTGGGCATCTTCGGCGCGGGCAACATCGGCGCGGCGGTCACCAAGTTCGTCGCCCCCTTCGTCATGGTGGCCTGGGGATGGCAGGGCGTGGCGCAGGTCTGGGCGGTCGGGCTGGCCGTGATCGGCGTGCTCTTCTTCCTGCTGGCCAAGGATGATCCGCAACTGGTCGAGCGCCGCAGGGCCGGCATCAGGGCGCCCTCGCTGGCCGAGCAGTTCGCGCCGCTCAAGAACATCCAGGTCTGGCGCTTCTCGCTCTACTACTTCTTCGTCTTCGGCGCCTTCGTCGCGCTGGCGCTGTGGATGCCGCACTACCTGATCGACGTCTACGGCGTCGATGTCCGCACGGCCGGTATGGCCGCCGCGTCCTTCAGCCTGTCGGCGAGCCTGTTCCGGGCCTACGGTGGCCATCTGTCCGACAAGTTCGGCGCGCGGGCGGTCATGTACTGGACCTTCGGCTTCAGCCTGCTGTTCCTGTTCATGCTGTCCTACCCGCCCACGGACTATGTGATCCAGGGCAAGGACGGCCCGATCGCCTTCTCCACCCGCATGGGGCTCTGGCCCTTCATCGTCACGCTCTTTGCGCTGGGCTTCTTCATGAGCCTCGGCAAGGCGGCGGTGTTCAAGCACATTCCCGTCTACTACCCGAACCATGTGGGCGCGGTCGGCGGCCTTGTCGGCATGATCGGCGGCCTTGGCGGCTTCGTCCTGCCCATCGTCTTCGGCGCACTGCTCGACGTGACGGGCATCTATACCTCGTGCTTTGCCCTGCTCTTCGTTCTGGTCGCCATCGCGCTGGCCTGGATGCACCTGTCGATCCGGGCGATGGAGCGCAAGGCACATGGCGAGGCGCTCGACCGCCTGCCGCAACTGCCCGAGATGCAGGAAATCCATCACCCCGAACGCACCGCCATGCCGCGCGTGCTCGAGGACTGGCGGCCCGAAGACCCGGTCTTCTGGGCCGAGAAGGGCCGGGCCATCGCGCGGCGCAACCTGTGGATCTCGATCCCGGCGCTGCTTCTGGCCTTCTCGGTCTGGATGGTCTGGTCGATGGTGGTGGCCAAGTTGCCCTCGATCGGGTTCGCCTTCACGCCCGAACAGCTGTTCTGGCTCGCGGCCCTGCCGGCGCTGTCGGGTGCCACGCTGCGCATCTTCTACGGCTTCATGGTGCCGATCTTCGGCGGCAGGCTGTGGACGACGCTGTCAACCGCCTCGCTGATGCTGCCTGCCATCGGCATCGGCTATGCCGTGCAGAACCCGGCAACGCCCTACCTCATCTTCCTGGTGCTGGCGCTCCTCTCCGGTCTGGGCGGGGCCAACTTCGCCTCTTCGATGGCAAATATCGGCTATTTCTTCCCGAAGGCCGAAAAGGGCAATGCGCTGGCCCTGAACGCTGGGCTCGGCAACCTCGGCGTCAGCGTCATGCAGTTCGTGGTGCCGCTGGTGATCACCACCGGTGTCTTCGGCGCGATGGGCGGCGAGCCGCAGGTTCTGTCCGACGGCGGCCAGCTGTGGTTGCAGAACGCAGGCTTCATCTGGGTGCCCTTCATCCTGGCCTCCACGATCGCGGCCTGGTTGGGGATGAACGACATCGCCGACGCGAAGGCGAGCTTCGCCCAGCAATCGGTGATCTTCGGGCGCGCGCACAACTGGCTGATGTGCGTCCTCTACATCGGCACCTTCGGCAGCTTCATCGGCTATTCCGCGGGCTTCCCGCTTCTGTCGAAGATCGCCTTCCCTGAAGTCAACGCGCTGCAATACGTCTTCCTCGGCCCGCTGATCGGCGCACTCAGCCGCGCAGGCACGGGCTGGATTTCCGACCGGTTCGGCGGCGGGCGCGTCACCTTCTGGGTCTTCGTGGGCATGATCCTCTCGGTGCTTGCGGTGATCGTCTCGCTGCAATCCGGCAGCTTCGCCGGGTTCTTTGCGGGCTTCATGGCGCTGTTCTTCTTCACCGGCGTCGGCAATGCCTCCACCTTCCAGATGATCCCGGTCATCATGGGCAAGGAGGTGCCGCGCCTGATGCCGGAGCTTCAGGGCGCCGACCGTGCGCGCCAGATCGCCATGGAATCGGGCGGCATCGTCGCCTTCACCAGCGCGATCGGCGCCTATGGCGGGTTCTTCATCCCCAAGGCCTACGGCTCGTCCATCGCGATGACCGGCTCGCCCATCGGCGCGCTGTGGCTGTTCCTGGCCTTCTACGTGGTCTGCCTGGCCCTGACCTGGGCCGTCTACACCCGGCCCGGCGGACTTCTCCACGACATCGAGCGTGGCCGCGCCACCCCTGCGGCCCCCCAACCCGCCGAATAGCGAAAGGAAGCGACGATGAGCCACCTGCTCGACAGACTGAACTTCTTCCAGACGAAAACGCTGGAGACCTTTTCCGACGGCTGGGGTGAGGCCACGCGCGAGGATCGCGGCTGGGAGGACACCTATCGGAACCGCTGGCGCCACGACAAGATCGTGCGCTCGACCCACGGGGTGAACTGCACCGGATCCTGTTCGTGGAAGATCTACGTCAAGTCCGGCATCGTCACCTGGGAAACCCAGCAGACCGACTATCCGCGCACCCGCGCGGGCCTGCCCAATCACGAGCCGCGCGGCTGTGCGCGGGGGGCGTCCTACAGCTGGTATCTCTACAGCGCCAACCGGGTGAAGAACCCGCTGATCCGCGGCAGCCTGATGCGGGCCTGGCGGAAGATGCGGGCGACGATGACCCCGGTCGCCGCCTGGGCCGCGATCCAGTCCGATCCCTCCTTGCGCGCAAGCTACACCTCGACCCGCGGCAAGGGCGGATTCGTCCGAGCCTCCTGGGACGAGGCGACCGAGATCATCGCTGCCGCCAATGCCCACACGGCGAAGACCTATGGGCCCGACCGGGTGTTCGGCTTCTCGCCCATTCCGGCGATGTCGATGGTCAGCTACGCTGCCGGCTCGCGCTATCTGTCGCTTCTGGGCGGCACCTGCATGTCGTTCTACGACTGGTATTGCGACCTGCCGCCCTCCAGCCCCCAGACCTGGGGCGAGCAGACCGACGTGCCGGAAAGCGCGGACTGGTACAACGCGGGGTTCATCATGCTCTGGGGCTCGAACGTGCCCCAGACCCGGACGCCGGACGCGCATTTCTACACCGAGGTGCGGTATCGCGGCACCAAATCGGCCGTGGTCAGCCCCGACTATTCGGAAGCCGCCAAGTTCGCCGACCTCTGGCTGAACCCGCAGGCGGGCACCGATGCGGCGCTGGCCATGGCCATGGGCCATGTCATCCTGCGCGAATACCACCTCGACCGGCAGGCCGAATACTTCGAGGACTACGCGCGCCGCTACACCGACATGCCCATGCTGGTCGTGCTGGACGAACAGGATGGCCGTCTGGTGCCGGGCCGGATGCTGCGGGCCGCGGATTTCGACGACAAGCTGGGCGAGGCAAACAATCCCGACTGGAAGACGGTCGCCTACGACGAGGCCTCGGGCCGCTTCGTCGTTCCCAACGGCTCCATCGGCTTCCGCTGGGGCGAGGAAGGCAAGTGGAACCTCGAGGAAAAGGCGGCCAGTGCGGCCACGCGGCTGCGCCTGAGCCAGATCCTCGAGGGGGACCATGACAGCGTGGTGGGCGTGGCCTTCCCCTATTTCGGCGGGGCGGCAACGGCCAATTTCGTGAAATGCGACGCGCCCGAGGTGCTGGTGCGCAATGTCCCGGCCCGAAAGGTCCGGCTTGCCGACGGGCGCGAGGTGCTGGTGGCAACGGTGTTCGACCTGTTCTGCGCCAATTACAGCCTGGATCGGGGCCTCGGCGGCGACTGGGTGTCGCGGAACTACGACGACGACATCCCCTACACCCCCGCCTGGGCCGAACGGATCACCGGGGTCGCGCGCGAGAAGATCATTGCCGTCGCGCGCGAATTCGCGGGCAACGCCGAAAAGACCCATGGCAAGAGCATGGTCATCCTCGGCGCCGGTCTGAACCACTGGTACCACATGGACATGAACTACCGCGGCATCATCAACCTTCTGGTGATGTGCGGCTGTATCGGGCAGGAAGGCGGCGGCTGGTCGCATTACGTGGGGCAGGAGAAGCTGCGGCCGCAGACCGGCTGGGCACCTCTCGCCTTTGCGCTCGACTGGAGCCGCCCGCCGCGGCAGATGAACTCCACCTCCTGCTGGTATGCCCACACCGACCAGTGGCGCTACGAGACCCTGCGCGTCGGCGAGATCCTGTCGCCGACCGCGCCGAGGGGAGACTGGGACATCAGCCTCATCGACTACAACATCCGGGCGGAACGCATGGGCTGGCTGCCCTCGGCCCCGCAGCTGAAGACCAATCCGCTGGAGGTCGCGAAGGCCGCGAAGAAGGCCGGCAAGGACATCAGGGATTTCGTCGCCGAGGAACTGAAGTCGGGCCGACTGGAGATGTCCTGCGAGGACCCGGATGCGCCCGAGAACTGGCCGCGCAACCTGTTCGTCTGGCGCTCGAACCTCCTCGGCTCGTCCGGCAAGGGGCATGAGTATTTCCTCAAGCACCTTCTGGGCACCCAGCACGGCGTGATGGGCAAGGATCTGGGCGAAGAGGGCCGCGCCAGGCCGAAGGAGGCGCGCTGGCACGAGAAGGCGCCGAAGGGCAAGCTGGACCTTCTGGTCTGCATCGACTTCCGCATGTCCACCACGGCGGTCTATGCCGACATCGTGCTGCCGACGGCGTCGTGGTATGAAAAGGACGACCTGAACACCTCGGACATGCACCCGTTCATCCACCCGCTTCAGGCGGCGGTGGACCCGGCCTACGAGAGCAAGTCCGACTGGGAGATCTTCAAGGCCATCGCGCGGAAGTTCAGCGACGTCGCCCCAGAAGTGCTGGGGGTGGAGACCGACATCGTCGCGCTGCCGCTTCTGCACGACACGGCCGCGGAACTGGCGCAGCCGCAGGTCAAGGACTGGAAGAAGGGCGAATGCGACCTGATCCCGGGCAAGACCGCGCCGAACTTCATCGCGGTGGAACGGGATTACCCGAACCTCTACCGGAAGTTCACCTCGGTCGGCCCACTCCTCGAGAAGCTCGGCAACGGCGGCAAGGGCATCGCCTGGGACACCAAGGCCGAGGTCCAGCACCTGCGCGACCTGAACGGCACGGTCGAGGACGGCATCGCCAAGGGCCAGCCGAAGCTGGAAACCGCAATTGACGCGGCCGAGATGATCCTGATGCTGGCGCCCGAAACCAACGGCGAGGTCGCCGTCAAGGCCTGGGGGGCGCTGGAAAAGCCCACGGGCCAGCACCACACCCATCTGGCCGAAGGTGCCCACCACACGAAGCTGCGCTTCCGCGACATCGCAGCCCAGCCGCGCAAGATCATCTCCTCGCCCACCTGGTCGGGGATCGAAAGCGACGAGGTCTGCTACAACGCGGGCTACACCAACGTGCACGAGCTGATCCCCTGGCGCACGCTGACCGGCCGCCAGCAGCTCTATCAGGATCACGAATGGATGCGGGCCTTCGGCGAGGGCTTCGTCGGCTACCGCCCGCCGGTGGACCTGAAGACGATCACCGCTGCCGTCAATAGCGACGCGGCCGAGGGGAACCCGCACGTGGTGCTGAACTTCATCACGCCGCACCAGAAATGGGGCATCCACAGCACCTACAGCGACAACCTGCTGATGCTGACGCTGAACCGCGGCGGGCCGGTGGTCTGGATGTCCGAACTGGACGCGCGGAAGGCGGGCCTTGTCGATAACGACTGGGTCGAGGTTTACAACGTCAACGGCGCGCTGACCGCGCGGGTCGTCGTGTCCCAGCGGATCAAGCAGGGCACGCTGTTCATGTATCACGCGCAAGAGAAGATCGTGAACACGCCCGGGTCTGAAAAGACCGGTCTGCGCGGCGGCATCCACAATTCGGTGACGCGGGCCACGCTCAAGCCCACGCACATGATCGGCGGCTACGCGCAATTGTCCTGGGGTTTCAACTACTACGGCACCGTGGGCAGTAACCGGGACGAATTCGTGATCGTCCGCAAGATGAAGAAGGTCGATTGGCTCGACCGTCCCGCAACCAAGGTTCTGGAGGCAGCGGAATGAAAGTTCGTGCGCAAATCGGCAAGGTGCTGAACCTGGACAAGTGCATCGGCTGTCACACCTGTTCGGTCACCTGCAAGAACGTCTGGACCACGCGGGACGGCGTCGAATACGCTTGGTTCAACAATGTCGAGACGAAACCGGGCACCGGCTATCCGACCGACTGGGAGAACCAGAAACGCTGGAACGGCGGCTGGGTACGCACGGCCAGCGGCAAGCTGCAACCGCGGCAGGGCGCCAAATGGCGGATCCTTGCGAACATCTTCGCCAATCCGAACATGCCCGAGATCGACGACTACTACGAGCCGTTCGATTTCGACTACGACCACCTGAAATCCGCCCCCGACATGCAGGCCTTCCCCACCGCGCGCCCCCGGTCGAAGATCACCGGCGAGCGGATCGAGAAGATCGAGAAGGGCCCGAACTGGGAGGAGATCCTCGGAGGCGAGTTCGCGAAGCGGTCCCAGGACTACAACTTCGACAAGGTGCAGAAGGAGATCTACGGGGAATACGAGAATACCTTCATGATGTATCTCCCACGGCTCTGCGAGCACTGCCTGAACCCGACCTGCTCGGCCTCCTGCCCCTCGGGCGCGATCTACAAGCGCGAGGAGGACGGCATCGTCCTGATCGACCAGGAGAAATGCCGCGGCTGGCGGATGTGCATCTCGGGCTGCCCCTACAAGAAGGTCTATTACAACTGGGATACCGGCAAGTCCGAGAAATGCACCTTCTGCTATCCGCGCATCGAGAGCGGCCAGCCGACGGTCTGTTCGGAAACCTGCGTCGGGCGCATCCGCTATCTGGGGGTGATCCTCTATGACGCCGACAGGATCGCCGAGGCCGCCAGCGCGGATCGGGAAACCGATCTTTATGGCGCGCAGCTGGACGTGTTCCTCGACCCGAACGACCCTGAGGTGATCGCCGCCGCCCGCCGCGACGGAATCCCTGAGGACTGGATCGAGGCGGCGAAGGTCAGCCCGGTCTGGAAGATGGCGATGGACTGGAAGGTCGCCTTCCCGCTGCACCCGGAATACCGGACGCTGCCGATGGTGTGGTACATCCCGCCGCTCAGCCCGATCCAGAATGCCGCCCAGGCGGGACAGATCGCGATGAGCGACCGGATGCCCGACGTGCGATCCCTGCGCATCCCCGTCAAATACCTCGCCAACATGCTGACGGCGGGGGACGAGGAGCCCATCGTTCACGCCCTCGAACGCATGTCCGCGATGCGGCTCTACATGCGGGCGCTCAGCGTGGAGGGCGTGCGGGACGAGGCGATCGCCGCTCGTGTCGGGATGTCCGGCCGGGTGATCGAGGACATGTACAAGATCATGGCCATCGCCGACTACGAGGACCGCTTCGCGATTCCCACGGCGCATCGCGAGCAGCACGAAGAGGCGGCCGAGATCCGCGGCGGCTGCGGCTTCACCGACGGCAACGGCTGCTCGACCGGCGAGACCGGCAGGACAAGCCTGTTCGGCGGCAAGAAGAAGAAATTCGCCCTTCCGCAGGAGACCTTCTGATGGACCGCACGCTCAAGTCCCTTTCGCTGATCCTGAGCTATCCCACGGCCGAGGTGCAGGCGGCGATGCCGGTCATCGCCGATGTCCTGACCTGCGATGTCCGCATTCCCGCGGCGACGCGGGCCGACCTCGCATCCCTCGCCCGGGGGCTGGGGCGGGGGGATCTCACCGATCTTCAGGAAACCTATGTCGCGCTCTTCGACTTTTCGCGCAGCCTGTCGCTGAACCTGTTCGAACATGTCCACGGCGAAAGCCGAGACCGGGGCGGCGCGATGGTCAGCCTGATCGAGACCTATCGGGCGGCGGGCTTCGAGCCTGCCACCTCGGAACTGCCCGACCACCTGCCGGTGCTGCTGGAATTCCTGTCGATGCGTCCCGCGCGAGAGGCACAGGAAACCCTGGCGGACGCGGCGCATATCCTTGACGCTCTGGCAGCCCGGCTGGTCCGGCGCGAGAGCGGATATGCCGCCGCGTTCGCCGCTCTTTCCGCCCTTGCCGGCGGAACGGCCGACGCCGAGGCGCTGGCCGAGATGCTCAGGCAACCCGAGGACGACCCGGCCGACCTCGCCGCGCTCGATGCGGTCTGGGCGGAAACCGAAGTCACCTTCGGCCCCGACCCGAATGCCGGCTGCCCCCAGGTCCGCGACATGCTGGCCCTGATGGACCAACCCATCCACCGCGCCCCGGGCGCGGTCGCGCAGTGACGGAGGCCCCCATGAACAGCTTCTTCTTCGGCATCTACCCCTACATCGCCCTGTCGGTCATGGTGATCGGCTCCATCGCGCGCTACGAACGCGACCCCTTCACCTGGAAGACCTCGTCGAGCCAGCTTCTGCGGCGCAGGCAGCTCATCATCGGGTCGGTGCTGTTCCACGTTGGCGTCCTGGTGATCTTCTTCGGTCACCTCGTGGGCCTCCTGACCCCGATCACCGTCTTCGATGCCCTCGGGATCAGCCACGGCGCCAAACAGCTGCTTGCGGTGGTGGCCGGGGGCATCGCGGGCATCATGGCGCTGATCGGCGGCGCGATGCTCCTGCACCGCCGCTGGATCGATCCGCGCATCCGCAAGACCTCGAGCCTTGCGGACATGGCGATCCTGATCATGCTTCTGGCGCAGCTCGTGCTGGGTCTTGGCACGATCTTCGTGTCGCTTCAGCACCTTGACGGGCATGAGATGACCAAGTTCATGGCCTGGGCGCAGATGATCTTCACCTTCCGCGCCGGTGCGGCCGAGCAGATCGCCGATGTGGCGCTGATCTTCAAGCTGCACATCGTTCTGGGGCTGACGATCTTCCTCGTCTTCCCCTTCACCCGACTGGTTCACATCGCTTCGGGATTCTTCGCGCCGCTGCGCTACCTGTTCCTGCGCTCCGGGTATCAGCTGGTCCGCTCGCGCCGGCGCCGCCCGCTGGAGGAGCGCCGCCGCAGCGCCGAACCCCGGGCCGCAGGGGCACGTGCCGCCACCATTCCGCATGGCACTGCGGGGGGCGCCGTCCCCAGCGCGGCGGAGTGACGGCAATGACGGTCCCGCTTTTTCCCGATGTCGTGGTGAACGGCGAAATCATCCCCTCGGCGGCCATCGCCGCCGAGGCGCAGAACCACACCGCGCCGAAGGACAAGCCCGGCATCGCCTGGCGCAAGGCGGCCCAGGCGCTGACGATCCGCGCGCTGTTGCTGCAGGAGGCCCGGGCGCGCGGCCTGGTGCCCGACCCGCAGGAGCTGGCCCCCGGTCGGTGGGAAACCGGGGAGGAAGCGCTGATCCGCGCGCTACTCGACACGGCGATCCAACCCGAGCCCGTCACCGAAGAGGCGATCCGCGCCGCTTGGGAAAGGGATCCGGGCCGCTACCGCTCGGCGCCGCTGTGGGATGTGTCGCACATCCTTTGCGCCTGCGATCCCGGTGACGCGGCCGCCAGCGCCGCGGCCGAGGCGCGGGCGCGGGCAATCCTCGGGCGGTTGGACGGCGGGGCAGAGAGTTTCGCCCGCGCCGCCCGCGACAGCGACTGCGGATCTGCCGCGCAGGGCGGGCATCTGGGCCAGATCGGCCCCGGCGACACGGTGCCCGAGTTCGAGGCCGCCCTGCGCGACCTGCCCGAAGGCGGCATGACCGCAGCACCGGTCCTGTCGCGGCACGGCTGGCACATCATCCGCCTGAACGCCGTTGCGCCCGGACAGGTGCTGCCGTTCGAAACCGCGCGCCCCCGGATCGCGCAGGCGCTGGAGAAGGCGGCCTGGGCAAGCGCCTCGCGCGACTTCGTGGCCGGCCTCGGCCGAAGGGCGACCATCACCGGCGCAAGCCTTGCCCCGATCTGAGACATGCGCGGAAGAACGACATGAGCGGGTCACTTCCCTCGCCCCGTGGGCGCGAACAGCCGGAGGCCGATCTCTGCCTCATCGCCCGGCCGCTGGATTTCCTCGCCGAAGTCCATCTGCGCGAACGGCAGATCTGTGCCCTTATCGATGGCATCGTCTCGGCCCGGGCCTTCGACCGCAGGGCCGCCGTGTCGATCCTGCGCTTTCTCAACGAAGAGGTCTGCGTGCATCTGCGGGACGAGGCGGAGGATCTGTTTCAGGCCCTCGCAGGCCGTTGCCGGGATGACGAATCGATCGACACCGTCCTGACCCGCGTCCGCGCCGATCAGGAGCGGGCGACGGCCCTGCTGCCCGAGGTGCGGCGTGCCCTTCAGGTCCGCCTCGACAGCGGAGGCAGTCTTTCTGACGCCGACCGAGCGGTGCTTGCGCAATTCGCTGACCGTGTCCGCCGGCATCTGATCGTCGAGAACGCCATCATCCTGCCCATGGCCCGCGCCCGGCTCACGCGCGCGGACCTGCGCCGACTGGCCTCGGGGATGCGATCGCGGCGCGGGCTTTCAGGCACAAGGGAGCTGCCCGATGCTGAATGACCTTCTGAAGCGCAACCGCGACTGGTCGGCCTGCCGGCAGGCGCAGGATCCGGGCTACTTCGCCCGCCTCGCAGCCCTTCAGGCCCCGGAATTCTTCTGGATCGGCTGTTCGGACAGCCGTGTGCCGGCGAACGTTGTGGCCGGTCTCGAACCGGGCGAGGTCTTCGTCCACCGCAATGTCGCCAATGTGGTCCATTCCTCGGACATGAACCTGCTTTCGGCGCTGGAATTCGCCGTCGAGGCGCTGCACGTGCGCGAGATCATCGTCTGTGGCCACTATGGCTGCGGCGGGGTCAGGGCCGCGACCGAGGATCTGCCGCACGGCCTGGCCGACCACTGGCTGGAACCGATCCGGCGGCTGGCGCGGGCCTATGCGGTCGATCTGGGGCGCGAGCGCGACATCGAGGCACGGCGCGACCGGCTGGCAGAGTTCAATGTGGTGGAAGGCGTGCGGCGGGTGGCCGAGACGCCGATCCTGCAACGGGCCTGGGCGCGGGGCGCGCGGATCCGGGTGCACGGGCTGATCTACGGCCTGAAGGACGGGCTCTTGCGCGACCTCGACTGCACGATCGGCCCGGGTCATTTCCAGGACGCACAGCCTGGCCGCGAGGTGGCAGGATGACAGTCGCTCCCACCCTTGCCGCCCCCGGCTGCGGCTGCGAGCGCGTGAACCCGAAGGGCACGCTCCTCGCCATTGACGAGGCCATCGACCGGATCCTGTTCCATGCCTGCCCGCCAGCGGGGGACGAAACGGTCGATCTGGCCCGCGCCCTCGGCCGCGTCCTCGCCCGCCCGGTCCGTTCCGCCGCGCCGGTGCCGCCTTTCGACAATGCCGCGATGGATGGCTATGCGCTGCGCTGCGCGGATCTGACCGGCCCCGGCCCGTGGAGGGTTCCGGTGGTGTCGCGGGTGCCCGCAGGGCATGGCGCGGGCGCGGTCCTGCCCGGCGGCGCGGCCGTGCGCATCTTCACCGGTGCGCCGCTTCCGGCGGGGGCCGACGCCGTGGTGATGCAGGAAGAGGTCACGCGCGAGGGCGATGCCATCCTGCTCTGCGCCCGCCCGCATCCCGGACTGGACCTGCGCAGGGCTGGCAGCGACCTGGCGGCAGGGGACCTCGCGCTGCAAGCCGGGCGCAGGCTCGGCCCGAAGGAGATCGCCGCCTGTGCCGCGGCCGGTGCAGGCCGGGTTCATGTGCGTCCGCGGCTGCGCGTGGCGCTCTTGGTGACGGGCGACGAGATCCGGCCTGCCTGCGGTCGCCGCAGCCATGCCCAGATCTGGGATGTGAACACCCCCATGCTCTCGGCGCTCATGCGCCGGCCCGCGATCGATCTGATTTCGACCGGTCGGGCGGCCGATGATCGGGCCGGTCTGACCGCACAACTGGCCGGGCTTGCGGCCCGCTGCGACCTGATCGTCACGACGGGCGGGATCTCGGTCGGGGAAGAGGACCATGTCAGACCTGCACTGGCCGGTCTCGGCGCCAGGGTTTACTTCAGCGGGGTGGCGATCAAGCCCGGCAAGCCGGTCTCTTTCGGGCGTCTCGGCCCCTGCCTCTGGCTTGGACTGCCCGGTAATCCGCTTTCGGCATTCGTGACCTTCCAGGTCTTCGGTGCAGCCCTTCTGCGGCAGATGACCGGCGAATCCGGTCCGGCCGACCTCCGAAGGCACGTCGTCCTTTCGGAGCCTGTCTGCAGGAAGCCAGGACGCTGCGAGCTGCGCCCGGCAAGCCTCGCGGGGTTCGATGGGCTTGGGCGCGAGGTGGTGCGCATGGATGCCGCCACGCATTCGGACCGGGTCGGACTCTTGCCTGCGGCCGACGGCCTTGCGTTGCTGCCCACCGAGGCGGAGCACCTGCCGGCCGGCGCCCTTGTCGAGTTTCTGCCCTTCTGCACGGCATGAGGAGCCAGACATGCAGCTTGCCTTCACCATGGCCCCCGGACGCGGCGACACGGATCGGCTTCTGGCCCGCCTTGCCGACGATCTGACAACCCGCGGCCTGCGGCTCTGCGGCACGGTGCAGATCAACACCGCGCGCGCGACTGCGGCCCCCTGCGACATGGATGTCCGCGTTCTGCCCGACGGCCCCGTGCTGAGGATCAGCCAGAACCTCGGCACGCGCTCCCGAGGTTGCCGTCTTAACCCCGAAGCGCTGGAGGCGGCCGTCGGACTGGTTGCCGCGCGTCTGAAAGACGGGGCGGATCTCGTCCTCATCAACAAGTTCGGCAAGCATGAGGCCGAGGAGCGCGGGTTTCGGGACGTGATCGCCATGGCGCTCGACCGCGACATTCCGGTGCTTGTCGGTCTGAACCGTCTGAATCAGACCGCCTTCGAGACCTTCGCAGGCGGATGTGCGGTGTCCCTGCCGCCCGAGCGCAAGGCCATCGGGAAATGGATCGAAGGCGTCGTGCATACTCCTTCCTGCCTTCTCGATTGCTGATCTCTTGCGACTGACCATCGTTGCGCAACTGTGGCCGTCATGATCGCGTCACGTGCGGTTTCGGAGAGAGCGGACAAGAGCGCTACCTGCGATGCGTCTGCGCCGATGGACGGTATGGCTCGCAAGCGACCGACGCGACAACTTCGGATGGCTTTCCGGTTAGTGTCATTGTTGCTCCTCAGAAATCCGTCTCCAGGTAGACCCCGGCGCAGTCGAAGGCGACGGCAGCGGCGGTCGCGCCGGTGTTCAGGAAGAGGCGGGGCGACAGGAACTGCGTAGCGG
>DUSC01000055.1 GCA_012842935.1 Hyphomicrobiales bacterium | reverse complement strand
GTCGACATCCTCCCGGTCGCCTTCGGCAATGGACGTCAGGACGCGTCCGTCGATCGGCGAGATCACGTCGCGGCGCCTGGCGGAGACCGCGTCGCGGAACGTGCCGTCGATGAAGAGGCCGCGCGGCGCGAGCTTCTCCGCGCGGAGCGCATCGATGCGCGACTGGTCAGACATTGCCGGTCACCTTTCTCCTTTCCCGCACGACGCTGACGACGTGAAGGGCAATGGCGATGACGATCATGGAGAACAGGACGAAGGCGATGGGACGGTCGATGAAGTCCCACGGCGTCTCGACGCGCGCCATGGCGGTCCGGAGCCGGGCCTCCATCAGGCCGCCGAGCACCATGCCCAGGATGATCGGCGAGGTCGGCCAGTCCAGCCGCTTGAGGATGAAGCCGAACACGCCGAAGGCGGCGGCGATGGCGCAATCCTTCAGCGAGTTGCGCAGCGAGTAGACGCCGATCAGGCTGAAGGTCAGGATCATCATGCCGAGGAAGCGGTTCGGGATGAGCATCACCTTCATGAGGGTGTCGGTCGAGACCAGAAGGAAGAGCACGACCAGCACGTTGAGGATGAGGAGCGCCATGTAGAGGGCGACAACGAAGTCCATCTGGTTCTGGAATAGCTGCGGTCCGGGGATGACGTTGTGGACGTAGAAGACCGACAGCATCATCGCCGTCAGTTCCTCGCCGGGAATGCCGAGCGCCAGGAGCGGGATCATCGCGGCGGCCGGCACGGAATTGTTGGCGGCCTCCGAGGCGACGATGCCTTCCGGATTGCCCTTGCCGAACAGGTCCGGCGTCTTCGACGTCTTCTGCGCGTAGCTGTAGGACATGAACTGCGACATGAACTCGCCGACGCCCGGGATCATCCCGCAGATCACGCCGAAGCTCGACGCGACCGCCGCCACCCGCTTGAAGCGCAGGATTTCCGCCATCGAGGAGAAGAAGCCGGTCTTGGCGATCGGCGGCAGTTCGTACGTCTGGTCCTTGCCGGAGAGCAGGATGAAGGCCTGGCTCAGCGCGAACAGGCCGAGCACGACGACGATGAGGTCCACGCCCGAGGCGAGCCAGGTCTGCCCGAACGTGTAGCGCTGCGTGTAGCCCGCGCCCTCGAGGCCGACCGTCTTGAGGAAGATGCCGTAGCAGACCAGCATGCCCGCCGCGAGGATCTGGCCGCGATGCGTCAGCACGACGAGGACGATGCCGAGCAGGGCGGCGAGGAAGACCTCGCGCGCTCCGAACATCGGCGCGATGCGGGCGAGCACCGGCGCCAGCAGGATCAGGCAGAGGATCGAGAAGACCCCGCCGAAGAACGACGCCGAATAGGCGAGGCTCAGCGCGCGCCTGCCCTCGCCGCGTCTGGTCATGGGATAGCCGTCATAGGTCGTCAGCGCATTGACCGGCGTTCCGGGCGTGTTGATGAGGATCGCTGGTATCGCGCCGCCGAACATCGAGGAACCGTAGATGCCGAGCAGCGCGGTCAGCCCGACGATCGGTTCGAGCGAGAAGGTCGCCGGCAGCATGATGGCGATCGCGACCGCGGCGCCCACCCCGGGCATCGCGCCGACCATGACGCCGCCGATCGAGCCGATCAGGAGGGCCGCGATCACGTCCCAGCGGGCGATGATTGCCAGTCCCGACAGCAGGATGTCCATTTCGGCCTCAGAAATAGCGGATCATGATGTAGCGGAGGGTCTCGGGCAGGAACTCGTAGACCGCCCCGCCCGGGATCTTCACGTTGAACAGGGACTTGAACAGAAGGACGACGAACAGTCCGAATCCCGCCGCGGCGGCGAAAGCAGCGCCGGACCGGTATCCCGACCGCCACGTCATGAAGAGACAGAAGGCGAGCGTCGCGGTCAGGTATCCGATGACCGGGATCGCGGCGACGTAGAGCAGGTACCACCCGACATATTCGAGCGACCGCACCCAGATGCCGACCTCCCTCCACCGGCCGGGGGTTCGTGCCGACCGGCTCGTCACCACCAGATTGGCGAGCGCAAACAGCGTCATGCCGGTGAGGCTGATGAACGGCCATGTGCGCGGCTGGGCGGAGAACCCCTTTCCCGGCAGCACGCTCGTCTGCCAGAAGATCATGGAAAGGAGGGCAACGGCCGTCGCCAGGAAGATGAGGGAGTAGAACAGTTCGCCGGGCTTCCGCGCCTCCGGGAAGACATGCGGGGTCGCGTTGTCATGTTCCATCGGTGCCAACTCCGTTGACCGCAAGGGCAGGGAGCCGACGGTCCCCGCCCTCGACGAACTTCAGTTGGCGATCATTGCGTTGATCCTGGCGATCGTCGCCTTGTCGGCCTCGATCTGTCGCACCGAGGCTTCGGCATCCTTCCAGTAGACGAGCGCGCCGGTGTCTGCCGAGAGCTTCCTGGCGCGCTCGGAGGCCATGGTCTCCTTCGCGACGGCGATGATCTTCTCGCGAACGTCGGCGGGGGTGCCCTTGCGCACGAACAGGCCGTTCCAGAGCGACACGTTGAGTTCCGGCGCGATGGAGGCGAGCGTCGGCGCGTCCGGGACGACGCTGATCGGACCGTCGGTGATCGTGGCGAGAATCTTCACCTTGTCGAGGCAGGGAAGGACCTGCTGGATCGTCGTGTTGATGACGTCGAAATCGCCGGACGCGAGCGAATTGCAGTCGAGCGCGTCGTTCGAGGCCTCGGTACCCCATTCGAAGCCGAGCTGCTTGGCGGCGGCGAACGTCGCCTGGGTCGGCAGCAGGAACGAGCCGAAGTGGCCGAGCGCCACCTTGTTTGCCTTCGCGTATTCGGCCAGCTCCTGCATGTTGCTGTAGGGCGCGTCGGCGGAGGTCGCGATCACGAACGGATAGGTGAGGAAGATGCCGAGCGGTTCGAACGGATCGGGATTGAGCGCCGGGATGCCGACCTCCGGCCCGACGACCGGTATGTCCACGACGAAGGAACCGACAGTGTAGCCGTCGGCGGGCGCTGCCGCAGCTTCGGCGGCGCCCGGAAACGGACCGCCGTCCGACGGCTTGTTGATGACGGCGGCGGCGACGCCGTACTTCGCCTGGAAGTCCTCCGCGATCATGCGCGTCAGCACATCCTCGAGGTCGCCGGGCGGGAAGGGAACGATGAAGCCCACCGGCTTCTCCGGATATTCCGCCCGGGCGGCGCCGACAGCCATCATCGCCATCACGGCGCCCGTCAGCAGGACCTCTCGCAGTTTGCTCATTGGTTCTCTCCTCATGTGTGGGCGGAGCGCCCTGGGACCCCATTTTCCGGAGGTTCATTATTTGAACCTTTATTTCAAATATAGACTTGCAAACCGACGGGCATCCTGTCAACCTGTTTCTCGCCACGAAGCGACATCGGTGCCGGAGGGAGCATTTGAGCACGGTTGACAAGGCGATTTCGCTGCTCGATCTGTTCAGCATCCATGCGCCCGAGCTCGGCCTCGCCGAGATCGCGCGGCGCTCGGGCTTCGACAAGGCGACGACACGGCGCCTGCTCCTGTCGCTGGCCCGGCATGGGTTCGTCGAGCAGGATCCGTCGACGCGTCACTACCGGCTGGGCGCCGGCCTGACCCGGCTGGCGCGCATCCGCGAGGCGCGTTTCCCCATCCTGCAGACGGCGCTTCCCTTCATCCGCGAACTGTCGGTCGCGACATCGGAAACGGTCCATCTGGCCGAGGCCGTCAACGGCTCTCTGCTCACCGTCCTCGTCGAACATCCGGCGCGGGCGAACCGGGTCAATGTCGACGTCGGCGAATACCTGCCGCTGCACTCGACGGCGTCGGGTATCGCCTACCTTTCGCACGCCCGCGAAGAGGAGGTGAAGGAGGCGCTGGGCAGGCCCCTTGCCGCCTACACCTCTCGCACCCTGACCGAGCCGGCGGCCGTTCTCCGCGAAATCGAAGCGGCGCGGGTGCGCGGCTATTCGGTCATGGACCAGGGATACGAGGACGGCGTCGTCAGTGTCGCTGCGGCGATCCTGGGGTCCGGCGGTTCCGCCATCGGCACGCTCGCCGTCGCGGCGCCGCTCGTGCGGACGTCGAAGGCCGCGGCCGCCGAGCGCGGCCGGGCCGTTGCCGCTGCCGCGCGGGAGATCAGCGAGCGCCTCAGCGGCGAAGACTTCAATGTACTCAAGAGCAGGGCTTCGGCATGACGGGGGAGTTCACGGAGATACGGCCCAGGATCCTGATCGTCGGGACGGGCGACACCAAGGCGGACGAGCTGGAATTCATGCGCGGCAAGGTTGCCGAAGCGGGCGGCCTGCCGCTGATGCTCGACGTCAGTGTCCTCGGCGATCCTCCCTACACGGCCGAGTTCGACAAGCACGCCGTGGCGGCGGCAGGCGGCTCCACCATCCCCGCCATCGTCGCGCTCGCCGACGAGAACGAGGCGATGACGGTGATGGCGGCCGGCGCATCGGCCCTGGCGAAGCGGCTCCATGACGAGGGCCGCATCGACGGCGTCATCGCGCTGGGCGGCACGATGGGCACCGATCTCGCCCTCGACGTCGCGCTGGCGCTGCCGCTGGGCGTGCCGAAATTCGTGGTCTCGACCATCGCCTATTCGCACCTCATCCCGCCGGAGCGGATCGCGACCGACCTGATGATGATCCTGTGGGCGGGTGGGCTCTACGGCCTGAATTCCACCTGCCGGGCGGTCCTGTCGCAGGCCTGCGGCGCCGTCGTCGGCGCCGCGCGCACGGCCGAGCGGCCCGACCGCAGGCGGCCGTTGGTCGGGATCAGCTCGCTCGGCAAGAGCTGCCTCACCTACATGGTCTCGCTGAAGCCCGAACTGGAAAGGCGCGGCTACGAGGTGGTGATCTTCCACACCACCGGCATGGGCGGCCGCGCGCTCGAGGCGATCGCCGCGCAGAGGGGCTTTGCCGCCGTGCTCGATTTCAGCCTGCAGGAACTCGCCAACCACCTGTCCGGCTCGGTGGTGACGTCGGGTGCCGACCGGCTGGAGAATGCCGGCCGTGCCGGCGTGCCGCAGATCGTCGCTCCCGGGGCGATCGACATGGTCGACTTCCCCACGTGGCAACCGGTGCCGCAGCGTTTCGACGGGCGGCCCTACCATGCCCACAACCGGCTGCTCGCGTCGGTGACGAGCGACGCCGAGGGGCGCCGCGCGATCGCCCGTGCCATCGGCGCCAAGCTCGCCGCGGCTGCCGGTCCGACCGCCTTCATCCTGCCCGCCGGCGGCATCCAGCAATGGGACCGGGAGGGCGAGCCGCTGCACGAGCCCGCCGCGACGGCTGCCTTCATGGACGAGATGCGCCGCAGCGTTCCCGCGAACGTGCAGTTCCGCGAGATCGCCGGGCACATCAACAGCGGCGATTTCGTCGACGCCGCGCTCGACATTTTCGACCGCTGGGTCGCCGACGGCGTCATCCGGCCGGGAGTGGCCGCCGCATGAGCAGGCCCGCCGCTCTCGTTCTCGATTTCGGCGGGGTGATCACCCGCACGCTGTTCGAGACGCACGACCTCACAGAGGCCGCGCTCGGCCTGCCGCGCGGCACGCTGACCTGGCGCGGTCCTTTCTCGCCCGAGACGGACGACCTCTGGCGCCGGATGCAGGCGGACGAGATCAGCGAGCGCGACTACTGGATGGCGCGTACCCGCGAGGTCGGGCGGCTGGTCGGCGAAGACTGGTCCGCCATGGAGACCTTCGTCCGCCGCGCCCGCGGCGCCGACCCGCAGGCGACCGTCCGGCCCGAAGCCATGTCGGCCATTCGCACCGCCCACGCCGCCGGCATCCGTCTCGCCGTGCTTTCGAACGAGCTCGACCTGTTCTACGGGGCGGATTTCCGCCGGCGCCTGCCGCTGCTTTCACTGTTCGACGTGATCGTCGACGCCACCTATACCGGCATCCTCAAGCCCGATCCGCGTGCCTACGCCGCCGTCACCGGCGCGCTCGGCCTGCCCGCCGGGGCCTGTGTCTTCGTCGACGACCAGGCGCGCAACGTGGCCGGCGCCGACCGGGCCGGTATGCGCGCCGTCCGGTTCGAGGTGCGCGATCCGCGCCGTTCGTTCAGCGAGGCGCTGGCCCATTTCGGGCTCGCCCTCGATCCGCCCGACATGATCCCCGAGAGGACCGAACATGCGTGACACGAATTTCCTCGCCGAGAACAACGCCCGGCAGATCTGGCACCCGATGGCGCATCCGGCCGAGATGCGCAGTCAGCCGCCGCGCATCATCATGAAGGGCGAGGGCGTCCACGTGACCGACCTCGAGGGCCGCACGATCCTCGACGCGGTCGGCGGCCTGTGGAACGTCAACCTCGGCTACAGCTGCGATCCGATCAAGCAGGCGATGGCGGCCCAGCTCGACGCGCTGCCCTACTATTCCGGCTTCCGCGGAACCTCGACAGGACCGTCGATCGAGCTCGCCTGGGAGCTGACGCAGTTCTTCGCGCCCGAGGGCATGGCGCGCGCCTTCTTCACCTCCGGCGGCTCGGATTCGGTGGAGACGGCGCTCAGGCTGGCGCGCCAGTACTGGAAGATCCGCGGCCAGGGCGACCGCACCAAGTTCCTGGCGCTGAAGAAGGGCTATCACGGCACCCATTTCGGCGGCGCCTCGGTCAACGGCAACGCCAACTTCCGCCGCAACTACGAGCCCCTGATGCCGGGGGTCTTCCACATTCCGGCGCCCTATACCTACCGCAACCCGTTCGACGAGTCTGATCCCGCGAAGCTCGCTGCGCTGTGCGCCCGGGCGCTGGAGGACGAGATCGCCTTCCAGGGTGCGGACACGATCGCGGCCTTCATCATGGAGCCGGTGCTCGGTGCGGGCGGGGTGATCGTGCCGCACGAGAGCTTCATGCCGCTGGTGCGCGAGATCTGCGATCGCCACGAAATCCTGATGATCGCCGACGAGGTCGTCACCGGCTTCGGCAGGACGGGCGCCTGGTCGGGCTCGCGCCTTCACGACGTGAAGCCCGACATGATGACGATCGCCAAGGCGGTCACCTCGGGCTACTTCCCCCTGGGTGCGACGATGATCGGGGAGAAGGTCGCCGAAGTCTTCGAAGCCGACAGGACCGGTTTCGGTTCGATCGGCCACGGCTACACCTATTCGGGCCACCCCGTTGGCTGTGCGGCG
Organism: Hyphomicrobiales bacterium; assembly: GCA_012842935.1. GTDB lineage: Bacteria > Pseudomonadota > Alphaproteobacteria > Rhizobiales > Rhizobiaceae > DUSC01. The sequence goes on along the minus strand of DUSC01000055.1, from coordinate 590 downwards.
GGCCTCGCGGCGCTTGCCGAGACGCGGCGCCTGAAGGTCCACGAGAACGCCGCCGCGCGGGGCCTCGAACTGGCGGAGGCCCTGGAAGGGCTCAAGCGCAAGCACGCGCTCGTCGGCGACGTCCGCTCGAAGGGGCTGATGGCCGCCGTGGAACTGGTCTCGGACCGCGCCACGAAGAAGGCCGCCGACAAGGGCGTCATGAAGCGTGTCTCGGACGTGGCCTACGACGCGGGCGTCATGCTGCGCGTCTCGGGATCGAACATCATCCTGTCGCCGCCTCTCATCCTGACGTCCGGGCAGGTACAAGCCATCGCGGAGGCGCTGGACGCCGGCCTCGCCGCGGCCTGATCCTCGTCGTCACGCGCCGGTTGCGGCATCCCGTTTGGCGGGTTCACGTCCCGACGGCCACGGCGGGCCGGGTCGCGTGCCGCTGCAGTGCCGGCGCAGGATCTGCCGCAGGTCGCGATCTTCGTTGGCCGAGGGGGCCGGCCAGAAGGCGCGGTCGACGAAGCGTTCCCAGAAGACGCGGCGGGAGATGCTCGTAGTCGGCATCGGCGATGGCACTCAGCCCGCCGAGGTCGAACAGGCGG
>DUSC01000054.1 GCA_012842935.1 Hyphomicrobiales bacterium | reverse complement strand
GCTGGCCGAGGGACGGGACATCCTCAACCGCGCGCTCGAGGCCGACCTCAAGAAGCTCGCCGACGCCCGCGCCGAGCTCGATGCAAAGGTCTCGGCGCAGGTCGAAGCCCAGATGGCGAAGATCGCCGAAGGCCGCGACGTGCTGACGCGCGCCCTCGAGGACGACCTGAACAAGCTCGCCGAAAGCCGCAAGGGCATCGACGGGCTCGTCGCCGGACAGGTCGCGAAGCTGGCCGAAGGGCGGGACATCCTCAACCGCGCGCTCGAGGCCGACCTCGAGAAGCTCTCCGCATCGCGGGCCGAGATCGACGCCGCCATGTCGGCGCAGGTTTCCGCCCAGATCGCGAAGCTCGCCGAGGGGCGCAACCTGCTCGATCGCGCCTTGCGTGAGAATCTCCAGCAACTCGCGCAGTCTCGGGCCGAACTGGACGCGGCCGTGGAGGCCCAGGTTGCCGGCCAGGTCGAGAAGCTCGCCCAGGGTCGAGACATCCTGACGCGGGCTCTCGAGGCCGACCTGATGAAGCTCGCGGAAGCACGCAGCAACATCGATGGCATCGTCGCCGGCCAGGTCGAGAAGCTCGCCGAAGGGCGCGCGCTTCTCGCCGACGCCCTGGAAGCCGACCTGAGCAAGATCGCGGACGCCCGCGCCGAAATCGACGCCCTGGTAAGGGAGCACGTCGACAAGCTGTCCGACGGTCGCGGCATCCTCGCCAACGCCCTCCGCGAGGATCTCGACCGCCTTGCCGAAACCCGCAAGGAGATCGATGCCGAACTTTCGCGCCACATCGAGACGATTGCGGGCAAGCGCACACTGATCACGGATCAGATCGATATCGACGTCGCGCGGATCGAAGAGGCGTTCGCGCGCCAGACGGACGTCATCGAGGAGCGCACCAGCACGATGGAACGGGCATTGTCGACCGGTGTCGACAACGTCCGCAACGTCCTGGAGAACAGCGCCCTGGTCGTTGCGGGCGCGCTGCGCGAGAAGGTGCTCGAAGTGACCGCCGCGCTCAACGAGTCGGCCGGCCGCGCACTGACCGAGGCCGACCGCCTCGTCGCCGATCGCGCCGCGCAAACGTCGGGGCTGCTGATGGAACGGGCCGGCGACATCGCCCGCCTGTTCGACGAAGCCGACCGGAATCTCGTCGCCCGGGCGTCCGAAACCTCGGAGAAGCTGATCGCCGATGCCACGCAGACCGCCAGCGTACTGGCAGGCCGCGCCGTGGAGATCGCGCGGACGTTCGACAGCGCCGACGAGCGCCTCGGCGCCCGCATCGACGAGGCTGCGCGGGCGCTGGCCTCGCGTGCCGCCGAGCTCGGGGGCTTGTTCGATGCCGCGGACGACCGGCTGGCCGCGCGCATTGCCGACGGCACCGGACGGCTCGAAACCTATGCCGATCGCGTCGTGCACAGCTTCGACAAGGCGGACGAGCAACTTTCCGAGCGGGTGGCCAACCTCGCCGACAGTCTGGCCGCCCGCGCTGCCGAGATCGGTGGCGTTTTCGAGAACGCCGACCGGCAGATCGCCGCGCGCGTGGAGCTGACGGCCGATCGTCTGTCGGGTCGCGCCGCCGAAATCGGCGCGATCTTCGAGACCGCCGACGAGAAGATCGCCGCACGCATCAGCGAGACCGCAAAGTCCTTGGCAGGCCGCGCGATCGAGATCGGCCGCGTGTTCGAGAATGCCGACGAACGCATCGCCGCCCGCGTCGAAGAGACGGCCAGGGCGCTGGAGCAGCGCGCCCAGGAAGTCGGCCGTGTCTTCGAGAGCGCCGACGAGCGCATCGCCGCCCGCATCGGGCAGACCTCAGAGGCGCTGGAGCAGCGCGCTCGCGAAATGGGCCGCATCTTCGAGACGGCCGATCGCGAACTCACGGCCCGCGTCGCCGAGAGTGCGGCGACCATCGGCGCCCACGCCGCCGACGTCGCCAATGCCTTTGCCGACACCGAACAGCGGATCGCGATGCGTACGCGCCAGGCCGCGGTCGAACTGGAATCCCATGCGCGCCTGATCGAGAACGCCATCGCCAGCGCCAACGACAAGCTTGCGGAAGGTGCCGAGTCCGTCGCCGAGCGCGTCGGTTCGCAGATCGCTGCGGCCGAGGACAGACTCGTTCGCGGTGCCGAATCGATGGGCCAGAAGCTCGACGAGCAGATCGCCGCGGCCGAATCCCAGCTGGTCGCGCGCGCCAACGTGATCGCCGACACGTTCAGCTCGGTCGGCCAGCATATCGGCCAGAGCACCAACGAGGCGGCCCGCACGATCGGCGTCAACACGCGCGAACTGAACGCCATGCTCGCCGCGCGGTCCGCCGAGATTGCGCAGATCCTCGACGAGACGGCGCGGCCACTGGTCGAGCGTTTCGCCCAGGGCGGCGGCGAACTGCAGCGGGCGATGGAGGAAGCGACGGGCAAGGCGACGGAACAGTTGCGCGCCGAGAACGCCGCCTTCATTTCCGCCATCGCCAACCGCACCGCCGAAACGCTCAACGCCGTCGGCAAGGCCCGCTCAAGCCTCGCCGAAGGTGTTGCCGACCTGATCGAGCGCCTCACCGTCTCCAATCGCCAGTTGAGCGAGCTGATCGAACTGGCTTCGGAAAACCTGTCGGGTGTCGACGAGCGCCTGTCGCAGAGCACGCGTGCCTTCGCGACGAGCACCGAGCGGGCCGCTCAGACCTTCTCGAGTTCGGCCCGGCTGGTCGACCAGAACACGCAGCGCCTGACGGAGCTTTCGTCGGCAACGCTGCGCGAGGTCGCATCGATCGCCACCCGCTTCGACGAACACAGCCGCGTCCTCGCGAGTGCCTCCGACCTGCTGACCTCCGCGCAAAGCAACCTCGAGCACACGCTCGAGCGGCAGTCCGCCCTCGAAGACCTGGCCGTCGGCCTGGTGAAGAAGTCGGAGGATCTCGAGCGGGTGATGAAGTCCTTCGAGGGTCTCGTCGGGCGGGCGCTGGAAGGTGCCGAGGGACGGACCCTGGAGACGGCCGAGCGGATTCGCGGGGCGATCACCGAAGTCGTCGATGCCGCGACGAAACGTTTCGCCGATGCCACCGAGGATATGCGGCGGACCGCGAACTCCATACGCGCGGAACTCGAGGAAACGCGCGCCGAGCTGAAGCGCGGCATCGTCGACATGCCGGTCGAGGCCAAGGAATCGACGACAGCCATTCGCCGCGCCGTGACCGAACAGATCAACGCCCTGAAGGAGCTTTCCGACATCGTCGCCCGTACGGGACGCACCACGGACGTGGGCGAGCGCGGTCCGGTCCGGACGACCGCGACCACGCCCGTATCCGCTCCCCGGCTCGCCCCCCAGCGTGCCGCCCCGCCTGCTCCCGAACGGCGGCCGGAGCCGGCGCTTCGCGGCCCGATCGAGCCCGCACGGCCCCGCGAACAAGGCGGCGCCCAGGCAGGCTGGGTGAGTGACCTGCTGCGCGGCGCGTCCCGCGAGGAGACGATCGCGCCGGAAACCGGGCGGCCCCGCGCCCAGCGATCGCCGTCGAACCCCGCGGAATCGCTCAATTCGCTGTCCGTCGACATCGCGCGAGCCATCGACCACGACGCCGCGATCGAGTTGTGGGATCGCTACCGGCGCGGCGAGAAGAACGTCTTCACGCGCCGCCTGTACACGCTGAAGGGCCAGCAGACCTTCGACGAGGTGCGCCGCAAGTACCAGGCCGAGGCCGAGTTCCGTTCCGCTGTCGACCGCTATTGCGAGGACTTCGAGAAGCTGCTGCGCGACGTCGGCCGCAACGACCGCGAGAACGTGATGACGCAAACCTATCTGACGTCGGACACGGGCAAGGTCTACACGATGCTCGCCCATGCGAGCGGGCGGCTGCGCTGACGGCTTTTGCCATCGGCACGGCACGGCGAAAAGGCGGGGCGACCCGCCTTTTTCGTTGCAGACCTGCCGCCGGCCGCCGCGTCGAGCGCCGCAACGCAGCGACGGCGATCGCCGCGATCCGCAGCGGTTCGGGTCAGGGACGAGGCGTCGATCGAAGGACGCGGCGGGCCGAGCTTCAGGTCGCCGAGGCGACCCACACGACCATCTGCGCGGCGGCATCGCCGAACGCGCGGTCGAGCGCGCCGACATAGGCGGCATTCCCGCTTCCGGACACCGGCGAGACGGCTTCGAAGGTGCGCGAGGCGCGCACCACGCCGTTGCGGTCGTTGAGGATCTTGACGAAGAATTCGACACGCGCCCGGTCGTCGCTACCGACGGCAACCTCGAAGCCGCGGATTTCGACGATGACCTGATAATCGATGGCCAGCCCCTCGCCGGGCCTGCCGACCCCGGCGAACGCGCCCGATTTCTGGAACGCCTCGGCGAGCCGCGCCTGCACGACCTTGGGCAGGCGGTCTGCCCACTGCGCGCCCTTCAGGTACTCGATGGCGCCCGGAGCCGGCCGGACGACGATGTTCTCGCTGTCCAGCGCCTTCAGCGCGGAAGGCTCGGCGATCAGGATCTGCGTGCGCCTTCGATGAACGCCGGTCTCGTGCGTCGGCGCGGACAGTTCGTAGGTATCGAGCGGCGCGGGACCGACGCCGGGCAATCCCGCACAGCCGTGCAGGAGTAACGCGAACGCCGCCACGCCGGTCACCCAGACTCTCCGGTCGGTCACGCGCCGGTCCTCATCTGCCATCCCGCTGAGACGCTGCATCCTGTGCGAGTTCTTGCGGCGGTCGCCGGCCAAAGTCAACGGCGGTTCAACGCCGCGCCCGTCCGTCATACTGGCGGATCGTACCTTCTCCGCCGGTAAGCAGTCGCTGTGGATTTCGCTCGATGTTCGTGATCGCCTGTTCGATGCGCGCGACCGCCCGGCGGCTCTCGCCGATCAGAGCCTCGACGTCGCGCAACCCTTGCCCGGAGAACCGCGCCAGACCGTCCGCGATCGTTCCCATCCGGGCGTTAAGCGTTTCGGCCACCTTGCGGAACTCCTTCAGCGTGGCGCTGGCCTCGGTCATCACCCCTTCGGCCTCGCCCGAGCCGAGCAGCGAATCGAGCTTTGCCAGAACCCCGTCGACCCGCACCGACGCCTGGTTGATACGTTCCGCGATCTGGCCCGCATCCGAGATGATCTTGTCGATGTCCTCCGCCCTTTGGCCGAAGCGGCTGGTGACCTTCGACACGTCCTCGACCACCCTGTTTGCGTTGCGGCTGGCCTCGCCGATATCGGTGATCGCGGTCCTGATCGTTGCCGGATCGACGCCTTCGACGATGCCGTCGACCTTGGCGAGCGTCCGGTTGGCATTTGCCGCGAAGTCGTTGACGGAGGCGACCGCCGTCTTCACGCCTTCCATCAGCCCGTCCATTTCCGCGCTGCTCTGCTTGAGATTCGCCGTGATCTCCTCGACATTGGCGACGACCGCGGCGACCTTGTCGCGGTCGACCGACCTCAACAGGTCCTCGGCCGCGGTCAGGGTGCTGTCGAGCTTGCCCGAGACCCCGGCGAGTTCCTCCGAGAGCTTCGCGACACTTTCGAGGAACTTGTCCACGCCGTCGGCATTCCGGGCCAGCGCTTCGGAAAACTTCTGCGCGTTCTCGACGGTCGCCGTCAGCGGTCCGCGTGCGTCGCCGACGAAGGTCTCGAGTTCGCCGAGAACCTTTTCGACGCGGACGAAGATGTCCTGCGCGGTCTGCAGCAGGTTCGTCACCGCCGAGGGGTTCGCGACGATCACAGCCACCTCACCCTTCCGTTCGGCATCGTCGAAGAGGCTCGGCTCGCCCGGCGCGCCACCGCGAAGTTCGACGACGGCACCGCCCGTCAGCCCTGCAGCGGCAATGTCGGCGCGGGTCGACAGCGTGATCGGGGCGATCGACCGGTCGACGGTGGCGTCGGCGATGGCGATCGTCGGATCGTTGAGGTCGAGATAGACGCTGTCGATCTGGCCGATGCGGACGCCGTTGAACAGGACAAGGCTGCCTCGGTCGAGTCCTGCGGCCGATCCGGGCACGCGGATGCGCAGGAACGCCGCCTCGCCGATCTTGGAATACTGGTCGATCCAGTAGACGAAGCCGAAACCGGCCAACAGCGCGATGAAGGCGAACACGCCCACGACGATGTAGTTGGCTCGGGTTTCCATCGCAGAAAGGCCTCAGCTCCGATCCCGGTCGATGGCGCGTGCGCGCTTGCCCCGGAAGTAGGATTTCACCCAGGGATGATCGAACGCGAGCAGTTCGTCGATCGTCCCCTCAACGAGAACGCGTTTTTCGCCGAGCACGGCTACCCGGTCGCAGACCGTGTAGAGGCTGTCGAGGTCGTGCGTCACCATATAGACCGTCAGCCCCATCGTGTCGCGCAGATTGGCAACGAGCGAATCGAAGTCGGCGGCGCCGATCGGGTCGAGTCCCGAAGTCGGCTCGTCGAGGAAGACGATCTCGGGGTCGAGAGCCAGGGCCCGAGCAAGGCCGGCGCGCTTGATCATCCCGCCGGACAATTCGGCCGGAAATTTGTCCGCGGCCGATCGCGGCAGGCCGACCAGCTCGAGCTTCAGGCGGGCGAGTTCGTCCATCAAGGGCCGCGGCAGGTCGAGGTACTCCCGCATGGGAATCTGGATGTTTTCCTTCACCGTCAGCGAGGAGAAGAGCGCGCCGTGCTGGAACAGCACGCCCGTGCGCAGGTCGATCTGCCGCCGCTCGGCGTCGGAGCGGCCGAAGGCGTCCCGGCCGAACATCTCGATGCGTCCCGACTGCATCGGACTCAGGCCGAGGATGGCACGCATCAGCACCGACTTGCCGGCCCCCGACGCACCCACGAATCCGAGAATCTCGCCGCGCACCAAATCGAGGTTCAGGCGGTCGAGCACTTTCGTCTCGCCGAAGGAGACGCTGACGTCGATGGCGCGCAGGACGACGTCGCGCGCGGCACCCAGCAGCGGCGGTGCGGCTTCCACGGCTGCCATCAATCGACGACCGCGGCATAGAACATGGCGAACAGGCCGTCGGCGACGATGACGACGAAAATCGACTTCACGACTGCAGCCGTGACGTGCCGGCCGAGCGATTCGGTACTGCCGTGCACGCTCAATCCCTCCGCTGCGGCGATGACGCCGATGATCAGTCCCATGAATGGCGCCTTGATGACGCCGATGACCACGGTCGGCATGTCGACGAAGCCGCGCAACCGGGTCAGGAACGCCGCCGGCGTGATGTCCGAATAGAACCACGCAACGACGATCGCGCCCGCCAGCGAGGCGAATTCGGCGGCGATCGTCAGGAGCGGCATGCCGACCATCAGAGCAACGAGGCGCGGGAACACCAGGACGCCGATCGGATTCAGGCCCATCACCTTCAGCGCGTCCACCTCCTCGCGCATCTTCATCGCGCCGATCTCGGCGGTGATCGCGCTGCCGGAGCGTCCGGCGATGAGGATCGCGGTGAGGAGCACGCCGAGTTCGCGCAGGACGAGCACGGATACGAAGTCGATGACCAGCATCTCCGCACCGAAGTAGCGCAGCTGATAGGCCGCCTGCTGGGCAATGATGGCACCGATGATGACGCTGATCAGGATGACGATCGGCGCCGCGGAAACGCAGGCGCGATCGATCTGGTGGACGAATGCCGCGACACCCAGCACCCTGCCGCGCCCGACCTTCATCTGGGGGCCGTAGAACGTGGCGCCGAGGATGTTCATCACCCTGAGGAAATCGTTGGCCGATTCGCTGACCGCAATGCCCGTGAGTTCGAGCGGCCGCAGCCAGTCGATCCCGCGCCGCTTCTTCCGGACCGCTTCCTCGGGCCGTGCCGCCGGCGCGACCTCGCGCAGCAGGGTCGCAGCGGCCTGCGGGACCTCGCGGATCTCGGCCCTGCCACCCCGCTCCCTCACCCTGGTCGCCAGGCGCTCGATGACCCAGGCACCGCCGGTGTCGATGCGGCCCAGGCGCGACAGATCGACGATGACCTCGCGGGCGCCGGAATCGGCTTCGATCTCTCTGAGCGGCTGATCGATCGGGGCGATCGTGCGCGTCAGCCAGTCGCCGACCGGCGCCACCGTCGCGGTCGCTCCGTCGCGGACCACCTCGACGGTAGCGGGAACGTCTTCGGCGGTTGCAATGGCTTCGGTGTTCGTGATCATGGGCGGGAACTTAAAGCCTTTCATGTCTGCACGGAACCGTGAAAGGCGCGACTGCACCGCGACGGGATACCACGCATGGAGCGCCGGCTCACCGCCCTTTCCGAACGTTTTCCCATCGCCGGGACGTTCACCATCTCGCGCGGCTCGAAGACCGAGGCGGAGGTGGTCACCTGCACGGTGACCGAGGGAACGCGCGCCGGGCGCGGCGAGTGCGTGCCCTACCGCCGCTATGGGGAGACGGTGGAAGGCGTCCTCGCGGCGATCGACGCGATCGCACCCCGGATCGCGGCCGGAATGACGCGGGAGGAACTGCGCCGGACCATGCCGGCAGGCGCTGCGCGCAATGCCGTCGACTGCGCCCTCTGGGACCTCGAAGCCAAGGTGTCCGCCACTCCCGCATGGCGCCTTGTCTGTGCGGGAGCGCCGATTCCTCTCGTCACCGCCTACACGCTGTCGCTCGGCGACCCGCAATCCATGGCAAACCAGGCGCGAGCCAACGCCCGCCGGCCGCTGCTCAAGGTCAAGGTCGGCGGCGACGGCGACATGGAGCGTGTGCGTGCCGTCGTCTCGGCTGCGCCGCAAAGCCGCATCGTTCTCGACGCCAACGAGGGCTGGACGGAAGACACCGTCCTGCCGCTCCTCGAGGAATGCGCCCGGATCGGCGTTGCACTGGTGGAGCAGCCCCTGCCCGCCGGCCGCGACGACGCTCTCGCCTCGTTCCCGCATCCGGTGCCCGTCTGTGCCGACGAGAGCGTGCACACGTCGGAAGACCTCGAGGCGCTCGCCGGCCTCTATGACGCCGTGAACATCAAGCTCGACAAGGCCGGCGGCCTCACCGAGGCGATCAGGATGCGCGAGAAGGCGCGTGCGCTCGGCCTTTCGGTGATGGTCGGCTGCATGGTTGGGACGTCGCTGGCGATGGCGCCGGCGGTCCTGCTCGCCCAGGACGCCGACTACGTCGATCTCGACGGCCCGCTTCTGCTCGCCCGCGACCGCGAACCCGGGCTCGACTACGAGGGTTCCATGGTCTTGCCGCCCCGTCCCGACCTATGGGGCTGAACGCCTCGCCGAGGCGACCAAAGTAAGCCCGACCGCCGCCACCGCGGCCATGGCGAGGAAGCCTCCCGCGCCGAAACGGTCGTAGAGCGGCCCCGAAGCGAGGGTGAACAGCGCCATCGACATGCCGTTGGCGAAGAAGGCGATGCCCTGCGCGGCGCCGGTACGCTCCTCGGGGACGGATTCGGCGATGAGTTTCTGCACGGCGATGAGCATCATGCCGGTGGAGAAGGCATGCAGCGCCTGGACGGCGAAGAAGCCCGGCACGCCGAAGCCGGATGGCCAGACCAGCGGAAAGGCGAGCCAGCGAAGGACGGCGAAGGTGCCGGAGACGGAGATCAGCGCGGTGGCGCTCAGGTGGCCGAACAGGCGTGCGAACACGAGAAACAGGCCGACCTCGCAGATCACGCTCCAGGCCCACAGGATGCCCACAGTCGACTCCGCGATGCCGAGCGATTTCCAGTAGATCGACGAGAAGCCGTAGAGGAACGCGTGGCTCGAGGTGATGAGCCCCGCGCCGCCGACCAGCGGCAGGAAGTGCCGGCTCATCAGAGACGGCGCCGCCGGCAGGTCGGTGGCCGAGAGGGGCGAGGCCAGTCGGGGCCGGCCCAGCCTCGGCGCGGCGGCGGCTGCGACGAGCGTGCCGGCAAGGCCGGCGACGATGAGGAACGGCACGATCGCCGCGCCGGCGCGGGAGACGATGACGCCGCCGGCGAGATTGGCGAACAGGAAAGCGGTCGAGCCCCAGATGCGCATGCGCGCATAGTTGGAGCCGAAGCGCCGCACGCCGGAAAGCGCCAGCGAATCGGTCAGGGGCGAATGCGGCGTCCAGGCGACGGCAAGAAGGATCGAGATGGCGAGGACCGCCGCGTAGCCGTCGAACAGCAGGTAGCCGGTGGCCAGCGCCAGCGCGACAGCGACCAGTGCGATGAGAATGTTGGCGCGATCGCGCGCGCGGTCTGCGAACGCGGTGACAAAGGGCGTGGTGACGACGCGCAGGAACATCGGCAGCGACAGGATCAGGGCGATCTGCGCGGCGTCGTAGCCTTTCGATTCCAGCCACACCGGGAAGAACGGCAGATGTACGCCCTGCGGGATGAACAGGAAGGCGAAGATCAAGGAGATCCGCAACTCGAAGTGGCGGGGCTTTGCCCGTTGATCCGGAGGCAGCGGCGGGAGCGGCATCGGTGGGAAAGGTCCGTCACGCGCCGGCAGGAACTATCGACGCGTAGGTTCGATAGCACGGTCACCGG
>DUSC01000053.1 GCA_012842935.1 Hyphomicrobiales bacterium | reverse complement strand
GGCCGATCGCCTCGAGAAGCGCCTGCGCCGCTACAAGCGTCGCCTCAAGTCGCACACGACCAGCGCGGGCAACGAGCCGATCGACGTATCCTACCGGGTGATGGCGCCCGTCGCCGACGAGGATGAGGAGGTGCCGGAGGACTACGCGCCTGCGATCGTGGCGGAATCGACCATGTCGCTCAGGACGATGTCTGTGGCCAGCGCCGTCATCGAACTCGATACCAAGGAGAGCCCGGTTTTCGTCTTCCGCAACGCCGGAAGCGACCGGGTCAACATCGTCTACCGACGCGCCGATGGAAACATCGGCTGGATCGATCCGTCGGCCGTGAAGTCCACGAACGCGTAGCGGTTCAAATCCCTTTCCAGGCCGGAGCGCAAGGGCTCGGGCGGCGGGACAGCGGAACGCAAAGGATGCGATAAATGGATCTCAGCGATCTGATCGAGGCTTCGGCGATCCTGCCGGCCTTGAAGGCGAATTCCAAGAAGCAGCTTCTGCAGCTCCTCTCGGAAAAGGCGGCCGCGATCACCGGGCTTCCCGAGCGGGAAGTGTTTGACACGATCCTCCAGCGCGAGCGTCTCGGCTCGACCGGGGTCGGCAACGGGATCGCCATTCCTCACGGGAAGCTGCCCGGCGTGAAGCGCATCACCGGCGTGTTTGCCCGGCTCGACGCGCCGGTCGACTTCGAGGCGCTCGACGACCAGCCGGTCGATCTCGTCTTCCTGCTGCTGGCTCCGGAAGGGGCGGGAGCCGATCACCTGAAGGCGCTGTCGCGCATAGCGCGTGTGCTGCGCGACGCCGACACCGTGGCCAAGATCCGCGGGACTCGCGACCCGGCCGCCATTCATGCCCTTCTGTCGGAAACGCCGGCGTCACACGCTGCCTGAGGCGTCCGCCGCTTTCCTGATGCCGCGCCGGACCGGGCGGCCGTGGCTCCGCCCGCGGCGCGGCTTCTGCACCGTCAGTGGATGCTGACGGGAACCAGTTCGTTCTCGAAGGCGCCGGCGATGGCGCGTTCGCGGGCGTCGGACAAGAGGATCGGCCGGCCGTTGGCGGCAAACAGTGCCCACAGTTCCAGTCCCGGTGCGATGCCTTCGAGGCCGGGGAAGCGGCCGCGTATGTCGTCGCTCGTCACCTTGCGCAGGTAGGCGACCTGGCCCTCGCCGAGATGGGCGAGCTGGGCTTCGCTGACCGTCAGTCTGGGTTCGTTCTCAGTCATTCAAGCCTCCTTTTTGCGGGACGTCCCTCGGGACCGACCCGCTGTAGAGCCGCCGGTTCAGACAAACCGGACATTCAGTCTTTCACCGATATGTTTATTTTTCGTACCAGCCGTTCCGGCTCCGGCCGTTCCAGGTCGATCGCCAGCAGACCGTTCTTCAGTTCCGCGCCGATCACGCGCATGCCGTCGGCCAGGACGAAGGATCGCTGGAACTGGCGTGCGGCGATGCCGCGATGCAGGAACTCCCGCTCGGTGTCGTCGGTCTGGCGCCCGCGTACGACCAGCTGGTTCTCCTCGGTCGCGACCTCGAGGTCGTTTTCGGAAAAGCCGGCGACGGCGAGCGTGATCCGCAGTCGGTCCGCCTTGCCCTCGGCACCTCTCAGGCGCTCGATGTTGTAGGGCGGGTAGGAATCGCCCGATTTGGCGAGGCGCTCCAGCGTCTTCTCCATGGTGTCGAAGCCGAGCAGGAGCGGGCTCGAAAAGGGCGTCATGCGTGTCATTTCTGTCCTCCTCGGAGCGACGAAAATGGGGACGGACCCGGATGGCGTTCGTCCCGCTGGTCCTGATATGGTCCGCCGCGATTTGAACTTCAAGCCTCTGAAAAACATCGCCGGACGGGAAAGCGCATGACGACGAGCCACAGGATAATCATCGACACCGATCCCGGTCAGGACGACGCAGTGGCGATCCTCCTCGCCCTGGGCAGCCCCGAAATCGAGGTGCTCGGAATCACGGCCGTCGCCGGCAACGTGCCGCTGCGCCTGACCGAGAAGAACGCGCGGAAAATCTGTGAACTGGCGGGCAGGCCAGAGACCCGGGTCTACGCCGGGGCGGTCCGGCCGCTGGTGCGGCCGCTGGTGACGGCCGAGGCGGTCCATGGCAAGACCGGCCTCAACGGCCCCGACCTCCCCGAACCGAAGATGCGGCTGTGCGACGGGCACGCGGTCGATTTCATCGTCGAGACGCTGATGGCGGAGGAGGCCGGCACCGTCACGCTGTGCCCGCTCGGCCCGCTGACCAACATCGCGCTGGCGCTGATCCGCGAACCGAGGATCGCGCCGCGGATCAGGCAGATCGTGCTCATGGGCGGCGGCTTCTTCGAGGGCGGCAACACCACGCCGGCCGCCGAATTCAACATCTACGTCGATCCGCACGCCGCCGACATCGTCTTCAGGTCCGGCGTGCCCATCGTCATGATGCCTCTCGACGTCACTCACAAGGCGTTGACCACCGGCAGGCGCATTGCCGCCTTCCGCGATCTCGGCACGCGGGTCGGAGTCGCCACGGCGGAAATGCTCGAATTCTTCGAGCGTTTCGACGAGGCGAAATACGGGACCGACGGCGGCCCGCTGCACGATCCCTGCGTGATCGCCTGGCTCCTGAAGCCGGACCTGTTTAGCGGCCGCGAGTGCAACGTCTCGGTCGAGATCGCATCGGAACTGACCATGGGCATGACCGTCGTCGACTGGTGGGGCGTGACGAAGCGGCCGAAGAACGCCATGGTAATGCGCGACATCGACGCCGACGGGTTCTTCGCCCTTCTCGTCGAGCGGATCGGCAGCCTGTGAGCGGCGGCGTCTCCGGCGGGGCGGCGGCCGCGCCTTTCGTCATCGCCATCGACGGGCCGGCCGGAGCCGGCAAGGGCACCATGGCGCGTCGGCTCGCCGACCACTTCCGGTTGCATCTCCTCGACACCGGCCTGACCTACCGCGCCGTGGCCCATCGCATCCTCGCCGAAGGCGCGGCGCTCGACGACGAAGGCGCCGCGATCGAGGCGGCACGGGCCGTCGACCTTTCCAGGCTGGACCGCGAGGCGCTCTCTGCGCACGCCGTCGGCGAGGCGGCCTCGCGCGTGGCGGTCATTCCGGCGGTCCGCCGCATCCTCGTCGACAAGCAGCGTGCCTTCGCCCGCCGGCTGCCCGGTTCCGTGCTCGACGGCCGCGACATCGGCACCGTCGTCTGCCCCGACGCCGACGTGAAGCTCTACGTCACCGCTTCGGCGGAGGTCCGCGCCCGCCGCCGCCTCGCCGAGATCGAGGCGCGCGGCGGCACGGCCGAGTTCGAGCGTATCCTCGACGACATCCGTCGCCGCGACGAGCGCGACATCGGCCGCGCCGACAGCCCGCTCAGGCCGGCAGCCGACGCGCACTTGCTCGACACGTCGGAAATGGATATAGAGGCCGCGTTTCTCGCGGCGAAGGACATCGTCGATCGTGTTCTCGACGCGCGAGGCAAGGCCTGACCGGGGTTTTCCCGCGCCAATCGGCGAGGGAACTGAAGCCGGTTCGGGCCGTGAACCCGCCTGACAGCATTCTTCTTGCGCCGGAACGCCGCGACCGCGGCAATGGGCCCATTGGTCCGGAATGCAGTCCAGGCAAGCGCAACGCGAACCACGGCGCCCGCCCCGCAGAACGATCGGGGCGCACCCAGGAGCATCAATGTCACAAGCAAATCCCTCGCGCGACGAATTCGCCGCGCTTCTCGAAGAATCCTTTTCCGACGGCCACTCCGGTGAGGGGCAGGTCGTCAAGGGCGTGATCACCGCCATCGAGAAGGACATGGCGATCATCGACGTCGGCCTGAAGGTCGAAGGGCGCGTTCCGCTGAAGGAATTCGGCGCCAAGGCCAAGGACGGCCAGCTGAAGGTCGGCGACACGGTCGAGGTCTACGTCGAGCGCATCGAGAACGCGCTGGGCGAGGCCATGCTCAGCCGCGAGAAGGCCCGCCGCGAAGAGAGCTGGGTCCGCCTCGAGGAGAAGTTCAACAAGGGCGAGCGCGTCGAAGGCGTCATCTTCAACCAGGTCAAGGGCGGCTTCACGGTCGATCTCGACGGCGCCGTGGCCTTCCTGCCGCGTTCGCAGGTCGACATCCGTCCGATCCGCGACGTCACCCCGCTCATGCACAACCCGCAGCCCTTCGAGATCCTCAAGATGGATCGCCGTCGCGGCAACATCGTCGTGTCGCGCCGCACCGTGCTCGAGGAGAGCCGCGCCGAGCAGCGCTCTGAGATCGTGCAGAACCTCGAGGAAGGCCAGGTGGTCGAGGGCGTCGTCAAGAACATCACCGACTACGGCGCGTTCGTCGATCTCGGCGGCATCGACGGTCTGCTGCATGTCACCGACATGGCATGGCGCCGCGTCAACCACCCGACCGAGATCCTCAACATCGGCCAGACGGTCAAGGTGCAGATCATCCGCATCAACCAGGAGACCCACCGCATCTCGCTCGGCATGAAGCAGCTCGAGTCGGATCCGTGGGGCGACATCGGCACCAAGTTCCCGATCGGCAAGAAGATCCGCGGCACCGTCACCAACATCACCGACTACGGCGCGTTCGTCGAGCTGGAGCCGGGCATCGAGGGGCTGATTCACGTCTCGGAGATGTCCTGGACGAAGAAGAACGTCCATCCGGGCAAGATCCTGTCGACCTCGCAGGAAGTCGACGTGGTGGTGCTCGAGGTCGATCCGGCCAAGCGCCGCATCTCGCTCGGCCTCAAGCAGACGCTCGAGAATCCGTGGGAGGCCTTCGCCCGCAACCACCCGGTGGGGTCGGTCATCGAGGGCGAGGTCAAGAACAAGACCGAGTTCGGCCTGTTCATCGGCCTCGACGGCGACGTCGACGGCATGGTCCACCTCTCCGACCTCGACTGGAACCGGCCGGGCGAAAAGGCGATCGAGACCTACAACCGCGGCGACGTGGTCAAGGCCCAGGTGCTGGACGTCGACATCGAAAAGGAGCGCATCTCGCTCGGCATCAAGCAGCTGCAGCGTGACGCCGCCGGCGACGCCGCGGCATCGGGCGAGCTGCGCAAGAACGCCGTCGTCACCTGCGAGGTCACCGGCGTGAAGGATGGCGGCATCGAGGTCCGGCTCGTCGAGAGCGGCCTGGACAGCTTCATCAAGCGCTCCGACCTGTCGCGCGACCGCGACGAGCAGCGCCCCGAGCGCTTCACCATCGGTCAGAAGGTCGATGCCCGCGTGCTCGCCTACGACAAGAAGGCGCGCAAGGTGCAGGTGTCGATCAAGGCGCTCGAGATCGCCGAGGAGAAGGAGGCCGTCGCCCAGTACGGCTCGACCGACTCCGGCGCGTCGCTCGGCGACATCCTCGGCGCGGCGCTGAAGAGCCGCGGCAACTGATCGGCCGACGCAACGCGAAAGCAGTGAAGAAGGACCCCGCCGGAGCGATCCGGCGGGGTCTTCCGTTTCAGCGCGCGGCGGAGGCCGCGCTCCAGTCGGCGGGGCCGCGGAACTCGAGGCCGTAGCGGCCGCCGAGTTCGACGACGTCCGCCATGTGGTCCGGTATGCGCAGGTCGCGCGCCGCCGCCTCGACGAAGAAGTCCTCCATGCCGCCGGGCGTCAGGATGGTGAGGTTCCGGCCCGGCGTGTCGCCGGCGACGCGGAATGTGTGCGGCACACCACGCGGCAGGAAGATCGATTGTCCGGCCGGGACGGGGATGATCTCTCCGTCCAGCCAGAACTCGTAGCTTCCTTCCAGCACGTGGATCACCTCGTCCTCGTTGTGGTGGACGTGGACGGGCGGCCCGCCGCGGGCGGGTACGGTGGAGACGAAGACGCCGATCAGGCCGCCGCTTTCGTAGGTGCCCATGGTGATGGAGTAGTCCGTGCCCATCCACACGGCGCGCCGGGGCGCGCGGACGGGACTTGCCGCGATGTTCATGGCGGTTTCCTTTGTTGCTTGGTTTCGCTAGGTTCGCGACGCTGCAGCGCTGTGCCAACCTAGGCCGAGGCCTCGCTGCGTGGAAATCGAATGTTCGTATCCCGGCTATTCGTCTCGTGAATTTCGCCTCCTTCGACCTGAACCTCCTGCGCGTCTTCGACGCCATGATGCTCGAACTGAGCACGGTGAAGGCCGGCGAGCGCATCGGCCTGTCGCAGCCGGCGGTGAGTTCCGCGCTCAGCCGGCTGCGCCACGCGCTCGGCGACGAGCTGTTCGTGCGCGACGGCAACCGCATGCTGCCGACCGCGCGCGCGGTCGAACTCCAGTCGGTCGTGCGCGAGGCGCTCGCCCGCGTCGAGGATGCGCTCTCCGCCGCCACGACCTTCGATCCGGCGACCGCGACGCAGTCCTTCGTGATGGTCGGCTCCGACTACTTCTCGACGCTGCTCATGCCGCGGCTCGCCGAGCGGCTGAGCCCTCTGGCGCCGTCGGCGACTTTCCAGATGGTCGATGCGCCGTCGAGCGGCGCCCTGGCGCTGCTCGGCGAGGGCCGCGCCGATCTCGTCGTCGACCGCAAGCTGGAGACGCCGGAATGGATCGCCAGCCGGCGCCTTTTCAGTTCCTGGCTCGTCTGCGTGGCGCGGCGGGGCCACCCGCTGCTTGCGGCGGCCGGCGTCGCGCCCGGCGCGCAAATCCCGCTCGAGGCCTTCTGCGCCGTGCCGCACGTGCTGCGGTCCGCCGACGGCACGAAGGCCGGAACCATCGAGCCGGCGCTCGCGCGCCTCGGCCTGCGGCGGCGCATCGTCATGACGGTGCCGCACTTCCAGGCGGTGGCGCTCGCCGTCGCCGGCAGCGACCTGATCGGCAGCCTGCCGGTGCGCTTCGCCCGGCTGGTCGCCGACCAGCTCGGCCTCGACACGTACATGCCGCCCTTCGATTCGCCGTCGATGGAAGTGACCATGTACTGGCACCGCCGCATGGACCGCGACGCCGCCAGCGTCTGGCTGCGCGGCCACGTTGCCGGCATCCTCGACTTCGACGACGCGCCGGAAATGTCGCCGGGCTGAGCCCGCCGCCGTCAGCGCCCCTCGAACCGCGCCGCCGCGGTCGCCGCGATCGCCTCGGCGAGGCTCATGCCCCAGTGCCGCCGGCAGTAGGCGCGGAAATCGAAGCAGGGCAGGCCGGGGCACACCTCGAATTCGATCAGGTGGACGGTATCGTCCGCCGCGACTCTCAGATCCATGGAGAACACGTCGCGCAGGCCGAGCCCGTCGATCAGCCGGGCGGCGATCGCGCGGATCGCGCGGTCTGCGCCCGGCTGGCTGTCGGCGACCGCGGCCAGCTCCGGCTCGGAATAGAGCCCTTCCGCCTTCGCCGCCGCGCCGGTTTCGCCGTAGAGCGCGAGGCTGTCGGCCATCGTCTGGAAATCGCTGCCGGAATCGACGAAATAGACGCCGAGCGCCTCCGCCCCGGCGTCGCGCTCGACGCCGAGGAAGCTGGCGCGCACGTTGCGGCCCGGCACATAGGGTTGCACCACCGCGTCGTCGCGGTAGGCGGCGTGGATGCGTCGGCCGAGCGCCAGCGCCGCGTCGGCATCCGCCGCGTGCGAATCGGTCCAGATGCCGATCTTGGCGCCGAGCCGGTTCGGCTTGACGAACAGTCCGGAAGCCGATCGCGGGGCGGGGACGATCCAGCGCCCGTCGCGAAGAAGCCCGGCTTCCGGAACCGGAAGGCCGAGCGCGCGCAGCACCGCGCCGGAACGGAACTTGTCCTGGCAGAGCGCGAACAGCGAATCGTCCGACCCGATCGTGCCCAGCCCGGCGAGACGGGCGAGTGCCGGCGCGGCGCCGCCGCGGAAATAGGCGATGCCGTCGCTGATCGTCCACACCAGCGCCTCGCCCGGGCGCCGCGCGGCGATCGCGGCCGCCGCGTCGTCGAGCGCGACGGGCAGGAAGGCGATGTCGCGCGCCGCGCACGCTTCGCCGATCTCGTCGAGTTCCGGCGCGATGTCGGTCGACTGGGCGAGGTAGGAGGCGATCTCGTCGGCATGCCGCGCCGCGAAGCCCTCCGCGATCAGCCGCGTCCGGCAGGCGTCCTCCGGTTCGTGGACGAAGATCAGTTCGGGGCGCTTGGCGGTCATTCTGACGCTTCCTGATGACGAGGAGGGAACGGGGCGGCGCGCAGCGCGCGGAACGGTGGCGCGAGCATCGCATCGCCGTGCGCCGCCGCTTTCGCGAAATCGACCCGCGCCCGCCGCCGTCGCGACATCGGTGCGGGTCGGCGAGGTGGGCTCGCCGGCGCCTCGCGGATGTCGGCGGAACTAGAGCAGATTCGACTTATTCGGGGTCATATCCGGCGGCCTCGAAATAGTTCTGGCATTCCTCAGGGGTGAAGGCGGAGAGACAATCGGCGACGACCGACCAGAGTTCGTCGATGGTTCTGGCGGCGGCCTTCCTGAG
>DUSC01000052.1 GCA_012842935.1 Hyphomicrobiales bacterium | reverse complement strand
GGCCTGCCGCCGCTTCACGATGTCGGGACGGTCCTGCTCGGCAGCGTGCGCGGTCTTTTTTGCGTGTGATGGCGTGCCGCTTGAAGAAGCGGTGGAGCGCTTCGAAGCTGAACGAGAGGCCCTGT
Organism: Hyphomicrobiales bacterium; assembly: GCA_012842935.1. Classification (GTDB taxonomy): domain Bacteria; phylum Pseudomonadota; class Alphaproteobacteria; order Rhizobiales; family Rhizobiaceae; genus DUSC01. The sequence continues at coordinate 23,437 of DUSC01000052.1, read as the reverse complement.
TCCTTCAGCACGAGACGGGTCTCCTCGATCGAACGATCGGCTTCGGGGCCGAGGGCTTCGAGGATGGTCTCCTTGTGGGCGTCGATGCGAGCCGACTTGCGGTCGCCGCCCAGCGCCTTGGGCCGAACCTCACCCTGTTCGCGCTCCAGAACCTGCCAGCGGCTCACGCTGGCAGCACTCACACCGAACCGCTCGGCCGCCTCCCGATGCGTCGCGCCCGCCCGCACCGCAGCCACCGCACGTTCCCGAAGATCGACCGACAGAGCTTTCGACATGGCTGCTGGCCTCCAACCCGGCAGACAGCTTGAATCACCTCAGTGCCGATTTGGGAAACCCGATTCAACCAGGTCGGGTCTCGCTCCAACCAGCACGACCCTGCGCGCAAGCGCCTGTTATTGCGGCACCATTGGGTGCGCCGCAGAAACGAGGTGAGAACTAGGGACTGGATGGTGGGCGTGACAGGGATTGAACCTGTGACCCCTACGATGTCAACGTAGTGCTCTCCCGCTGAGCTACACGCCCATCCGTGGCCGCGCATACACCATTTTTGTCTCGACGCGTCAATAGTGGCGAGCAAACCGGAAAAGACGCCGGCACGCCGTGCGGTCCGGCCGTCAGGCGGCGCGCAGCATCTTTTCGACCTCGTTGACGAGATCGCGCAGATGGAACGGTTTCGACAGCACCTTGGCGTCCCTGGGCGCCTTGGAATCGGGGTTGAGAGCGACCGCCGCGAAGCCGGTGATGAACATCACCTTCAGATCGGGATCGATCTCGGTGGCGCGGCGGGCGAGTTCGATGCCGTCCATCTCGGGCATGACGATGTCGGTCAGGAGAAGCGAAAAAGGCTCTTCGCGCAGCCGCTCGTAGGCGCTCGCGCCGTTGTCGAAGTCACTGACGTCGTATCCCGCGCGCTCCAGCGCCTTGACCAGGAACCGGCGCATGTCGTCGTCGTCTTCCGCGAGGAGAATTCGTGCCATGTTGTCCCGTCCGACTGCGTACGGGCCCGCTCGCGCGACGACCCGTTAACCATCGCGTATATGAACGGTCGCCGGTAAATATCAAGTGAACGCTTCGCGAGATCGGGGCTCGGAGAGGCGCCGCATGGCCACGGCCGAGACTGGACAGGCACGGGCGGCAATGGCAGGGTCGCGGTATGCAATTCCGCCGTGCCGCCCTTCAGAATCGATGACCTGCGCCGCCGACTTCGCCTGCATCCGGCCCTTCGAGGTGCGGTCCGCGGCCGAGCAGCGCGTGCCTTTCGTCTTCAACTCGCCGCACAGCGGCCGCCATTACCCGGCGCGGTTCCTCGCCATGACGCGCCTCGACGCGCTCGCGATCCGGCGCTCGGAGGACTGCTATGTCGACGAGCTGTTCGGCGGCGCCGTCATGCTCGGCGCGCCCCTGCTCGCGGCGAATTTTCCGCGGGCCTATCTCGACGTGAACCGCGAGCCGCTCGAACTCGATCCGCGGATGTTTGCCGAGCCGTTGCCGCCCCAAGCCAATGCGCGGTCGGCCCGGGTGGCCGGCGGCCTCGGGACCATTCCGCGACTGGTCGGGGAAGGCCTCGAAATCTATGCCGGGCGGCTGCCGCTTGCGGAAGCGTACGACCGCATCGAGTCGCTCTACAAACCCTATCACGCGTGCCTGAAGCGGCTGCTGGCACTCACTCACGCCCGCTTCGGCGCCGCCGTGCTCGTCGACTGTCATTCGATGCCGGCCAGCGTGCGTGTCGGCGAGACCGGCGTGCGCCCCGACCTGATCGTCGGCGACCGTTTCGGCACGTCCGCTTCTGCGGCGATCACGGAACACGCCATAGGACTGCTCGTCGCCATGGGCTATACGGTAGCCCACAACAAGCCCTATGCCGGGGGGTTCATCACCGAACACTACGGACGACCAGGCCGGGCGATGCATGCGATCCAGATCGAGATCAACCGCGGGCTTTACATGAACGAAAGGACGCTTCAGAAGACCGCGGGTTTCGACGCGCTGGCTGCCGACCTCACCCGTTTCGCTGCAGATCTGATGGCGATGCCCGAGCACCACGTCCACATCCATCCGCTCGCTGCCGAGTAGGCGGCCCGCAATTCCGGGATCAGGTCCAAGGCGCTCCCCTGGGCCAAAAAAAGACCGCATCGTTCGCACGACGCGGTCGAAGTCTAGGGAGGAAACGCCCAAGGAGGGCAGGACAGGAAACCTGTCCGACATCGAGCCTATTGTGCATCGCACAAATGTCAAGGGGCATGGCGAATCGCAGGAGCCCGATCATGCGAACATCGTGCAATCTGTATACATGCGTGACATTTGTGCAACAAATCGGATTGCATAACTTCTGATCAGGAGGCCTGATTGAACATAGAACCCGAGTTCATGAGACGGATCGCCCGGGCGGCGGCGGCCGAGACATTGCCCCGGTTCCGGCAGCGCGGCGAGGTTGCCAACAAGGAAGCGGGCGGCTTCGATCCGGTAACGGAGGCCGACCGCGAAGCCGAACGCGCGATCCGGGCGGTCATCAAGGAGAGATTCCCCGATCACGGCATCCTCGGCGAGGAGCACGGTCGCGAGAACCACGGGGCCAGCCACGTCTGGGTGATCGATCCGATCGACGGCACGCGGGCCTTCATCTCGGGGCTGCCGGTGTGGGGGACCCTCGTCGGGCTCACCATCGACGGCGACGCGGTGGCTGGCCTGATGTCCCAGCCATTCACCGGGGAACTCTTCTATGCCGACGCTCGGGGCGCGTTCTACGAAGGACCGGGCGGCGACCGCCGGCTGACCACGCGCAAGACCACGTCGTTGTCCGAAGCGACGCTGTTCACGACGACCCCGGCGCTGTTCCGGGGCGTGGCGCGCAACCGCTACGACGAGCTGGAGAGGATGGTCCGCCTGGCTCGCTACGGCACGGATTGTTACGCCTTCGCCATGATAGCAGCCGGCACGGTCGACATCGTCGCCGATCCGGGATTGCAGTCTTACGACATTGTCGGCTTGATCCCGATCATCGAAAGGGCCGGGGGCGTGGTCACGACATTCGAGGGCGGGCCGGCCGAGCCGGGCGGCGACATCCTCGCCGCGGCCACGCCGGAACTGCACGCCGCTGCGATGGAGCGCCTGCGCGGCTGAGCGGCCGGGCGTCACACCGTCGGCTCGGAACCCGGTATGAAGGCGTCGAAGGCGGCAAGGAGCTGCTCGCGGTAGAGATCGGATTCCTGCCAGATCTCGTGGCGGGCGCCATCGATGGTCAGCAGCGAACCGGTCTTGAGTACACGTGCATAGGCTTCGGTCGCCCGCGTCGAAACGACTTCATCGGCTCCGGCGGCGACGAACAGGATGGGGATCTGGATCCGCGACATGAAATCGGGGTCCTCGACCCGCTCGATGGCAATGCAGGCGGCGCGGATCCAGGCCACGGTCGGCCCGCCGAGCGCGAGATGGGGGTGGGTCTCGCAGAGTTGCGCGTTGCGCGCATAGCGTCGGGGATCCGTCGTCAGCTTGTTGGTGGCGAACGGCTTCGTTTCGCTGGGCCGCGGGCCGCCGGCAAGATACATGCTGCCCAAACCGAGACCGTAGAGCAGCCCGGCAAGGCGGCGAAGGGAATCCATCGAGAACGGCAGCCCTTCCAGCCCGAGCAGGGGGGCGCAAAGCAGCATCCGATTGACGCGATTGATCAGGTCGGGGGCGGCAAGCAGCGCAACCAGGGAACCGGTCGAGTGGCCGAGGACGAAATACGGCCCGCGGCAGTCCGGCAGTACCGTTTCCTCGAAGAACTGCTCGAGATCGCGAACGTACTCGCCGAAATCGTCGATATAGCCCTTGTCGCGGTTGCGCAGGAGCCGCTCGGACCCGCCCTGGCCGCGCCAGTCAAGCGTGGCCACCGTGAAGCCGCGCCCGGTGAGATCGCGGGTGGTCTCGAAGTATTTCTCGATGAATTCGTTGCGGCCGTGCAGAAGGACGACCGTGCCCCTGGCCGGACGGCCGGTGGCACGGAACAGCGCGTAGCGGATCCGGCGGCCGTCGCGAGCAATGAAGTTGCCGACGGTCGCCCTGTCGGGAGCGGGATTGCCCGGTATCTCGAAGAAGGCGTCGTCCATGTCCCACGGTCGAAGATGATCGCGCCGGTGATAGGAAGTGCCGGGCGGAAAAGCAAAGGAAAACGCCGACATCTGAGGCGAAGAAGACCGGGAGCCCGCAGGCTCCCGGTCCTCCGACGAGCCGGGAGGAAGGGACTTTACACCCGGTCGACTTCGTTGCGGCTGCGACTTCGTGGCCGCCGTCATCGAGGGAAAGCTAGCACCGTGAAGCTGAACGGAGATCGAAGGCCGGGTTCATCCCGCGTTCATCGTCCGCGGAAGGGGACGGCCGGCCATGAAGGCCATGGAGGTCACGGTAGCGGGTCTTGAAATCCTCGCGGTCGATGCCCAGATCAACCGCGTGGCCGCCCAGGCGGGGCCACTGGATGACCAGGAAACGCCTCATGGGTTTCCGCTTGCATCCAAACGCAAGAATCGGTGTTGCTCTGAAGGAGAACAGAACCATGCGTCACGTCGACTTTTCCCCCCTCTACCGCTCGACCGTCGGTTTCGACCGGCTCTTTTCCATGCTCGACTCGCTTGGCCAGCCCGATGCCGGCCAGAGCTATCCGCCCTACAACATCGAGCGCACCGGCGAGGATTCGTACCGCATCAGCATGGCCGTCGCCGGCTTTTCCGAGGATGACATCGCGATCGAGGCGCACCGCAACGTGCTCACCGTGAAGGGTGAGCGCAAGGAGGATTCCGCCAGCGAGGGATCGGAGCTGCTCTACCGCGGGATTGCTGCGCGCGCCTTCGAGCGCCGCTTCCAGCTCGCCGACCATGTCGAGGTCGTCGGTGCCACGCTGAAGAACGGGCTGCTTCATATCGACCTCAAGCGGAACATCCCCGAGGAGATGAAGCCCCGCAAGATCGCGATCACGACCGCTCCGGCCAAGTCCGCAAAGCAGATCGAGGCGAAGGCCGCATAAAGTCCGGACGGAGTGCAAAGGATCAGACGGCGGCGCCAGAGGCGCCGCCGTTCCGCTTTTCGCCTCCCGTCAGGCGATGAGCGCGGCGAAGCGGTCGATTTCGTCTGACGTGGTCGCGAACGATGTGACGAAACGGTAGAGGGCCTCGCCTTCCCCGTGCCCCTCTGCCCATCCGGCCGGCGCCTCCCAGGGATAGAAGACCGCTCCGTGGCTCCTGAGCTGGTCGGCCAGGCCGGTTTCGAACACGGCGAACACCTCGTTGGCCTGGGGTTCCCAGGCGAGGCGGGTTGCCCGGCCTTCGCGAAAAGCCGCCGCAAGCCTTTGCGCCATCGCGTTGGCGTGCCGCGCGGTTTCGAGCCACAGATTGTCGCGGAAATAGGCGTCGAACTGGGCCGCGATGAAACGCGACTTCGAGAAGAGATGGGCGGCACGCTTGCGGATGAAGGCCAGTTCGCGCGCCTTGTCGAGGTCGAACAGGACGATCGCCTCGGCGCACCAGCATCCGTTCTTCGTTCCGCCGAAGGAGACGATGTCGACGCCGTTCTTCCAGGTCATGTCCGCCGGCGTCGCCCCGAGGGAGACCAATGCGTTGGCGAAGCGCGCCCCGTCCATGTGGAGCGGCAGGGAATGGCGTGAGGCGATGGCGGCGATCGCCGCGATATCCTCCAGCCCGTACACGGTTCCGACTTCCGTCGCCTGCGTGATCGACACTGCCATGGGCCGGCCGCCGTGAACGAAATCCGGATCGTAGCGGGAAATAGCCCGTTCCAGGCGGGCCGGGTCGATGCGGCCGAGAGCGCCGTCGACCGCCGCCAGTCTCCCGCCGCCGGTCAAGTACTCCGGCGCACCGCATTCGTCGACCAGCATATGGGCTTCGCGGTGGGCAAAGGCGACGCCTCCGGGGCGATTCACCAGCGCCAGCGAGAGCGCATTTGCCGCGGTACCCGTAGCGACGAAGAAAACGGCCGCCTCGCGTTCGAACAGGATGCTGAATCGATCGCCGACGGCCTGGTCGAGGTCGCTGGCGCCGTAGGCGGGCGAATAGCCCGTGGCCTGTGCAGCAAGGGATGCAGCGATCTGCGGGTGGGCGCCTGCCCAGTTGTCGGAGGCGAATATCATCGTATGGGGGTTCCCTTCGAGCGGTCGTCCGCGGCGGACCATTCTCCTTTCCTGCGTGTTGTTCAAGAGGCGGCGCCGACGTTTCCGGACAGGCCTCGGCGGACCCCCGGCGGGATTGCCGGCATGCCTTGCGCAACATAATTTCGCCGGCCTGGCCGATGCGGCAATTTCCTGAGCTGTCGCGCCTAAATAATTCGTGTTTCGATCTTGATGCCCCTGTTCATTTCTGCCATACACAAAGATAGGACAGTAGTGCTGTCTTATTTAATTTGGCCACAGCGGTGCGGTCCCGGCCTATAATGTCGCGGCCAGGCACCCCGCCTGGCCGACCGGGTCCCGCGGGAGGTCGAGTGCCGGTCGGGTTCCGCGGAAGCGTGGCTGAAGCGGAAGCCAATCGGCGCCGAAACGCGGGTATGGCGGATCGAAGCGCAGGCGACACGATGCTCCGAAGGGGCGACACGGAGGAAGGACGATGACGGACGGAACGCCATCTGCGACGACGGGACAGAACCCGGCCGTTCAGACCAAAGCGGCCGCCGTGAGGGCCGCTCCGGCCGGCCTCTACGATCCGCGCAACGAGCGCGATGCCTGCGGCGTCGGTTTCATCGCCCAGATGAAGGGCGTGAAGTCGCACAAGATCGTCGAGGACGGGCTGGCGATGCTGGAAAACCTTACCCATCGCGGGGCGGTCGGCGCCGATCCGCTGATGGGCGACGGCGCCGGCGTCCTGGTTCAGATCCCGGACCGCTTCTTCCGTCGCGAGATGGCGAAGCAAGGCGTCGACCTGCCGCAGCCGGGTCACTATGCGGTCGGCCACATCTTCATGCCCCGCGATCCGCAACTGCGCGCGCACATCGAGGCGATCGTGGCCGAAGTTGCTCAGGCCGAAGGGCAGCCGCTGCTCGGCTTCCGCGACGTTCCGGTCGACAATTCGTCGCTGTCGAAGGCGCCAGACATCGCGGCGTCGGAACCCGTCCACCGCCAGGTCTTCCTCGGCCGCGCGGCGGCGATCGAGACCGACGAGGATTACGAGCGGCGCCTCTATATCCTGCGCAAGGTCATTTCCGGTCGCATCTACAGCGAGACGCAGGGGCGGGACAACGGCGCCTACATCGTCTCGTTGTCGGCGCGAACCATCGTCTACAAGGGCATGTTCCTGGCCTACCAGGTCGGCGCCTACTACAAGGATCTCCGCGATCCCGAGTTCGAGTCGGCGCTTATCCTGGTCCATCAGCGATTCTCGACCAACACCTTCCCCTCGTGGAAGCTCGCCCATCCGTACCGGATGGTCGCGCACAACGGCGAGATCAACACGCTGCGCGGCAACGTGAACTGGATGGCGGCTCGCCAGGCATCCGTCGATTCCGAGTTGTTCGGCAACGACATCTCCAAGCTCTGGCCGATTTCCTACGAGGGTCAGTCGGACACGGCCTGCTTCGACAATGCGCTGGAATTCCTCTACCAGGGCGGCTACTCGCTCAGCCATGCGATGATGATGCTGATCCCCGAGGCGTGGGCCGGCAACAAGTCGATGGATGCCGACCGCAAGGCCTTCTACGAATACCATGCGGCCCTGATGGAGCCGTGGGACGGTCCGGCGGCAGTGGCTTTCACCGATGGCCGCCAGATCGGCGCGACGCTGGACCGCAACGGGCTGAGGCCGGCACGCTACATCGTCACCGACGACGACCGCGTCATCATGGCGTCGGAGGCCGGGGTCCTCGCCATCCCGGAGGAGCAGATCGTGCGCAAGTGGCGCCTCCAGCCCGGCCGGATGCTGCTGATCGACCTCGACAAGGGGCGCATCGTCTCCGACGAGGAGATCAAGTCGGAGATCGCCTCGCGGCACCCGTACAGGACCTGGCTCGCCAACACCCAGCTGATCCTCGAGGATCTCAAGCCGGTCGAGCCCCGGGCGTTGCGCAAGGACGTATCGCTGCTCGATCGACAGCAGGCATTCGGCTACACGCAGGAAGATACGAAGCTCTTGATGTCGCCGATGGCGACGACGGGACAGGAAGCGGTCGGCTCGATGGGCACCGACACGCCGATATCGGCGATGTCGGACAAGTCCAAGATGCTCTACACCTATTTCAAGCAGAACTTCGCGCAGGTGACGAACCCGCCGATCGATCCGATCCGGGAAGAACTGGTCATGAGTCTGGTGTCGTTCATCGGGCCGCGGCCGAACATCTTCGATCTGGTCGGCTCCTCGCGGCGCAAGCGGCTCGAGGTGCGCCAGCCGATCCTGACCAACGGCGACCTCGAGAAGATCCGGTCGATCGGCCACACCGAAGACCGCTTCGACACCAAGACGATCGACATCACCTATGCGGCAGGCGAAGGGGCGGCCGGCATGCCGGGAGCGCTGGACCGCCTGTGCGAACGCGCCGAGGCCGCGGTCGCGGGCGGCTACAACATCATCATTCTCTCCGATCGCCAGGTCGGACCCGACCGTATCGCCATTCCCGCCTTGCTGGCGACGGCGGCCGTGCACCACCATCTCATCCGCAAGGGGCTGAGAACCGCGGTGGGCCTCGTCGTGGAATCGGGCGAGCCCCGCGAGGTGCACCACTTCTGCTGCCTGGCCGGCTATGGCGCCGAGGCCATCAATCCCTATCTCGCCTTCGACACGCTCCTCGACATGCACCGGCGCGGCGAGATGCCTCCCGAGGTCGATCCGCAGGAGATCGTGTCGCGCTACATCAAGTCGATCGGCAAGGGCATCCTGAAGGTCATGTCCAAGATGGGCATCTCGACCTATCAGTCCTACTGCGGCGCGCAGATCTTCGACGCCGTGGGTCTGAGGAGCGATTTTGTGGAACGGTACTTCACCGGTACCGCCACCACCATTGAGGGTGTGGGGCTGGAGGAGATCGCCGCCGAGACGGTGCGCCGCCATGCCGATGCCTTCGGCGACGATCCGGTGCTGCGCAATGCGCTCGACGTCGGTGGCGAGTACATGTTCCGCATGCGCGGCGAGGCGCACGTATGGTCGCCCGACGCGGTGGCGACGTTGCAGCACGCCGTTCGCAAGGGCTCGTGGGAGACCTTCAGGGAGTACTCTCGGCAGATCGACAGCGAATCCGCCCAGGCCCAGACGATCCGCGGCCTGTTCCGCATCAAGACCGCCGAGGAGTGCGGCCGGTCGCCGGTCGCTCTCGAGGAGGTCGAGCCGGCAGCAGAGATCGTCAAGCGCTTCTCGACCGGCGCAATGTCGTTCGGCTCGATCTCGCGCGAGGCGCACACCACGCTGGCGCGGGCCATGAACGCGATCGGCGGCAAGTCGAACACCGGCGAGGGCGGCGAGGAGCCGGATCGCTACCTGCCGCTGCCCGGCGGCGGGGCCAACCCCGAGCGCTCGGCGATCAAGCAGGTCGCCTCGGGCCGTTTCGGCGTGACGACGGAGTATCTCGTCAATTCGGACGTCATCCAGATCAAGATCGCGCAAGGCGCCAAGCCGGGCGAGGGCGGACAGCTGCCCGGCCACAAGGTCGACGCGACCATCGCCAAGACCCGGCACTCGACGCCCGGCGTCGGCCTGATCTCGCCGCCGCCGCACCACGACATCTATTCGATCGAGGATCTGGCCCAGCTGATCTACGACCTGAAGAACGTCAACCCGGCGGCCGACATCTCGGTGAAGCTGGTTTCGGAAGTTGGCGTCGGCACGGTTGCGGCGGGCGTCGCCAAGGCACGCGCCGACCACATCACCATCTCCGGCTACGACGGCGGAACCGGTGCCTCACCGCTGACGTCGCTGAAGCACGCCGGCAGCCCGTGGGAAATGGGCCTCGCCGAGACCCATCAGACGCTGGTGCGCAACGGGCTGCGCAGCCGGGTCGCGCTGCAGGTCGACGGCGGTTTGCGCACGGGCCGGGACGTCGTCATCGGGGCCTTGCTGGGCGCCGACGAGTTCGGCTTCTCGACCGCTCCGCTCATCGCGGCCGGCTGCATCATGATGCGCAAGTGCCATCTGAACACCTGTCCGGTGGGCGTGGCGACGCAGGATCCGGTCCTGCGCAAGCGCTTCAAGGGCACGCCGGAACATGTGATCAACTTCTTCTTCTACCTCGCGGAAGAGGTCAGGCTGCTCCTGGCCCAGATGGGCTACACGCGCCTCGACCAGATCGTCGGCGAGAGCGACCTTCTCGAGAAGCGGCCCGCGATCGACCACTGGAAGGCGCGCGGGCTCGACTTCTCGCGGATCTTCTTCAAGCCGGATGCGCCGCGGGAGGCGATGCACTGGACCGAACGCCAGAAGCATCCGATCGACGACATTCTCGATCGCAAGCTGATCGCGCTTGCGGCGCCGGCGCTCGATGCTCGGCAGCCGGTCAGGATCGAACTCCCGATCCGCAACACCGACCGCTCGGCCGGCGCCATGCTGTCCGGCGAGGTGGCCAAGCGCTATCGCCACAAGGGTCTGCGCGACGACACGATATCCGTGACGCTGACCGGCACCGCCGGACAGTCGTTCGGCGCCTTCCTCGCGCGCGGCATCTCGTTCGAACTGATCGGCGACGGCAACGACTACGTCGGCAAGGGCCTTTCGGGCGGCCGCATCGTCATCCGGCCGTCGGAAACGGCCCGGATCGTCCCGGAAGACTCGATCATCGTCGGCAATACCGTTCTCTACGGCGCCACCGAGGGCGAGTGCTATTTCCGCGGTGTGGCGGGAGAGCGCTTCGCGGTGCGCAATTCGGGCGCCGTGGCGGTGGTCGAGGGCGTCGGCGACCACGGCTGCGAGTACATGACCGGGGGCGTCGTGGTCGTCATCGGCAAGACCGGCCGCAACTTCGCGGCGGGCATGTCGGGCGGCGTCGCCTACGTCCTCGACGAGGAGGGCGACTTCGCCGAGCGCTGCAACATGGCGATGGTCGAACTCGAGCCGGTCCCCGAGGAAGACGACATGCTCGAAAAGCTCCATCACCATGGCGGCGACCTCGCGCACAAGGGCCGTGTCGATGTGTCGGGCGACATGACCCGCCACGACGAGGAGCGGCTGGTCCAGCTCATCTCGAACCACCTGCACTACACCGGTTCGACGCGCGCCAAGGCGATCCTCGACGACTGGGCGCATTACCGGCCGAAGTTCCGCAAGGTGATGCCGGTCGAATACCGCCGGGCGCTGATCGACATGGAGCGCAGCCGGATGGGTGTCGCTGCGGAGTAGAAACATTTGACGATCGTGACGGGGCTGCCGCCCGAGCGGCCGGCGGCCTCGCGTCCGGAGGGACTTACATGGGCAAGGTAACGGGCTTCCTCGAGATCGACCGGCAGGTGCACAAGTACCAGCCGGCTTCCGACCGCATCCGGCATTTCCGCGAGTTCACGCTGCCGATGTCAGACAAGGAGGTCGAGAAGCAGGCCGCGCGCTGCATGGACAGCGGCGTTCCCTATTGCCACGGCCCGACGGGTTGCCCGGTCCACAACCAGATCCCGGACTGGAACGACCTCGTCTACAACGGCGACTGGGAAGGCGCGATCCGCAACCTTCATTCGACCAACAACTTCCCGGAATTCACGGGACGCGTCTGTCCGGCGCCTTGCGAGGAGGCGTGCACGCTCAACCTCGAGGACATTCCCGTCGCCATCAAGACGATCGAGCAGGCCATTGCCGACAAGGCGTATGAGACCGGCTTCATCCGGCCCTTTCCGCCCGAGAAGAAGACGGGCAAGCGCGTGGCGATCATCGGCTCGGGGCCGGCCGGCATGGCGGCGGCGCAACAGCTCGGCCGGGTCGGCCACGAGGTTCATGTGTTCGAGCGCGAGAGCCGGCCGGGCGGCCTGATGCGCTTCGGCATTCCCGACTTCAAGATGGAGAAGCACCACATCGACCGACGCATCGATCAGATGCGGGGGGAAGGGGTAACGTTCCACTGCGGCATCAATGTCGGCGTCGACAAGAAGGTCGCCGATCTGCTCGCGGAGTTCGACGCCGTGCTCTATTGCGGCGGTTCCGAGTCGCCGCGCCCGGCCGGCATCCCCGGCGCGGAGCTGCACGGCGTGCATGACGCGATGCCTTATCTCGTTCAGCAGAACAAGCGCGTCGGCGGTGAAGACATCCAGTCGGTCGCATGGCCCGCGGAACCGATCCTCGCCGGCGGCAAGCACGTCGTCGTCGTCGGCGGCGGGGACACGGCGTCCGACTGCGTCGGCACCGCGTTCCGCCAGGGCGCAGTCCGCGTTACCCAGCTCGATATCCGGCCGCAACCCCCGGAGAAGGAAGACAAGCTTTCGGTATGGCCCTACTGGGCGACGAAGATGCGTACCTCGTCCTCGCAGGCTGAAGGCGCCGAGCGGGAGTTCCAGGTTGCCACGCTCGAGTTCATCGGCGAGGACGGCGTGCTCGTCGGCGTCAAGTGCTGCGAGGTCGACGAGAAGCGCAAGCCGATCCCGGGCACGGATTTCGTCATCCGCGCCGACCTCGCCTTCGTCGCGATCGGCTTCGCCGGTCCCATCGCCGGCGGCATCATGGCCGAGCTGGAAGGCAGGCTCGAAACGGTCGTCGACGCGCGGCGCTCGATCAACGTCAAGGCCAACGACCGGGACTATCGCACGAATGTCGACGGGCTGTTCGCCGCAGGCGACGTCCGCCGCGGCCAGTCGCTGGTGGTCTGGGCGATCCGCGAAGGCCGCCAGGCGGCCCGCGCCATCGACGAGCATTTGATGGGCACGTCGGTCCTTCCGCGCTGAGCGGCTGGCAATGCATGCGGGTTGAGATGGATCAAGGCGCGCGCTCGAAGGCGCCACGATCTTCGTTGCGGTGGCGTCAAGCCACCAGCCGACGGAGTTCGTGACATGCTGAAGCTTTTTGGCGCCATCTACGTCCTCGCTGCACCGACGCTCATGGGCGTCCTGATCATCGCCCTGCTGACGATGAACCGGTTCGACAGTACCCAGATCCTGATTGCTGCCATCGTCGGCGCGGCGCTCGCCGTGCCCGTCGCGGCACTCATCACAAAGCAGATCTCCGCGCCCAAGCGGCGCGCCTGAATCCGCTCCCAGGCCGGTCGGACTTCGTCCCGGCCTAGTCGGCAACCGCCGAAGTCGTGACGCGCGTGTCGGCGACCGCATCTGCCCGTCGCGGTCGCTCGCCGAAGTCGTCGGCGCGGCCGGGGGAAGGCTCGGGTGCGAGCCCCTCCGCTGCAAGCAAGCCGGCCGCAGTGCGGGTTTCGATCGGCGGTTTCGGCGATGCTCCAAGCAGTTCCAGGCCGCCATCGAGATTCGGGTCGCTGAGCGCGATCGGCGGGGTGCGGTCGAGGTCGGCGGGCTGTGCCGGACCTTGCACGGCGTCCGGGAGCGCGGCTACGGCCGGCAATACCGTTCCCGAAGCACCGGGTATGCCGAGAGCCTTGAAGAGGGGCTTCTCGACATAGAAGGCAACCTTGCGCTTGCCGGCGCGGCTGAGATTGATGCCGTCGTCGCTGCGCAGCCGTACGGGTTGGCCGTTGATGTCGGGACCTGTCGAGACGAAGGCGCCGTTCTCGTCCACGAAGCCGTCCCAGATATCGACAAATATGCCGCCCGACTGCTCCGCTGCCTGCCGGTAGAGGTCGTTGAAGGCGATCATGTCGGAGAGCATCTTCTTCTGCTTGAAAGCCGGCAGGCCGACCCAGACGAGGGGAACCTTGCTTTCCGCGACGGCTGCAGCGAAGGCGGCGGTACGCGCCCGGTATTCCTTCGTCCAGCCTTCAGTCAGCAACTGCTCGCGAACGTCCCCGGCGCGAAGCTGCTGCCGGTCGTTCGCGCCGAGCATGACCACCACCGCCGCGGCCTTTTCGGCGTCGATCAGCGCCCTGATCTCGCCCGGCCAGTCAAAGACGTCGTCGCGGACGAAGCCGGACGAGCCGCGCGCCTTCTCCACCACCTTGATGTCGGGGTTGGCGGCGAAAGCGGTGGCCAAACCCTCGGCCAGGCCGCTGGCCATGAAGTCGCCGACGACGAGAACCGTCCGCGCCGTGGCGGCTTTTTCGACCGCCGCGACAGGCGCTTCCGCAGGCTCGGTCCGGACCGTCTTCTTGCGTGTCGTGCTCTTGGCAGGGGGCGTGGCCGGCTGTTCGGAACGCACCGGGCCGCCGAACAGGAACTCGAAGAGATTGCGCGACTTGCGCTGTTCCTGCGCGAGGGCCGGCGCGGCGATGATCGTCAACGCTGCGGCGAAAAGCAGGATCAGGCGGAGGAGGCGAGCGGGCTCCGGGCCGCGTGGTTTGCTGTTAGCCGCCAACGATCTACCCCTTATCCGCCGCGCAGCCGCGAGAGGACTTCCATGCTGGGATGGCCATCCTGCGTCAAGCCTGCCTGTGCCTGGAATGCCTTGATCGCCTTGCGCGAGCCCTCGCCGATCTTTCCGTCGAACTTGCCGTCGTAGTAGCCGTAGGCGGAGAGCCGCTGCTGCAGTTCCTGCTTCTCGGCGAAAGTGAGTTTCGTGAACGGCCGGTTCCAGTCGCGAACGAGGCCGCCATAGCCGGCAATCTCGTCGGCGAGCAGGCCGACGGCCAGGGCGTACTTGTCGGCGTTGTTGTAAGCCTTGAGAACGAAGAAGTTCTTCGTCGCGAGGAACGCAGGACCGTCACGGCCGTCCGGCACCTTCAGTTCGGCCTTATCGCCGCCGTTCTTGAAGGGCTTGCCGTTGGCGCGGCGGACACCGAGGCTCTCCCACTTGGAAAGGGTGAGCGAGCCGCCGGGCAGCTTGCCGGACGGGAGTGATACCTCGTAGCCCCAGGTCCTGCCGGTCTGCCATCCGTTCTTGCGCAGCAGGTTGGCCGCGGTGGCAAGGGCGTCGGGAACCGAGTTCCAGATGTCGCGCTTGCCGTTGCCGTCGGCATCGACAGCATAGGCCTGGTAACTCGTCGGTATGAATTGCGTGTGGCCCATTGCGCCGGCCCAGGAACCGGTAAGGTGGCTTTCGTCGATGTCGCCGCTCTGCAGGATCTTCAGGGCCGCAATCAGCTGGGTCCGGGCGAACTTGGCGCGCTTCTGGTCGGCATAGGCGAGGGTTGCGAGCGAGCGGACGACGTTGCGCATCACCTTGTCGTTCTTGAGGATCTCGCCGTAGTTCGATTCCATCGACCAGATCGCCAGCAGGATGTGGCGATCGACGCCATAAGCCTTCTCGATGCGGTCGAGCCACGGCTTCCATTCGCGCGCCATCTGCCTTCCGACCGCGATCGACTGCTCGTGGACGCGATTGTCGAAGTAATCCCAGACGGGTGCGGTGAATTCAGGCTGGTAGCGGGCCTTTTCCAGGACTTCCGGATCGATGTCGGTCACGCCGCGGAAGGCGCGGTCGAAGGTGCTGGCGGAGACCCCGCTGCTGACGGCCGTGGATCGGAACGATTGCACCCATTGACGGAAGCCGGCGTCGGCGGACGCCTTGTCGGCGACGAAGAAAACGGCCAGGGACAGGCCAGCGGCAAGGACGTTTCCAAGACGGCGAGCGGTATTGCGGACGGGCATCGATGTCTCCTGATTTCTCCTTGAAACGGTCATTTGATGCCGAACCGGTTAGGAATCAGTTTACCATATCGTTAACCCGCCCGGTCGCTGGGAACTGACGTTTTTCCCGCCCGGACGCCCTTGTTGAATATTCTTCAATTTCGGCGTGAAAATGTCGCCGGAGCTCTCTGGACGATATCGCAACAGGAACGCCGCACATGAAGAAAGTCCGCAAGGCAGTCTTTCCCGTCGCCGGTCTGGGGACCCGCTTCCTGCCCGCCACCAAGGCCGTGCCGAAGGAAATGCTGACCGTCGTCGACCGGCCGGTGATCCAGTATGTGGTGGATGAGGCGCGCGAAGCAGGAATCGAGCACTTCATCTTCGTCACCGGTCGCAACAAGGCCGTCATCGAAGACCACTTCGACATCCAGTTCGAGCTTAACCACACGCTGGCGCAGCGTGGCAAGGACGACCAGCTCGCCCGCCTGCAGCGGCTGCAGCCGCTGGCAGGGCAGACCAGTTTCACTCGTCAGCAGGAGCCGCTCGGCCTGGGGCATGCCGTCTGGTGCGCTCGCGACATCGTCGGCGACGAGCCTTTCGCGCTGCTTCTGCCCGACATGATCACGCTTCCCGACCAGGGCTGCATGAAGAGCATGGTCGAGCTCTACGAACGTACGGGGACCAACGTGATTGCCGTCGAGGAGTGCGATCCGGAAGAAGCGCACAAATACGGCATCGTCGGCAAGGGGGCGAACATCCACACCGGCTTCGAGATCACCGGCATGGTGGAGAAGCCGAAGAAGGGCACCGCGCCGTCGAACCTCTTCATCAATGGCCGCTACATCCTGCAGCCGGAGATCTTCAAGATCCTGGAAAATCAGGAGCGAGGCGCCGGCAACGAGATCCAGCTCACCGACGGCATGCTCAAGCTGGCGCGCAAGCAGAAGTTCTACGGCTTTCACTATCGCGGCCGGACATTCGACTGCGGCTCGCCGGAAGGCTTCGTCGAGGCAAACGTCGCGTTCGCGCTGTCTCGCCCCGACATGCGTGCCAAGGTTGCCGACCTGATCGAGGGGCTGGTCGCTGATTTCGGCCCGGTTCGTCGGCGTTCGGCGTCGTGACCGGTTCCTACCGCTGAAGCTTCAGTCCGAGGAACACGCTGTCGGCGGTGTAGCCGCGGCCGGAAATGGTGCTCGTCTGGGTCTCATGGCGGGCGCGTCCCGTAATGCCGGCGTAGCGGTTCAGCCACCAGGTGAGGCCGAGCTCCGCACTCAATGTCAGGTCGTGACCGTCGACGCCGACATAGTCGCGATAGGCGGCGCCGAAGGCGAGGTTGCCGGTGAGATTCGAGCGAAGCTCCCGCTGGATCGAGATGCCGCTCGAATAGAGGATCGATCCGCTCTCGCCGGCCGCCGTGGCACCCTCGACGGTCGTCGATCCCGTCAGGTTTACGATCGTTCCGCGCAGCGGCGACCAGGCCAGATTGGCATCGACGGTCGCGCCAGAGATCGGCTTCAGTCTGTCGTCGTCGAAGCGCTCTTCCAGCCAACCCGCCGCGACCTCGCCGGACAGCTTCTCGCCCAGATCGACCGCGACCCCGGCCCGCGCCGCCAGGCGTTTCGTCGAGCGCTCGTAACCGCCGCTGTCGACCTTCTCGTCGTAGGCACGCCTGCCGACCGTGAGTTCGACGAATGGCGTCAGGGCCGGTGAGACCTCATAGCCGCCGCGCAGCGCCACGGTTGCCAGCGTCATGTTGCGGTCCTTCTGCGAGAGCGTGCCGCCGGCGGAAAGCTCGGCGTCGCCGTAGACATCCCGCTCCGCGCTGGCGGTGAGCGCGAAGCGGAACTTGCCGAGTTCCTTCTCGATACCGGCGCTGCCCGTCAGCGTCTGGCGAAGCGGCCTACCGACCGTGCCGGTCAGGACGACCGGGGACGAGGCGGATTCCGGTCCCAGCGCGTAGCCGAGAGCGACCAGCGCCGCATAGTCGTCGGCGAGATCGAGCTTAAGTCTCGCATCTATGCCGGCCTTCTTCTCGTCGATCGATTCGCCCGAGATCGACTTGCGGAAGGTACCGTAGGCGTCGACGGTCGCCGAATGACGAGACCAGTCGGAGACGAAGTTGAGCCGCAACGTCGTTTCCGACAGCAGCGCCGGTGAACGTGCCGCCGAGTAGCTGGCATTGGAGGTCCAGGTCAGTCCGGTCTCCAGCGAAGGCTTGAGCACGAACGTGCCGATACGCATTCCGACCGGTGCGAACGGAGCCGCGTCCTCCGTCCTGTCGATCGCTTCGATGGCTTCGGCGCGTTCCGCGCCGGGATCGACGGCGAGATCCACCTCGCTGTCGACCGTCCCGGCACGGGTCGTCCCCGTCGGTGTTTCGTCGAGGCTCTCGTTGCGTTTCTCCGCGTTGCGTTCCGCAGCGGTCCGCGGTGGCTGCGCAGCCTTGGCGTGCGCCTGGTCCGATCGTGCACGCGCGGTCGACGGTGCGCGGGAGGGCGACGTTTCGGGCAGCGGTGCGTTGCCGAAAACGTCCGGCCTGGCCTTGCCGGCGAAGATCGTTTCGCCTTGCTGCGGCTCGTCTCCGGGCAGTGCGGCGCCGGCGCTCACCGGTTCGTAGACCGGCGCCGGAATGCCTTCGTCCTGCTGCGCCGAAGCCGGCTGCCGCGACGCGTTCCTTCCTTTCACGGACGAGAACAACTCCTGGAGCATCTGGGATTCGGAAACCGGACCGCGCAGCGCACTCGTCTGCTGCGCGAGCGCCGTTTGCGCGAACGTCATCGCGGCCGCACCCGTCGTCAGTAACAGGAGGCGGCGCGCTGTTCGGTGAAGGCCCGGGTGGGTTCCTGGCATGGTTACCTGATCGCGCTTAGGGCGAAGCCGCCCATCCTTACCGAACCGTAAACGGCGTTGGTTAACGGAGGGTTTCGGTCATCGTCCTGCGCATCGACTTAGGATTGGACAGCAACCTGCGAACGCGCTAATCGCTGGCCATGCATGCTGGCCTGAAAAAACCGGTCGACCACGCGGCCGCAATCGCGTCTGCACTGCGGACGGTCCAGACGGAATTGTCCGGCCTCGCCGCACTGAAGGCGGCCCTGGAAGACGGCCTGTCGGCTCCCTTCGCCGAAGCGGTCGGCGTGATCTCGGGAATAAGTGGTCGCGTTATCGTTACCGGCGTCGGCAAGAGCGGTCACATCGGCTCCAAGATCGCCGCGACGCTGGCTTCGACCGGGACTCCGGCCTTCTTCGTCCATCCGGCCGAGGCCAACCACGGCGACCTCGGCATGATCGCCAGAAACGACGCCATCGTCGCCGTTTCATGGTCGGGCGAGACCTTCGAACTGAAGGGCATCGTCGCCTATGCGCGCCGATTCTCGATCCCGCTGATCGCCATCACCGCGGGCGAAACCTCGACGCTGGCGCGCGAGGCGACAGTGGCGCTGGTGCTGCCGCGGGCGCCCGAGGCCTGCCCGCACGGGCTTGCGCCAACCACGTCGACCATGCTGCAGCTCGTCACCGGCGACGCGCTCGCCGTGGCGCTGCTCGAGGCGCGCGGCTTCACGCCGGAACACTTCCGCACCCTTCATCCGGGCGGGCAGCTCGGCGCCAGCCTCACACGGATCCGCGACATCATGCATGTGGGCGACCGTGTGCCGCTGGTGGTGTCGGGCACACCGATGGGCGAGGCCATTTCCCGGATTTCCGAGAAGGGTTTCGGCTGCGTGGCGGTGACCGCCGCCGACGGTCGGCTTGCCGGCATCATCACCGACGGCGACCTGCGCCGTCACATCGGCGACGGGCTCCTCTCGCGCACGGTCGACGAGGTGATGACGCGGTCGCCGAAGACGGTCGGTCCCGACGCGCTGGCCGCGACGGCGCTGCAGCTTGTCAATGCCTCGGCGATCACGAGCCTGGTGGTCGTCGAGGACGACCGGCCGGTCGGCATCGTCCATCTCCACGATCTCCTGAGGATCGGAGTAGCCTGAGACACCGGTGCGAAGAGCATCAAGGCGGAGTTGCCGGCGCCCGGCCGAAAAGCCGGGTTAAGCGGCGGTCACCGACAGATCGCCGTTCTTTGCCGACACGACGCGCACGATGGTGCCAGCAGGCAGGTCCGGCCCGTTGACCTTCCATACCGTGTCGTCGATTCGCACGCGGCCCCAGCCGTTCACGATCGGCTCGGAGAGGGTCGCGGTGCGCCCGACAAGCTGATCGGCGCGCCGGTTGAGCAGCGGCAGGTCGCTTTCGGCGCCGTTTCCCATGAGTTGCTTGCCGGCAAAGGCAGAGACCAGCGACAGGGCCAGAAAGACGAGAACCTGCACCTGCCAGATCCAGACCGGCCAGTCCCAGACCAGCAGCGACAGCGCTCCTGTGACGAGCGCCGCGATGCCGATCCACAGGAGGAAGACGCCTGGAACGACGATCTCCAGCGCCAGCAGCGCGAAGCCGATCACGAACCAGTTCCAGGGGCCGAGCTCGGAGAAGATGCTGGCCAGCATGGTGGCTCTCCCCGCGACCGCGTCAGTTCTGCTCGGGGCCGACGCGCGGCGGCCGCGCGGCCGGGCGGGCACCGGACTGGCCGTCTGCGAAGACGTCCCTGGCGATCGCGCCGATCCCGCCCAGCGAGCCGATCAGCGAGGAGGCCTCGAACGGCATGAGGATTATCTTGCTGTTGCCGGCCGAGCCGATCCTGGCCAGCGCCTCGGTGTATTTCTGTGCGACGAAGTAGTTGATCGCCTGCACGTCGCCTTTCGCGATCGCCTCGGAGACCACCTGCGTGGCACGTGCCTCCGCCTCGGCCGCCCGCTCGCGCGCCTCGGCGTCGCGGAAGGCGGCTTCCTTGCGACCCTCCGCCTCCAGAACCTGCGCCTGCTTCAGTCCTTCGGCGGCGAGGATCTGCGCGCGCTTGTCGCGTTCGGCCATCATCTGCCTGGCCATCGATTCGACCAGGTTCGCCGGCGGGTTGATGTCCTTGATCTCGACGCGGGTCATCTTGATGCCCCACGGACTCGCGGCGTCGTCGACGATGCGCAGCAGCTTCTCGTTGATCGCGTCGCGATTCGAAAGCAGTTCGTCGAGGTCCATCGAGCCCATAACCGAACGGATGTTGGTCATGGTCAGGTTGAGGATGGCATTCTCGAGACCGGAGACCTGGTAGGCGGCCTGCGGTGCGTTGAGTACCTGGTAGAAGGCAACGCCGTCGACCGCGACGATGGCGTTGTCGCGGGTGATGACCTCCTGGGTCGGTACGTCGAGCACCTGCTCCATCATGTTCATCTTGGCGCCGAGGCGTTCGATGAAGGGGATGATCAGGTTGAGGCCCGGGGTGAGCGTGCGCGTGTAACGGCCGAAGCGCTCGACCGTATAGTTGTAGCCCTGGGGCACGGTCTTGATGCCGGTGAAGATCACCAGGAGCACCAGGACGACCAGGACGATGATGATGATATCGAAACCCGCTAGCGGCATGTCGGCGCTCCCTCGCAATGCGTCTGTCGGCCCCCGGCGCTTCGATCTGCCGGCAACGAAGACTTAAGCGCGAATTGTGGCGGACACAATCAGGCCGACACCCGAATGCCGACGTTCCCGGCATCACGCGTCGGGACGGGGTGCGGGCAGGATCGGATGCGTTCAGATCCAGCCGGAGAGTTCGCGGCGAACGAGCTCCTCGATGAGCGCCATGCCATCGTCGCCGTCGTTCAGACAGGGAATATGCGAGAAGTCGGTGCCTCCCGCATGCAGGAACGTCTCGCGCACTTCCCGGTCGATCTCGTCGATTGTCTCCAGACAGTCCACGGAGAAGCCGGGGTTTATGACGGCGATCTTCCGGACGCCGTCGCGGGCGAGCTTCTCGATCGTCTCGTCCGTGTAGGGCTTGATCCACTCGGCCCGGCCGAAACGCGACTGGAAGGTGGTGATCAGCCGATCCTTCTCCCAGCCGAGCCGCTCGCGCAGCAGGCGGGAAGTCTTCTGGCAGTGGCAGTGATAGGGATCGCCGTCGTCGAAATAGGACTGCGGGATGCCGTGGTACGAGGCGACGACGATCTCCGGCTCGAAGTCGAGTCCGGCGAGGTGACGCTCGATCGAGCGCGCCAGCGCTTCGATGTAGACCGGCTCGTCATGATAGGGCGGAACGCCGCGGATGGTGGGCATGTCGCGCATCGTCTTCAGGGCGTCGAAGAGCTTGTCGTAGACCGTTGCGGTAGTCGCCGCAGCGTACTGCGGATAAAGCGGAAAGACGACGAGCCGGTCACAGCCCTGTTCCTTCAGACGCGCCACCGCGCTCGGGATGGAAGGGTTGCCGTAGCGCATGGCGTAGTCGACGATCAGCCGAGGCTCGGCGGCGAGTGCGGCAGCGAGCTTTTCGGCCTGCGAGCGGGTCACCGTGAGCAGCGGCGATTCGTTTCTCTCGCGGTTCCAGATACGCTCGTAGTTGGCGCCGGAGCGCGTCGGGCGGCGTACCAGAACGATACCGTAGAGGATCGGGAACCAGATCAACCGGCTGGTCTCGATGACGCGGCGGTCGGAGAGGAACTCCCGCAGGTAGCGCCACATCGGCCAGAAACTCGTGCCGTCCGGCGTGCCGAGATTGACCAGCAGGACGCCGATCTTCCCGGCGCGGATGCGGGGATGCCCGGCGGGAAGCGGTCCTTGTGCTTTGGCGGCGGCACGCTCGATCGTCGTCGTCAGGCTCATCTGCTGCTCCTTCGCTGCGCCGCTAGGTAGGGACCGTGTTCCGAATTGCAATGCTGCCTCTCGCCGCACGCGCAACTCATGCGAAAAGCCCGCCCGGAGGTACCGGACGGGCCTGCTGAGGGAATAACGCGGCGATCAGTTCGCCGGCGGGATGGTCAGCGTGATGCCGATCGGTAGGCGCTTCGGCGGCAGGCCGGAATTGGCGTCGGCTATCAGGTGCCACTTGCTGGCATCGCCGTAATACTTCTTCGCCAGGTCCCAGTAAGTATCGCCGGCGACGACGACATGGGTGCCGGGGGCCGCCTCGGCCGGTTTGGCCGGCTCGGCGGGAGCCGGCGCCGCTTCGGCCGGTTTGGCTGGCTCGGCGGGAGCCGGGGCCGCCTCGACCTTCGGCGCTTCGCCGGCGATGTCGCCCGATCCTTCCGGCAGCGGCGGCAGCTTCACTTCGGGCTCCGCCGGCTTGGCCGGCTCGGTCGGAGCCGGGGCCGCTTCGGCGGGCTTCGCCGGTTCCGCCGGGGCCGCAGGCTCTGCCGCCGCGATTTCCGTGATGCGGCCTTCGATCTTCGGCGTGTAGGGGCGGTTGGCGGCAAGGTAGTCGGCGACGACCTGTTCGAGGCCGGGACCGAAATCGTAGGCGTTCTGCGCATTAGCCGCGAAAAGCTTGTATCCGTCGCCGCCGGCGCGCACGAAATTGTTGGTCACCACGGAATAGATCTTTTCCGGGTCGATCGGTTTCCAGGCGTCGCCCTCCATCACCTCGACCGACTTGACACGACCCTCGTTCGGCTTGACCGACCTGTCGAGCGTGTATTTGAGGCCGGCGACCTGCGGGAACTTGCCTTTGCCTTCCTCGATCTCGGAGACGCCGGCCTCCAGCGAGGCGACGATGTCCTTGCCCGCGATCTGGAAGGTCGCCAGCGTATTCTGGAACGGCAGCACCGTGAGCACCTCGCCCATGGTAACGACGCCCTGGTCGATCGAGGCGCGGATGCCGCCGCCGTTCTGGATGGCGATGGTGACGCCCTGGCCCTTGACGCGGTCGAGCATGGCGTCGGTGATCAGATTGCCCATCTCGCACTCGCGGGAGCGGCAGGCTTCCCGGCTGCCGTCTATGGCGGCCGTCGTTTCCGCGACCTCCTTCTTCTTCAACTCCTCGATCGGTGCGGCCAGTTCGGCGATCCG
>DUSC01000051.1 GCA_012842935.1 Hyphomicrobiales bacterium | reverse complement strand
GGGGCGGGTGGCGGGACCACCGCAGCAGCCACGCCGGGCGCGCCCCGACACGGAAACGTCTTGCGTCTCGGCTATCGGGTGCCATGCTGATCGAGTCGACAGGAATGACGCCGTGACGACCTTCCTCCACCTCACCGATTTCCACGTCTCCGACCCGGCGCTCGCCGACGGCGACCTCATGGCCGACACCGGCGCCAGGCTGGGCGAGATGCTCGCCATGATCGCGGCGATGGAAAAGAAGCCCGCCTTCGCCGTCGTCTCCGGCGACCTGACCAACCACGGCGACGTGGCCAGCTACCGCTACCTGCGCACCCGGCTCGCCGGCATCGGCCTGCCGCTCCTCTATGCGCTCGGCAACCATGACACGCGGCCCGGCTTCTACCGGGGCATGCTCGACCGGACGCACGATCTCGAGGCTCCCTACTGCCACGAGGCCGTCATCGAGGGCGTTCACGTCGTCGTGCTCGATTCCAGCGTGCCGGGCCGCATCGGCGGTGCACTCGGCGACGGAAATTTCGTCTTCCTCGAGCACGCGCTGACCGGTCATCCGGGCCTCGCCAAGATCATCGTCGTCCACCACGCGCCGGCGCTCGACGGGGCGAGCCAGCTTCCCTGGGAGACGCTCGGCGAGGACGAGTCGGCGCGGCTTGCCGCAGCGATCCGCGGCCGCAACGTCGCCGGCATCCTCGCCGGCCATGTGCATGTCGACCGCGTGGCGGTGTGGAACGGCGTGCCGGTCGTGACAGGCACCGGACTGCACAACGGCTTCGACCCGCTCTATTCCGGCGGCTTGCGCGCCGTCGCCGGCGCCGGATTCGCGCTCTGCACGCTGAGGCCGAGCGGACTCGCCGTCACCTTCGTGCCGCTGCCGTCCGACCGGCGCGAGCTCGCCGTCCTCCCGGAGGAGAAGGTCCGGGCGTTCCGCTGAGAAGTCGGGCGACCTAGCGCGGTGCGCGCTTGGCGAGGATGCGCTGTAGGGTGCGCCGATGCATGTTGAGGCGGCGCGCCGTCTCGGAAACGTTGCGGTCGCACATCTCGTAGACGCGCTGGATGTGTTCCCAGCGCACCCGGTCCGCCGACATCGGGTTTTCCGGCGGTGCGGCGCGCGTTTCCCCCGTGCGCGTCAGCGCCGCGAAGATGTCGTCGGCGTCGGCCGGCTTCGACAGGTAGTCGATGGCGCCGAGCTTCACGGCCGTCACCGCGGTCGCGATGTTGCCGTAGCCGGTGAGGATGACGGTCCGTGCATCCTCGCGCTTCTCGCGGATCGCGGCGACCACGTCGAGCCCGTTGCCGTCGCCGAGCCGCATGTCGACCACCGCGTAGGCGGGGGGACTGGCGCGCGCCTTGGCCACGGCTTCCTCGACGCTGTCGGCCGTCTCGACCGTGAACCCCCGGCTTTCCATGGCGCGGGCGAGCCTTGCCAGGAAAGGCTTGTCGTCGTCGACGATCAACAGGGTCTTGTCGCCTTCGCCTGGGTTTGGAAGCGTTCCTTCGCTTTCTGTCGTCATCTGGTCTTTCCGCCCGTTTTTCTCCCTGACCCGCTATACATTGATTTGCCGCGAAGAGTCCAAACCGCGATCGATCAAGTTCGGCTCCGGAAATCAGATACCCCGTTCCACATCGACGAAACCTTCGCGCGGCCATTCGATGTCGACGATGGCCCCCTGGCCCCGGACGAAGGCGTTCTCGAACGTGAGCTTGGCGCCGGAACGCTCGAGAAGGGTCTTGGCGATGAACAGTCCGAGCCCGAGGCCGCCGCCCTTCTCCGCGCCGTGCCGCGTCGACATGTAGGGTTCGCCGATCCTGTCGATGATGTCCGGCGGGAAGCCCGGCCCGTCGTCGGTGATCGTCAGCCCGACCGTCTCGTCGTCCCAATGCCAGCGCACGGTGACGGTCTCGCGGGCGAAATCGACGGCGTTCTCGACGAGGTTGCCGAGGCCGTAGGCAACGCCGGGGTTGCGGCGGCACACCGGTTCGGTGCCGATCCGTTCGCCCGGCTCCAGCCGGATGGTGATGCCGAAGTCGCGATGCGGCGCGACCACCTCCTCGATGAGCGAGGTCAGCGGCAGTCGGGCGAGATGCGTCTCGCTTTCGGCAGAAAGGCTGGTCAGGCGCTTCAGGATGCCCTTGCAGCGCTCGCTCTGCGAGCGAAGCAGCGTGACGTCCTCCTGGAAGCGCGGGTCCGAGCCGAGCGACCGTTCCATCTCCTTGGCGACCAGGGCGATCGTGGCGAGCGGCGTGCCGAGCTCGTGCGCCGCCGCCGCCGCGAGTCCGTCGAGCGCGGACAGATGCTGCTCGCGCTGCAGTACGAGTTCGGTGGCCGACAGCGCGTTGGCGAGCAGGCGTGCCTCCTCGGCGACCCGGTAGGCGTAGACCGCGGTGAAGGCGATCGTGGAGACCACCGCCATCCACATGCCGGCGATATAGTGAGGCGGCATGTCGAGCGTCTCGCCGGCAAACCACGGCAGCGGCTCGTGATGAAAGGCGAGCAGGGTCGTCGCGGCGATGGCGAAGGCCCCGAGCAGGCCGGTCATGCGCAGCGGCAGCGAGGTGGCGGAAACGACCACCGGCACGATCATCAGCAGGGAGAACGGATTGGTGAGCCCGCCGGTCATGTAGAGCAGGCCGGCGAGTTGAGCGGCGTCGAAGAGAAGGATCGCCATCGCCGCAGCGGGCCGCAGCCTGTGCGTCGCCGGATAGCGGAACGCAAGGAACAGGTTGAGCCAGGCCGACAGGGCGATCAGCGCGAAGCACACGCCCACGGGCATGGGAAACGCCAGCCAGTAGGCGACGGCGATCACCGTCGCGCTCTGTCCCCCGATCGCCAGCCAGCGCAGGCGGATCAGCGTGTTCAGCCGCAGGCGGGAGATGTTCGGGTCGGGGAGGAGGGTCTCGCGCATAGCGGTCTTATGCGCCTCCGCATGGCGGGCGAAAAGCCCTATCTCGTTCGCGGCCTCGCGCGGCTGGTCGGTTCGGCGTGAATCGGATCTTCCGGCCATGCGTGCTTGGGGTAGCGGCCGCGCATGTCGGCGCGGACGTCGGCCCACGAGCCGCGCCAGAAGCGCGGCAGATCGCCGGTCGTCTGGATCGGACGATGGGCCGGCGACAGGAGCTCCAGCGTCAGCGGCACGGTACCGCCGGCAATGGACGGATGCACGTCGAGGCCGAACAGCTCCTGGACGCGGATCGACAGCGTCGGCGTCTCGCCTTCGTAGTCGATCGGCACACGGCTGCCCGTGGGCGCCTCGAAATGCGTCGGCGCGAGCGCGGCGATCCGGCGTTGAAGGTCGTGCGGTACCAGCGACATAAGGCCCTCGCGGACGGCATTGCCGTCGATCCGGTCGAACGAGGCCTCGCCCGAGAGGAAGGGCAGCAGCCAGTCGTCCAGCGAGGCGGCCAGCGCGGCGTCGGAGACGTCCGGCCACGGCTCGCCGAGACCCTTGCGCAGCCAGGCGAGCCGGTGGCGCAGCGCCGCCGCCTCGCGGCTCCAGGGCAGGAGCGACAGGCCGTGGGCCTTCAGCGCCTCCAAAATCGCCCGGTCCGCCTCGGCGCCCGTCGGAGCCGGGAGCATGTGCTCGGAGAGCAGGATCGCGCCGAGCCGCGCCGTCTCGCGCACGCGCACCGTACGGCGCGCCGGATCGAAGGCCGTCTCCGTCGTTCTGGTGATGCGCTCGCCGAGCGCGGTGCGTAGTTCCGCCTCGCCGATCGGTGCCGCTGCGGCGATGCGGGCGTTCTGCGCCCTGCCCTGCAGGTCGGCGACGACGAGGAAGGTCTCGCCGGCGAGCGGGTCGGCGGCGTCGACCATGGCGCCCCGGCCTTTGGCGAGCACGAAGCGGCCGCGTTCGCCGCGCGCCATGGCGACGCGATCCGGGAAGGCGTGCACCAGCAGCGCCCCCGCGGAGGGCGGCTCGCCGGGCGCCGCGCCTCGCTTCGACGCTTGTCGCGCCAGACGTTCGGCAAGCTGGCGCGCGGCCGTTGCCCGCGGTGAGCGTTCTGTCCGGAAGCGCGACAGGCGCCGCTCGAGGTCGGCGCCGTCGCCGCCCAGCCCACGCTCGGTGAGCAGC